>JAPHTQ010000036.1 GCA_026196275.1 Gammaproteobacteria bacterium
AGGGCATGGGTCACCTCCCGATGTTCCTCATGCCGTCAGTCTAAAAGGTGTTACCTATCTCTCCGAACAATGTGTTACCCATGTCCCCGGTCTGTACACTGTGCCCGCCGCAGGATGGCGCAAACGCTGTGAGATGAACGGACAGTGTTAACCGATACGCAGCGTGTCCAGCAGTGACGACAGCTCCGTCAAACTCTTCCCGTGATCGTCGGCAATTGCCTCGGAGGGTGAATTGACCGCCCCTGCGGCAACCGGACGACTGCAATCCTGCAGGAACAGCCCCAGCGGTATCCTGCCGTCGCGCTGCAGGATCCGTTCGAAGCAGGCGGCGCGTACTGCGGCGATTTCATCCTCAGCGGTACCGTCGGCGATGAGCGGCTTATGACCGCTGTCTGCCACATCGTAGAGGCGCGGCAACCCGGTTTCGGGGTCGGTGTCGCTGTACCACTCGCGGGTATACAGATCGTTGTAGGTGGGACAGGGTTGCAGTACCTCGAGGAGCGCCGTGCCCGGATGGCGGATGGCGCCGATGATCAGTTGTGTCAGTTGCGCCACATCGTAGGCGTAACCGCGGCCGATCCAGCTGTAACCACTGGCCAGCGCCAGGCTCAACGGGTCGAGCCCGGCCAGTTCGGTGGCTACCGCCATGGAGCGGGTCTGCTCGCCCTGTTGCAGGGTCGGCGCCCCCTGCCCCTTGGTCAGGCCGTAGACGCCGTTGTTGAACAGGATGTAGGTGAGGTCTACGTTGCGTCGGGGGGCGCTGACAAAATGACCGGCGCCGATGGAGAGGCCGTCGCCGTCACCACCGACGGCAAGCACCGTCAGCGCCGGGTCGGCCAGCCTGGCCCCCTGGGCGAAGGGCAACACACGACCATGCAGGGTGTGGATGCCGTTGGTGGCGAGATAGTAGGGCGTCTTGCCGGAACATCCGATGCCGCCGAATACCGCCACCTGTTCAGGCGGCAGTGCCAGCTCCGCCAAAGCAGACTGGATCGCCCGCAGGATGCCGAAGTTGCCGCAACCGGCGCACCAGTCGTTCGGCTGTGGCGCGGCATAGTCCTTGGGGCTGGGGTGTTTGTCGTTACTCATGCCGTTGTTACTCCCAGGGGTTGCGCAGCACCAGGCGTGGTTCACCCTTGCCCTCGACGATAGTGAACAAGGTGTCCGCCAGTGCGTCACCGCAGACCGGACGGCCGCTGTATTTAACGATCAGATGATCACACTGCAGGCCGGTCTGCTCGCGCAACAGCGCGGCGAACTGACCCGAGAAGTTCTCTTCCACCACCACGCGGGTGGTCGCCCGCTGCCACTCGGCGGCCAGCGCTGCGGCGGGGAAGGGCCAGAGCAGGCGCACCATCATCACCCGCACCTGTTGCCCCTCCCGCCGCAGCCGCGCCGCGGCATCGAGCAGCGCGCCACGGGTGGAGCCCCAGCCGATGAGCAGTAACGGCGCACCCTCGTCACCATCGCAGCGAATCTGCGCCTCCAGTGACAGTTCGCGGGGGATCGCGGCGAGTCGGGCTGCGCGTTTCTCCATCATCCATTCGCGCATCTGCGGATCTTCGCTCACCAGACCATACTCATCGTGCTCCACCCCGGTCTGCCAGTGCTGGCAACCGGGTACCCCGAGCAGCGCACGGGGCGAGATGCCGTCCTCGTCGAGCCGGAAGGGGTGCAGCCTCTCGCCCGCGGCATTCGCCTCGCAGCGCTCGCCGCGATCGATAGCCACCGCAGCACTATTGAGATCGGTGATGGTTTCGTAACGGCTGGTCAGGTGTTTGTCGAGTAGATGGATCACCGGCAGCTGGTAGCGCTCGGCATAGTTGAAGGCATGCATCGCATCGTAAAAGGCCTGCTCCACACTGCCGGAGGCGATCACCATACGCGGGAATTCGCCATGGCCGCTGTGGATCGCAAACTGCAAGTCTCCCTGCTCGGTGCGGGTAGGCATTCCAGTGGAGGGACCGCCGCGCTGGTAGTGGGTGATCACCAACGGCACCTCGTTCATGCCTGCCCAGCCCAGCCCTTCGGTCATCAGTGAGAGGCCGGGGCCCGAAGTGGCGGTGGCGGCCCGCACCCCGGTCAGTGCCGCGCCGGAAGCCATGGTGATCGCGGCGATCTCATCCTCCACCTGAACCACCTGCGGCTGCAGGGTACGCCCATCATGGTGACTCACTGTGGAATGGGCTTCGAGGAAGGTACTCTCATCGGTAGCCGGGCTGATTGGGTAGTAACTCTGCAGGCCAAGGCCGCCGGCCAGCTTGCCCAGCGCAACGCTTTGACTCACGTTGAGCAGCAGTGATCGCTCCTGCATCCGGGGCTGCGGTGGTTGCCCAACAGGCCACCCCTGTTGCAGCAGGTAGTCGCTGGCGTGCTCGATAGCCAGAAGGTTGAGTGTCACATGCTCACTGCTGGCGCAAAAGAGTTGCTCTACCGCCCTGCAGAGATCCCCCTTATCGAGGCCGAAAAGCAGCGCCGAAAGTGCCACGCCAACGGTGTTGCGGATCCGATCGACTTGCTTGACCTTGACACGAAGTTCATCGGCGATCGCCTGCATGATCCTTTTGTAGGAAACAGGATAACAGCGCACACCCCCTGCGCTTACCAGAGCCAGCAACTCATCCACCGAGGCCGTTGCACCGGCCCACCGAGCCAGCCGTTCGCGTACGGACGGGTCGAGGTAGGGTGAGTGCTGCAACGTTACACCCGTGCTCTCCTGATCGAACAGCACCACCCCACCCGACCTCATCGAGGGGAGATGACGAAACAGGGTCTCTGCTTCATAGGCGACCAGCATGTCGACCCGTTCGGCCACACTCAGCGGCGGCGCCGTACCAGCGGCGATATCAAAGTAGCTGTGGCGCCCCTTGATGTTGGAGTGGTATTCACGCCGACCCAACACCGGAAGACCAGAGAAAAGGCAGGCACGGGCAAAGAGATGCGCGCTGGTGTCGATACCCGTTCCCTGGGGACCACCTATGCGCCAGTAGTAATTTTCATCGTTACTATGCAAGGGACACTCGCAGATCGTTTGTGATATGTTCAGTCTCAACAGTCAGCCGTCACAATGACATATTCCACCGAAACGACAACCCGTTTCGTCCGGAAAAAATACGGCTGTATAACAACCATTCATGGCCAACAAGGATTATAGGGTGAGGGGCTCTTGAGCGAGCCCGCAAGACATTATCGCAGCTGCAATGATGTCCTGGCCACGTCCGGAGATTATGTGACTATACTATGGTCAACCCGCAGATGAGGTTTTAATGGAAAAACTACGCCGCCTCCGTCTCATGCCGGCGCTGGATCCGCGCCAGGTCATCAATATTTCAATCATCGTGTTGACGCTCTTTGTCATCAGTCTCTCCGGCGTACTGGGGCTGCGTTTCTATGAGGATTACCGTGCGCATCAACAAATGGTGCACGCCAATGCTACGGCGGATCACCTGATCCGGGCGGTCGATCTGCTGGCGATGGAACGGGGACTGACCGCGGCGAATCTTGGCAGCAGCGAGCAGATCAGGAGCGCTATGCGGTGGCAGCTGGTCGAGTTGCGACAACAAAGTGACCTTGCCTGGGATCAGGCACTCAGTCGTATCCAGCACATCACCGATAGCGGCATGGCGGATCCCTCCTTTGCCGCACTGATCGAGAGCGCCAGCAAAGCTTATACCGACCTTCAGGATTTGCGGGTTGTGACGGATGACTGTTTGAAAGATCCCCCGAGCTGTCCCCTCGACGGGGCAGAGTGGCTGCAGAGCATCACCACTTTCATTAAAAAGATCGAACGTGTTCGTGAAGACATGTTCCTCACCGTCGATTCATCACGGCGAGTGATGCAGTTCAACCTCACCCTGAAACGCTGGGCGGCGGTAGCCAGCGAAAACGCCGGGCGCGAACGCGGCATCCTGGCATGGCATATTGCGGCAGGTCTGCCGCTTTCCGACACTTTCCAGGATGAACTGAGGTCCTATCGTGGCGTGGTCAACCGTACCACCCGCGAGATCATCGCCTTCAGCGACCGTCACGCCACTGACCCACGGCTTTCACAGGCTGTAGAGACCATGCAGAGAGTGTTTCTTCAGGAGTTCGAGAAGACTCGTCGCGCCGTCTATGCAACGGCAGAGCAGGGCGTTTATAGCGTGAATGCCGATCGCTGGGTAGAGGAGTCAACCCGTGCCATCGGCAGCCTGCTTGCCATCTCTGACCTTACCTCCGAGATCACCGCCGAATATGCGCAGGAGATCTCCGATACCTATCGTCGCCAGCTTCTTCTCTATCTCTTGCTCGTGGCGGCTGCACTCGCCATGTCGGTACTGGGATTGACCCGTGTGCGGCAAACCGCCAACGAGATGCACAGGCAAAAAGAGATGGCGGAGATCACTCTGCACTCCATCGGTGACGCAGTCATCACCACGGATGCCGAAACAAGGGTGGAGTATCTCAATCCGGTCGCCCAGGATCTGACCGGCTGGAGCAACGAGGAGGCGCATGGGCGTAAGCTGAACGAGATTTTACATATCATCAATGGCCTGAATCGGGAGCCACAGGACAACCCCATCGAGGCCTGCCTGCGCGAGCGTCATGTGGTCGGTCTCGCCAGTGATACCATACTTATCCGGCGTGACGGCACGGAATTGGTGATCGAGGATTCCGCCGCACCGATCATCGATCGTGACGGAGAGATAACCGGTGCGGTGATGGTCTTTTATGACGTCAGCCTGATGCGCCGGGTCCCGCATCTGCTCTCCTATCATGCCACCCACGATGCCCTCACCGGCCTGATCAACCGCCGTGAGTTTGAACGTCGTCTGGCAGAGCTGCTGGTGGAATCGAGACAGACCGGCCAACAGCATGCGCTTGCCTACCTGGACCTGGATCAATTCAAACTGGTCAACGATACCTGCGGCCACGGTGTCGGCGACCGCCTGCTGTGCCAAATTACCTATCTGCTCAAGGAGAAGGTGCGTGACGCTGACACACTTGCCCGGCTCGGCGGTGATGAGTTCGGCCTGTTGCTGGAGAACTGCTCGCTGGAGAAGGGGTACAAGATCGCCGATACCCTGCGCCAGACCATCAAGAATTTCCGCTTCGCCTGGGAGACACACACCTTTGATATCGGTATCACCATCGGGCTGGTGCCGATCAATGCGGAAAGTGCCAACGCCGCCGAGGTGCTGAGCGATGCCGATGCCGCCTGCTTCGTCGCCAAAGACAAGGGCAGAAACCGTATCCAGATCTACCAGCCGGGCGATCTGGAGATGGCGCGTCGCCATGGGGAGATGCAGTGGGTCTCACGCCTGCACAAGGCACTGGATGAGGAGCGTTTTCGGCTCTACTTCCAGTTTATCAGGCCAATGAATGGCGATGAGACCATCCATGGCGAGGTGTTGCTACGCCTGCTGGACGAGGGGGGGGAGATCATTCCGCCGATGGCCTTCCTGCCCGCCGCCGAACGTTACAACCTGATGCCGCTCATCGACCGCTGGGTGATCCGCAACGCCCTGGCGTCGATTTCCAACTGGCTAAAAGAGCAGCAGGGCTGCTGCCGCATGGTGTGCAACATCAACCTCTCCGGCGCCTCCCTTGGCGAGGAGAGTCTGCAGGAGTACATCGAAGAGCAACTTTCCCACTACCGTGTGCCGCCGGAACTCATCTGCTTTGAGGTCACCGAGAGCGTGGCCATCGCTAATCTGGAACGGGCCGCCACCCTGATGCGCAATCTGCGCCAGCGTGGCTGCCGTTTCGCCCTGGATGACTTTGGCAGTGGCCTCTCCTCGTTTGCCTACCTCAAGGCCCTGCCGGTGGACTACCTGAAGATCGATGGCGTCTTCGTCAAGGACGTGGTACACGACCCCGTGGCACGCGCCATGGTGCAGGCGATACACAACATTGGTCACATCATGGGGCTGCAGATAGTCGCCGAATATGTCGAAAACGAAGAGATTTCAGCGATCATTCACGAAATCGGTGTGGATTATGCCCAGGGCTACGCCATCGGCTACCCGCAACCCATCGTGGAGTGCATGCGTAGCTGTACGGCTGGCGGGTCAAAATCCTGACCTTTTCGATAACGACTGCAATTTCGGTATACAGGCTTGACACGCTCGAACCATCGCCCTAGTGTACGGCACCACGCTTGAAGAGCCCGATCCCCCCGAGCCATGCGACAACACCTTATTACACTGCTGGCAGTCATCACCCTGCTCTCACAATGGGGCTGGCTGGAGCATGACTACCATGAGCACGACGCCGGCCAGGTGTGTGAAGTCTGTGTCAGCGCCGCTGGACATGTCGCGGTTATCCCGGACACACCACAGCTCCCCCCTCTGCATGGCAGCGAAACCCCGTTTACGCCATCCAGCACCTCTTTCAGCGCGGCCGCTCCGCGCTTCTACACCGCCCGCGCGCCACCGCGTTTTCTCTGAACCGCTAACACGTCCCGTTAACTGTTTACGGCTGCCTGCACGCACGATTTCGTGTCGGCATGCCCTGCGTTTGGAGAAAACAGATGTTCAAAAAGCAAGCGATCCCTGTCGCTCTCGCCGCTGCCCTGCTGGGCAGCCCTGCCGCTTATGCTGCCGCCGAGTTTAATCCCGAGATCAGTCTGATCCTCGACGGTCGCTACCAAAGCTACAGTAATGACAGCGACTATGAATTGCCCGGATTCATGCTCGGCGGCGAGGCCGGCCGCGGCAAAGAGGGTTTCAATCTGGGTCACAACGAACTGGTACTGAGTGCCAATATCGACGATAGGTATTACGGCAAGATGACCACGGTGATCGCCGACCACGATGGCGAAACCGAGGTAGAGTTAGAGGAGGCCTTTATCGAAACAATGGGCCTCGGTGGCGGTTGCGCGGTAAAGGCCGGCCGCTTCTTCTCCGGCATCGGCTACCTCAACAGCCAGCATCCCCACAGCTGGGACTTTGCCGATGCGCCACTGGTCTACCAGGGGCTGTTCGGCGGTGCTTTGCGGGATGACGGCCTGCAGCTGAGCTGGATCGCCCCCACCGACACCTACCTCAAGCTCGGCCTGGAGGCGACCCGCGGCGCGCGGTTCCCTGCCGGGGGCAGCGCCAACGACGGCGCCGGCGCCGCGGCGGCCTTTATCAAGATCGGCGGCGATATCGGCACCAGCCACGCCTGGCAGCTGGGCCTCTCCCGCTGGCAGGCCGAGGTTGAAGAGCGCGAGAGCGGCGCCGGTCACACCCACGGCGAGGAGAGTGCCCATATCCACTACAGCGGCGACAGCGACGTCACCGGCATCGACCTGGTCTGGAAGTGGGCGCCCGAGGGCAATGCCACCCAACAAAATTTCACCTTCCAGGCCGAGTATTTCCTGCGCAACGAGGAGGGTGAAGTAGAGTTCGCCCACGAGGACGAATCGGGCAGCGCCACGCTCGATGGTGAACAGTCCGGCTGGTATGCCCAGGCGGTCTACCAGTTCATACCGCGCTGGCGTGTCGGCCTGCGCTACGACCGGTTGGCGGCGGATAACAGGCTGAGCGACTTCGCCCTCAGCGGCATCGACGAGGAGGCGTTCGCTCACGAGACGGGGCTGGATAACGAGGGCCATGATCCGAGCCGCACCAGCGTGATGCTCGACCACTCACGCAGCGAGTACAGCCGTATTCGCCTGCAGCTGGCGCGCGATGATTCCTATGAGGAGAGCGATACCATCCTTACCCTGCAGTATGTGATGAGTCTGGGCGCCCACGGCGCGCACCAGTTCTAGGGGGGGGAGATGCGACACCTACTCACCCTTTTGAGCCTGCTGGCCGCTGCCTCTCCGGCAGCGGCCGGCCTCACCGTCTTTACCTGCGAACCGGAGTGGGCGGCGCTGGCCGAGGAGCTGGGCGGCGAACAGGTCGAGGTCTACAGCGCCACCACCGCCCGGCAGGACCCGCACCACATCCAGGCGCGCCCCAGCCTCATAGCCAAAGTCCGGCGTGCCGACCTGGTGGTCTGCAGCGGCGCCGAACTGGAAGTGGGCTGGCTGCCGATGCTGCTGCGCCAGGCGCGCAACCCGGTCGTCCTGCCGTGGCGCCCCGGTCACTTCGAGGCCTCGAGCTTCATCAAGCGACTGGCGATCCCGGCGGAGCTGGATCGCAGCGAAGGGGATCTGCACGC
Source organism: Gammaproteobacteria bacterium (assembly GCA_026196275.1). Classification (GTDB taxonomy): domain Bacteria; phylum Pseudomonadota; class Gammaproteobacteria; order Thiohalomonadales; family Thiohalomonadaceae; genus JAPHTQ01. The sequence goes on from JAPHTQ010000036.1 coordinate 8,134, forward strand.
CGCTGGCAACCCGCACGTCCATCTCGACCCGCGCCGCGTCGCCATCATCGCCGAGGCGCTGGCCGGGCGGTTGTCCGAACGCGATCCCGACCATGCAGACCACTATCGCAGGCGCCACGAGGATTTCGCCCGCCGTTGGCAGCAGGCGATCGCCCGCTGGGAACAGCAGGCAGCGCCGCTACGCGGGGTGCGTGCCGTGGTCCATCACAAGGACTGGGTCTACCTGTTCGACTGGCTCGGCATGGTGGAGGCCGGGGCGCTGGAGCCCAAGCCGGGACTGCCCACCAGCCCAGGCCATCTGGCAACGCTCAAACAGGAACTGGAGCGGCAACCGGCGGCGATGATCCTGCACACTGCCTACCAGAGTGATCGTGCGGCGCAGCGACTGTCGGCAATGCATGGCATCCCGGTACTCAAACTGCCCTATACCGTCGGCGGCAGCGAACGGGCCGCCGATCTGTTCGCCCTGTTCGATGAGACCATCGAGCGTCTGCTGGCAGCAGCGCGATGAACCGGGCGGCCATCGATCTTGCCATCCTCGGCCCGGCCCTCCTTGCCGGGCTGCTGGTGGTGGCCACCCACGTGCCGTTGGGGCGGCGGGTGCTGGCGCGCGGGATCATCTTCCTCGACCTCGCCCTGGCGCAGATCGCCGGCCTCGGCCTGATCGCCGCCTACAGCTTCGACTGGGAACCGGGCGGCTGGCAGGTGCAGGCAGTGGCCCTCGGCTCGGCGCTGCTCGGTGCCCTGCTGCTCCACTTTACCGAGCGGCGCTGGCCCGAGATCCAGGAGGCGCTGATCGGCACCCTGTTCGTACTCGCCTCAAGCGGCGGCATCCTGCTGCTGGCCGGCAATCCCCACGGCGGGGAGCACCTGCGCGAACTGCTGGTCGGGCAGATATTGTGGGTGGGTTACCAGCAACTCCTGCCGGTGGCGCTGGTTTATGCTGTGGTGCTTGCGGCGGGCTATGCACTGCGTAGCCACACCTCGTCGCTCCCCTTCTACCTGCTGTTTGCACTCAGCATCACCGCCTCGGTACAGCTGGTGGGGGTCTACCTGGTCTTTGCCACGCTGATCATCCCGGCGCTGGCGATCCGCCGCTATCACGGCGGTGCACTGCTGTGGGGCTATGCGATCGGTATCGCCGGTTACGCTGTGGGTCTGCTACTGGCCGCGCTGCTGGACCTGCCCGCCGGTGCGATGGTCGTCTACAGTCTGGCCGGGACTGCGCTGCTGTTTCACACCCTGCGCAGGGCGCCGCTCAGCGGATAACGTGGAGCCCCAACAGGACTCAGTAACCTGATAATGTTTCGCCTTTAATTGTGCGTTAAGCTGAGGAACAATAATAGATAGAATAACTGAACTCAAAATCCCTCTCCCCCTAACCTTGGCAGAACCCGAATGAAAGCAGCGCTTCTCTTCACCACAGCACTTTTTCTCCTCAGCGCCTGCGGCAACAGTGAGGCGCCCACCGACAAGAAAGAGAGCCAGCCGCGTCCACTGCAGGTTGAAACCGCCACCGTCTTGCGTCAGTCGCTGGGACAGCAGCTGACCCGCACCGGATCGCTGCGTGCCGAGCAGGAGGTCAAACTGATCACTGAGGAGGAGGGACGCATCGCACAGCTCCCTTTCCATGAGGGTGATCGGGTCGAACAGGGGAGATTGCTGGTGCAACTGGATGACACCCGTCTGCGCGCCGAGCTGAAAAAGGCCACGGCCACACGCAAACAGGCACAGCTTGACCTGCAGCGCGTGGTGAGACTGCAACAAAAAAAACTCATCGCCGAGGATGAACTGGCGCGGGCCCGCACTGCGCTCGATGTGGCCCGGGCAGAGGAGGATCTGCTTACTATCCGCCTGGCCAACACCCGCATTGAGGCACCATTTGCTGGCGTCATCAGTCGCCGCCTGGCCGAACCGGGCGATACCGTGGCCCGCTTCACCCACCTGCTCACCCTCACCGCCACCGATACCCTGCTGGCCGAGGTGGCAGTCTCTGAACTCCACCTCCCCGGCCTCGCGGTGGGGGATACAGTCACTGTCAAACTCGATGCCCTGGGCGACCTCGGACTCGCCGGCAACATCCTGCGCATCCACCCCACGGTGGACCCGCTGACCCGCCAGGGGATCGTCGAGATACGTCTGGACGAGCCGCCGCCAGCGGCCAAACCCGGGCAGCTGTGCCGGGTCACCCTGGCGCTGCGCCCGCAGCCACGCCTTATCATCCCCTTCTCGGCCCTGCGCCGCGATACCCAGGGGGAGTTCGTTTTCCGTCTGGACGAGGAGCGCTACGCCCGGCGTACCGAGGTGACCAGCGGCCAGCACCTCGGTGAGCGGGTTGAGATCCTCGATGGCCTGGCAGAGGGCGAACAGGTGGTCAGCAGCGGCTTTCTCGGCCTCTCCCACGGCATGCGCGTCACCCTGGCCGGCACCACACAGCCATGAAACAGTCCATCTCCGCACTCCATGGTGGCGGCCTTGCCGCCTGGTCGATCCGCCACCCCATCGGCGTGAGCATGATCGCTGCGGCACTGGTGGTGCTGGGGCTGTTTGCCATGGGGCGACTCTCGGTCGACCTGTTGCCGCAGCTGATCTACCCGGAGGTGCGGGTACGCATCCTCGACCCGGGGGTGCCGGCCAGCGTGATGGAGGACCGGGTCACCCGCCAACTGGAGGAGCAGCTGGCGATCACCGAGGGGGCCACGGCGATCCAGTCGAGCAGCACCGAGGGGGCCAGCAGCGTCGACCTCTCCTTCGACTACGGCACCGATATCGATCTGGCGCTGCGTGACGCCAGCACCCGTCTCGACCGGGCCAAGCGTTTCCTCCCCGACACCATCGAGCCACCGGTGATCTACAAGCGCGATCCCTCGCAGATCCCGGTGGCCGAGTTCGTGGTCAGCTCGCAAAGTCTCGATTCGGCCGCATTGCGCGACTGGGTCGACTACGACTTCTCCAAACAATTCGTCAACCTGCCGGGGGTCGCCGCGGTGGAGGTCGGCGGCGGTACCCTGCGCGAGATCCTGATCGAGCCGGATCAACAGCGGCTGGCCGCGCTGGGGATCAGTATCGACACCCTGATCGACACCATTCGCCGCAACAACCAGGAGCTTCCCGCGGGACGCCTGACCATGGCCACCCAGGAGCTGGGCAGCCGCACCTCGGCGCGCTTCACCACCCCGGAGGAACTGCGCCGGCTGCCGATCTCCCTGAGCGACGGCTCCACTGTGCCGCTGGAGCAGTTGGCACGCATCCACGACGGCAACAGCGATGAGCGGATCAAGGTGCGCCTCGACGGCACCCCGGGGGTGAAGATCTCCATCCAGAAGCAGCCCCGCGCCAACACTGTCGAGGTAGTCGATGCGGTCAACCAGCGTCTGCGCCAGCTCAAGGAGCAGAAGCTGATCCCCTCGGACATGCAGGTGGAGCAGGTCTCGGATCAGGCGATCTATATCCGCAACGCGCTCAACAACGCCACCCTCGCCGCCCTCAGCGGCACACTGTTGGCGATGCTGGTGGTCTACCTCTTCCTCGGCGACCTGCGCCGTACCCTGATCATCGGCAGCGCCATCCCCTTCGCCGTAATGGTCACCTTCGCCCTGATGGCGGTGGGGGGGCTGAGCTTCAACATTATGACCCTGGGCGGGCTGGCCCTCGGTGTAGGCCTGCTGGTGGACAACACCATCGTCATGCTGGAGAACATCCAGCGCCACCAGCGCGACGGCGAGGAGGGGGAGCAGGCGGGCACCGCCGCGGCGGCAGAGATCAACAGCGCCATCGTCGCCGCCACCAGCACCAACCTGGCGGCGGTGCTGCCGTTTCTCTTCATCAGCGGCCTGGTGGGGCTGCTCTTCCGCGAGCTGATCTTCACCATCTCCGCCGCGATCATCGCCTCGATGCTGGTGGCGCTGACCCTGGTGCCGGCCTGGTCGGTACGGGTGCACGGCCAGGCCACCAATGCCATCAGCCGGCTGCTCAACAACCTGGTGCAGCACATGCAGGAGGGCTACAGCCGTCTGCTCGGTGGTCTGCTCAAACGCCGCTGGCTGCAGGGGCTGATAATCGCCGCCCTGCTTGGTGCACTGTGGCTGAGCAGTACCCTCTTCGTCGGTGCCAAGCAGGCCTTTCTGCCCGACATGGACACCGGCGAGATCAGCATCAGCATCAGCTCCGATCCGGGGATCGCCCTGGAGGAGATGGACGCCAACGTGAGGAAGATGGAGAAATTGCTGCAGGCACAACCCGAGGTACGCTCGGTCTTCACCCTGGTGGGCGGCTTTATCTTCGGTCGCACCGAGCGGGAGAGCAGTAACCGCACCACCATCACCGTGCAGCTGATACCGCGCGATGAGCGCGAACTGAGCAGCGACGAGTGGATCCATGCCATGCAGCGGCAGGTAGACAAATTGGGGTTGACCGGCTTTCGTATCTTCATGCGCAGCCGCGGTATCCGTGGCATCCGCCTGAGTAGCGGCGATGATGATCTGAGCCTGCGGCTGCAGGGGCCCGACATGGAGACCCTGCGCACCACCGCCGATGAACTGGTCGCCCATCTCAAGGAGACCGAGGGCCTGCGCAACCTGCAACACTCCGCTGATGAGGTACGCCAGGAGTTGAGCATTCGCCTCAAGCGCGAGCGCCTGGCGGAGCTGGGCCTCGACGCCGAGGTGGTGGGACGTACCCTCAAACTGGCACTGGACGGCGAGGTGATCAGCGACTATCTGGAGAATGACCGTGCCTACGACATCCGCCTGCGCCTGCCGCGGCGAGAGATAAAAACCCCCTCTGCGCTGGAGCAGCTGGTGCTGCGCAACGCCGTCGACGGCCAGTCACTGCTACTCAGCGAGGTGGCGCAGCTGGAGTTGATCGCCGCCCCGGCAGAGATCCGCCGTGACCGCCAGCGGCGCATCGTCGAGATCAGCGCCTCCCTCACCGGCGCCCTCACCTACGGCGAGGTGCAGCAGGCACTGCAGGCAAGGCTGGCCGACTTCACCCTGCCACAGGGCTATACCCTCTACGATGGCGGCGAGTTCGAATCGCTGCAGGAGGGGCGCCGCCTGAGCCAACTGCTGCTGGGGCTCGCGCTGTTCCTGGTGTTCGTGGTGATGGCGGTACAGTACGAATCGCTGCGCAACCCGGTGGTGATCCTGCTGGGGGTTCCCTTCGCGGTGATCGGCGTCAGCCTCGGCCTGGTGGTCACCGGTCTGCCACTATCGATGCCGGTGTGGCTGGGGATGATCATGCTGGCGGGGATCGTGGTCAACAACGCCATCATCCTGGTCGAATACATGGACATGGCGCGTAACCGGGGACTGGCGCTGGAGGAGGCGATCACCGAGGCGGCCCGGCTGCGTCTGCGGCCGATCATGATGACCACCCTCACCACCGTGATGGGCATGCTACCGCTGGCGCTGGGGATCGGCGAGGGGGCGGAGATGCTGCAACCACTGGCGGTGGCGTTGATCGCCGGTCTCAGCATGTCGCTGCTGGTGACCCTGGTGCTGATCCCGATCCTCTACCGCTGGCTCCAACCACGCCAGCCGGCAGCTACCGCATAGTTATCGCCAGATAGAGCGCAACCCCTATCAGCGCCAGCGCGATCCCGGCCGCCCGCCCCCCTCCCGGCCGTGCCGGGGGCAGGCGCCAGCGCCAGCCGACAGCCGGTGACTGTGGCAGCCGGAACCGCCACCCTGAGCGCAGACGAAGGATAACCACGTTCAGGCAGGCCGCTGCCAGATCACCGTTAGGCCAGCGTGGCAAAGGGTAATGCCACAACAACCGTGCCGCCGGCAGGGCCAGCAACAGCGGCCACAGCAGACTCCACAGCGCCATCCCCGGCAGTTGCGGCAACAGCCACGGCGCCGCCAGCCATACCCCCGGCAGGGCCGACAGGCTCAGCCCGCTCCAGCCGAACCACATCAGGCCCCGCGGCTCTCTCGCCACCCGCTCTATCCCCTTCTCCCGCAGCAGGACTCGCAAAAAGTGCCACATCAGCAGCGCCGTGCCGCTGGCGACCAGTGCCAGCGACCAGACCAGCCACTCCAACTGCCCCGGCAGGGCCGACTTGAGCGCTATCTTGGCCAATGCCCCACCGGTATAGGGTGCGCCGGCCAGGCTCAGGGCCAGCAGCACCGCTACCGCCAGGACGGGGCTTGCCACTCCCGCTCGCCGGGCCACGCCCACAGTGAGAAACAGCGCCCCCTTGGTCAGGGCGTGGTGCAGGGCATAGAGCAGCAGCACCGGCAGCAGCGGCTGCCACAGCCAGGGTTGCCAAAGCACCAGCCCGATCAGGCTGCTCAACAGCCCCATGTGGCTGACCGAGGAGTAGGCCAGCACCGCCTTGCTGTCGCGCTGGGCCAAACCGTAAACCACGCCGAAGAAGGCCCCCGCCAGCCCCAGCCCCAGCAGCAACTGACCGGCTCCCGGCAACGCCACCTCCCCCAGCGGCAGAAAGCGCAGCCAGCCAAACAGCCCCGCCTTGAGCATCGCGCCACTGAGTACTGCACTGGCCGGTACCGGGGCGGCGGTATGCGCCAGCGGCAGCCAGAAATGCAGCGGCAGCAGGCCGGCCTTGATACCAAAGCCCGCCAGCAGCAATGCCAGAGTCATACCCTGCCAGGGGGAGTCGGCCAACCCGCTTCTCACCAGCGTCAGCTCCTGTGCCCCGTCAGCGGCCCCCACCGCCAGCAACAGTCCCGCCAGCAGCAACCCCTCGCCCAGCACCACCAGCGCCAGGTAGACCCCACCGGCCTGCCGGGCACTGTCGCTTTGCGAGTGGAAGATCAGCACCCAGGAGGAGAAGCTCATGAGGGTGAAAAAGAGATAGAAACCGGCCGTATCCGCCGCCAGCAACAGGCCGAAATTCCCGCTCATCGCCAGCAGCCAGAAGAGGCTGAACCGGGTCTGGTGCGGATCATCACGCAGCGCGCTGCGGGCAAACAACCCGGAGGTGAACCACAACAGGGCGCTCAACAGTAAAAAGAGCCGCCCCATCTCATCCAGCACGAAGCTCTGCCCCAGCAGCACCCCGGGCCACTCCAGCCGACTCTCCAGTGGCACCAGCACCACGCTCAGCAGCGCCGGCAAGGCGCTCCACGGCAGCAGTGGCAACAGCCGCGGGCGCCAGCGCTGCACACCCAACGCCAGCGCCAGTATCAGGGGCGAGAGGATCGCCGCCGCCAATAGCAGCTGGATCATCGGAAATACTCCCGTCGCACGATAAGCTCGGCCCACGCCAGTGGGCTGTCGGCGGTGGCGGCAAACAGCCCGGCGAGAAGGGCGGCCAGCGCCACGAACAGTGTCGGCAGCAACAGGGTGAGCGCCGTCTCATGGCCACCGCGCTGCAACACCGGTTGCCACTCCCCCTCCTCCTGCGGCAGCGGGGAGCGAAACCAGACGCTATAGAGCAGCGGCAGAAAATAGGCGGCATTGAGCACACTGCTCAGCGCCAGCACCGCGATCCAGCCACCGTGTCCCGCCTCCAGCGCCCCAAGCCCCAGATACCACTTGCTGACAAAACCGGCCATCGGCGGCAGACCGATCATCCCCAGCGCTGCCAGGGTGAAAGCCAGCATGGTCAGCGGCATGCGTCTGCCAACCCCCCGCATCTGACCGACACTGTGCACACCCAGAGTCTTAGCCAGGTTACCGGCACAGAAAAAGAGGGTGATCTTCATCAGCCCCTGATGCACCAGGTGGACCAATCCGCCGATCAGTGCCAGTGGGCCGGCCATGGCAGCCCCCAAGGTGATATAGGAGACCTGGCTGACGGTGGAGAAGGCCAACCTTCGCTTGAGATTCTGCTGCTCCAGCGCGCGCAGCGAACCCCAGATAATGGTCGCCGCCGCCAGCATCGCCAGCAGCGGAGCGATGTTCAGCGCCACCGCCCGCTCGATACCCACAACATCATAGAGAATGCGCACCACACCGAAGGCACCCGCCTTGACCACCGCCACCGCATGCAGCAACGCACTGACCGGCGCCGGCGCCACCATCGCCCGTGGCAACCAGCCGTGCAGCGGCACCAGCGCCGCCTTGACCCCGACCCCCAGCAGCAACAAAGCGGCGATGGCTTGCCAGGTTGCGGCCGATATCTGGCCGCCGGGGTCCGTCACCCCACCCGGAACGAACAGAGTCGACCCCACCAGAGTGTGTAGCCACACCGTACCGAGCAGCAGCAGCGTCCCTCCACCCAGGGTGTAGGCCAGATAGACTACCCCGGCCCGCAGCGCCTTCTCCGTTCCGCGGTGCACCACCAGCGGCCAGGTGGTCAGCGTTAGCAGTTCGAAGAAGAGCAGGAAGGTCAGCAGGTTGCCCGCCAGGGCCACCCCGGCGGTGGCCGAGACGCAGAGGCTGAAAAAGCCGAAGAAGCGGCTGCGGTGCGGCGCCCCCTCCAGGTAGCCAATGGCATAGATGGTGGTGATCAGCCAGAGCACCGCCGAGAGAGAGAGAAAGAGCAGCGCCAGCGGATCGGCACGCAGCAGCAGCTCCGCACCGTCAGTAAAGGGGATCCGCAGGGTGTACTCCCGTCCCTGTAAAACCCCGTTGAGCAGCAGTCCCACCAGCAACAGTTTGAGCAAAGCGGCGGTGAGGTTAACGCCGGTACGCAGACGGTGTTGCCGTTCACGCAGCAAAAAGATCACCACCCCGGCCAGCGCCGAGGTCAGCAGCACCGCCAGCGGCAGCAGCCCGGAGTTCACGACAGTACCACCGGCATCGCCGGTTTTAGCAGTGCCAACGGCCAGCTGGCGAGCACCCCCAACAGCAACGCCAACAGCGCCAGCAACAGCGGCGGCAGCTCCAGTCGCAGAGGTAACGAGCGACCGGCACTTTCACCTGTCGGCTTGAGGGTGCCGGTGAGTGCATGGCGCAACAGCGGAAACAGGTAGGCCGCCGCCAGCAGGCTGCCGGCAAGGATCGCCACCACCGGAAGCCAGCGCCCCTGTTCAAGGGCCGCCTGCAACAGCAGCCATTTGGCCACAAAACCGCCGCTCGGGGGCAGTCCCATCAGACTCACCCCCGCCAGCCCTACCGTAAAGAAGGTCAGCGGCATACCGTGCGAAGCCCCGCGCAGACTGCTCAGCCGATCATCGCCCAGCGCCAGAACGATATTGCCCGCTGCCAGAAACAGCGCCGCCTTGGCCAGTGCATGGGCCGTCAGGTGGAGCAGGGTTGCCGACCAGGCCAGGCCAGTGGCGATGGCGAAGACCAGGAACAGATAGCCCAGCTGTGCCACGGTGGACCAGGCCACCAGCGGCTTGATACGTTGCTGGCGCAGCGCCTGTAGCGAGCCCCAGAGGATCGCCACCACTCCCAACAACGTCAACACCTCGCCGGCCGCGCCGAAACCCAGCGGCACAAACAGCTCAAACCAGATTCGCAGCAACAGCACCAGCGGCGCCTTGACCACCAGCGCGGAGAGCAGCGCACTGACCGGTGCCGGTGCCGTGGCGTGGGCCGGCGGCAGCCAGAAGTGGAACGGCACCAGGGCGCCCTTGAGCGACAAACCAAGGGTGATCAGCACCAACGCAGCACGGCTGGCAACGCCGCTCTCCAGCCGCCCTCCCAGCAGTGCCAGGTCCAGTGTTCCGCCGGCGCCGTAGAGCAGCGCCACCCCCAGCAGATAGAGCATGGAGGCGAACAGCGCCAGCAACAGATAGCGAAGTGCCGCCTGCAACGCATCCCGCCCACCGCCGAGCGCCACCAACGCCACTGCTGCCAGACCGCCAAGCTCCAGCCCCACGTAGGCGTTGAACAGATCAGCGGCAAGAAACAGGAGGTTCAGCGACGACCACAGAAACAGCCATAGCGGCCAGAACCACTCCCCGCCACGGCCACCGACGGTGGCATGGGCGCGGAACCATGGCCCGGCATGCAGCCCCAGCGGCAACGCGATCAGCGCAGTCAATGTCAGCAACAACAGCGCCAAACCATCGGCCCGCAGCGCGATCCCCAGTGGCGGTTGCCAGCCACCCAGCGCCACCTCGACAACGCCACTGTGCCAGACCGACCACAGCAACGGCGGCAGCGGCGCGACACTGAGCAGCGTCGCCGACAGCCCCATCCGTTGTCGCCAGCCGCCGGGGGCCAGCAGAAGCATACCCGCCAGCAGCAACGGCAACAGCACCATCAACACCACCAGTGCCTCGCTCACCCCTCCTCCTGCTGCACGCGCGATAGACGGCGAAGCAGTGCCAGGGCAAAGGCGGTGGCACTCACCGCCACCACGATCCCGGTCAGCACCATCGCGTGGGGAACCGGATCGGGTACCCGGCCCGGTAGCTGCCGTGCCAGTCCGATCAGCACCAGAAAGACCCCGCTGGCCATCATGTTCAGCGCGATCAGGCGCCGCAACGGATGGTGCTCGGCAAACACCCCGTAGAGCGCGATCGCCACCAGTGCCGCGCCCACCAGACTAAACCAGAGCGCACTACTCATCGCCCCTGCTCCGCCCGCTGCTGAACAGGGCGATAAAGGCCAGGGCGATGGTCACGGTCAGCCCCAGCTCAAGCAGAAGCACCAGCGCCGCACCGCCCCCCGGTGGATAATCCAGCGCCGTGCCGCCATAACCGAGCGTACCCAGGGCCACGGCGATAAACAGCAACAGGCCACTGAGCAGTGCCAGCGGCCAGTAACCGCGTCGAAGATCAAACGGTCGCCTCAGATCGGAGAGCAGCAACAGGATACCCGCTGCCGCCAGCACCGTACCGGCCTGAAACGCTCCGCCCGGCGCATGCCCGCCGCGCCACAGCAGATAGCCGGCACTGAGAATGGAAAAGGGGAGCAACAGCCTCACCAGCGAGCGCAGTACCTCGCTGCAGACCGGAGCGGGACGCGGGGGCGAGACAGAGCGCTCCAGCGACCATGCCGCGACCACCGCCAGGACCAGGACCGCGCTCTCCAGCAAGGTGTCCCAGGCACGAAAATCGAGCAACACCGCGGTCACCGGATGCTCGGCAGCGGCCAGCGGCAGGGCCTCCTGCAACGGTAGCGGAGGCCGCGGCGGCAACGTTATCAGGGCAGCGGCCAGCAGCAGAAAAAGCAGCAGAGCGCTCAGCCCCGCACCCCGGCGCCACCACGGCCCGGGCGCCGCTTCTACTCGTGCCCGCTCGGCCCTCTCCAGCGCCCCGAGCAGCAGCACCCCGGTCAGGCCTGCCCCCACCGCCGCCTCGGCCAGCGCCACATCCGGTGCATCCAGACGCACCCAGCTCAGGGCCATCAGCAGACCGAACACGATAAAGCTGACACAGGCCTCGAACAGCGTATGCGCCGCCAGCGTGCGCCATGCCAGCCACAGCAGCGACAGGCCCAGCAGCAGGTCGAACAGCAGCACCGGGCTAATCACGATCTCCCTCCCGCCCAGCCTGGTGAGAGGCGGCCACCAGTTGTGCCACGGTCGCCCCCGCCGCCATCACCAGCAACCAGATCAGAAGCAGCTTGAGGGCCACAGCCCACGAGCCGGATAACAGCGCAAGTGAACCCGACAGCAACCCCAGGCCAACATTATCCGCCTTGGTCAGGGCATGGATGCGGCACAACTGATCGGGAAAGCGCAGCAGGCCCAGTGTACCGGCAATAAAAAAGAACAGTCCGCCCGCCAGCAGTGACAGCGCCAGCAGCGTGGCTACACTCATTGCGCCGCCCCGGCACGCCAGCGCACAAAGGCCACCACCCCGAGTACCGCCAGCAGGGCAAACAGCAACGCCACATCCCGCAACGCCCGTTCGTCCATCGCCTCAGCCAGCAGCAGCAGGATCCCCACGCCGCTGGTGCCGAACAGCTGCACCGCCAGCATGCGATCGGCAGGGGCCGGGCCACGCAGTACCCGCCACAGGCCGGCGAGGATGGTCAGTAGCAATAACAGCGCTGCAATGAACAGCACCTCGCTCATGCTTCACCTCCCGTACCGAACAGGGCGGCAACCCGCCGCTCGACACGCCGCAAGGCCGGCAGTGGATCACCGCTGCCATCGAGCAGGTGAATGTGCGCCTCATCTCCCTCCATCTTCACCGACAGGGTGCCGGGCAACAGACTGACGGTGCTGAGAAAAGCAACCCGCGGCCAGCCCTCAGGCAGATTCAGCGGGTAACGGATAATACACAGCGCCAGCGGCAGCCGGGGGTGAAACGCCCGCCGCGCCACATCCACTCCGCCGAGCAGTGAGTTAAGCAGGAAAAAGGGGATAAAACGCAGCCAGCCAAGCGTGATAACCCGCCACCTCCGCCCGGCAGAGGGTCGCAACAACTGCAGACTGACCAGTGCCGCGAGCAGGGCAACGGGCAGCGCGAAGGCCAGCCCATTGGCATCGCCCTCGGCCAGCACCCACCACAACAGCAGCGCCAGCAGCCAGCGCCACAAAAGGATGGGCAAGGTGCGTAACAGGGAGTGCGTCATACTCATATGGTCATACTACCGAGGATATTGCGTAAATTCGCGCCCTGCGTGATGATTAGCTCCGCTCCTCACGGCCAGCCCACCAGCAGCGCCAGATAGCCGGGGTAGTCGAGCGGGCTGGCAAGCAGTTCTCCGGGAGCGGCATGCAGCAGCTGCTCCTCCGGCAGAAGCGCCAGCCCGAGCGACCGCTGCAGCTTGAGCAGTTCGGCCACCGGAGAGGGGAGTGCGCCGGCAGGTCGCACCGCATAGTGCCGCTCGAGCAAGCCGGTCTCCCCTCCGCTGCCGAGGCGCCAGCGGCCAGTGCGATAAAACTCGCTGGCCGCAGCCTTTAGCAGGGTCGCAGCCAGTTCACGGCTGGCACTATCACCACTGGCCCGGTGCCAGGCGTAGAGGCCGCCTGCCACCAGGGCATAATCTTCCAGGGTGGCGTGCTGGCGCAGTGCACCGCCGTCGTCGCGCATCATCCACAACTGCTCACCATCCCAGAGGCTCTTCAGATAGCGGTCAATGGCAGCACCTGCAACGCGGTAACGTCGCGCCTTTTCCGCTCCGAGGCTCAACGCGCGCAGAGCCAGTGCGTTCCAGCCCGCCAGGCGCTTGCTGTCCAGCGGGGCACGACGCTGCTGGCGCTCACGCAGCAGGCGTTGATGTACCGCACGCAGGCGCTCATCATCCTGTGTCGAGGCCCGCGGCAGATAGCCATGCTCAAACACCGGCGCACCCTCCATCTCCCAAACGTCACGCAGCAGCGCCAGCTCCTCCTCGCTCAGCAAGCCGGTCAACGCCTCCCTCGTCCACAGGTAGTAACCACCATCACGCCCCTCACCATCCAGCGCCGAGATGCTGCCGCTCAGGCCGCCCCGTGGATGCCACATGTCGCGCAGCATAAAGTCGAGGGTCTGCTCGCCCACCCGCCGATAAGCCGGCTCGTCCAGCAGCTGCGCTGCGCGCAGGTAGAGCCAGGCAAGCTGGGCATTATCGTAGAGCATCTTCTCGAAGTGGGGCTCGCGCCACTGCGGGTCGACGGTATAGCGGAAGAAACCGCCACCAAGGTGATCGCGCAGCCCCTGCGTGTGCATCTGCTCCAGGGTCAGGCGTAACAGCCCCTCGGCCACAGGATGGTCACGGTAATGCTCCAGCATCAGGGTGAGCAACGGCACCCGGGGAAACTTGCCGCCTTCGCCAAAACCACCGGAGAAAAAATCACCCTGCTGCTCCAGTGCCGCCAGCAGCGCCTGTTCGAGTTGATCGCGCAGCACGCCAGGCTCACTCACCAGCTGCGATGCCTGCGCTGTTGACACTCCCGTACCCGGCTCTTCGGTGCCCGGCTTGTCACCCTTTTCCTGCCACTGCTCCACTACGCGACGGAGAGTCCGCGCAAAGAGCTGCGGAGGCTGATAGACCAGCCCCGAGATCGGCTCACCGTAAGGGGAGAGAAAGACATTCAGCGGCCAACCGGCGACACCCAGCTCCTGCTCGACAAACTCAAACAGTCGGGCATCGATATCGGGGCGCAGCTCACGGTCAATCTTCACCGACAGAAAGTGACGGTTGAGCAGGGCGGCTATCTCGTCGTTCTGGTAGCTCTCACGCTGCATCACGTGGCACCAGTGGCAAGCGAAGTAACCGCTGGAGACAAAGATCAGTTTGTCCTCGCGCTGTGCCTGCGCCAGCAACGCTTTATCCCAGAGTTGCCACTGCACCGGATCATCGGCGTGCAGCGCCAAATAGGGCGAGGGATGATCGGCAAGCGGGGAGGCTGCTACCAGCGGCAGTGCAACCAGTCCGAGCAACAGTGGCAGGAGTCGTCTCATGCCTCAAGCATAGTCAATCAACCTGCCTGACAGGTTTTCCGGGGTACAGGACTACGGTTTGTTGTTATCGTCCTCAGGGGAGGAAGGTACGCCGTGCTCCTCGGCCTCATAGCGGTCCAGCGCCGCTTCCATCTCCTCGTCGCTATCCAGCTCATCCTCCAGCTCCTCCTCTTCCTGGCGCTCTTTTTTCAGACGCAGGAAGTAACGTGAGGCGATCAGTCCAATCTCGAACAATACCCACATGGGCAGCGCCAGCAGCGTTTGGGAGATAATATCCGGCGGGGTCAGCATCATGCCAATAACAAAGGCACCAACGACGATGTAAGGACGTTTCCCTGCCAGACTCTCGGGAGTGGTGGCGCCAGTCCAGACCAGCAGGATCGTGGCAATGGGTACCTCAAAGGCGACCCCGAAGGCGAAGAAAATCTTCAGCACGAAATCGAGGTACTCGCTGATATCGGTCATCACCGTCACTCCTTCGGGAGCGACGTTGACAAAGAAACCGAACATCAACGGGAAAACCACATAGTACGCGAACACCATACCGGCATAGAACAGCAGAGTGCTGGAGATAAGCAACGGGATAATCAGTTTGCGCTCATGGGTATAGAGCCCCGGCGCCACAAAGGCCCACATCTGGTAGAGGATGAAGGGCATCGCCAGGAAGATGGAGAGTACCAGCGCCAGCTTCATCGGCGTAAAGAAGGTGCCCGCCGGCTTGGTGGAGATCATGCTGGCGCCATCGGGTAGATGTGCCATCAGCGGTGTGGCGACGATGTGGTAAAGATCGTTGGCGAAATAGAACACGCCAACGAAGAGAAGCAGCACGGTCAGCACGACGCGCAGCAACCGATCACGCATCTCGAACAGGTGCGTCAGCAACGGCTGTTCGTCTTCCGGCGTATCCACGGATGGCTTGGAGTTATCAGTCATTTTTTGTTGTCGGTCCGCCGGTGTCAGACGCCTTGGTGGGGGGGCTCTCTTTGGCGGAGTGTTGCACTGCAGGTTTGTTCCCGGTGGCGTCAGCGGACCTATTCTTCTCTTCCTCCGACGACATCGCCTTGACCAGGTAATCGGGCTTGTTCAGCTCATCGAAGCTCTCGCGGGTCTCCTCCGCGATCTCGTCAAAGGTCTCGCGGGTCTCCTCCGCGATCTCGTGCAGACCGGTGCTACGCACCTGCTCGTCCATGATCCGCTTGAGCTCATCGGCACGTAACTCCTTGTCGACATCGGCTTTCACCGACATAACAAAGCCGCGCATACGCCCGACCCAGAGACCGACGGTACGCGCCACTTTCGGCAGCCGCTCCGGTCCAATCACCAGCAGTGCCACCACGCCGATGATGGTCAGTTCCCAGAATCCGATATCAAACATGGTCGGTATGCTTCAGCAGGGACGCGTGAGAAAATAACAAGGCCTCAGGCCTTGTCCTTGTCCTTACTGGAGTCAGCCTCTTTGCTGGCCTCGCCTTCGATAACGTTGCCCTCCTCTGCGGACTCCTGCTTCTCCAGGTTGGCCTTGGCGTTCTTCTCTTCTTCGCCGTCGCTAACGGCTTTTTTGAAACCCTTCACCGCACCACCGAGGTCGCCACCGATATTCTTCAGCTTCTTGGTGCCGAACAGCAGGATGATGATAGCCAGAACAATCAAAAGTTGCCAAATGCTAATACCCATGTCGCATTACTCCAGTATGTTTAAAATCCCGGCAAACCGCTGCCGCCGAGAAGGTGAATATGCAGGTGGAAGACCTCCTGGCCGCCCCCCTTGCCGGTGTTGATAATGGTACGAAATCCCGTATCCAGACCCTGCTCACGAGCCAGCTGCGGCAGCAGGTGCATCATATGCACAAGCAGCGCATCATGCACGTCAGTCAACCCCTCCAGACTTTCAATGTGCTCGCGCGGGATCATCAGCAGGTGCACCTGTGCCTTGGGATTGATGTCGCGGAAGACATAAACCTTGTCATCCTCGTAGACCTTGTCCGAGGGGATCTCCCCGTCACGGATCTTGCAGAAGATACAGTCGCTCATTGCTCTTTCCTGCTCGCCTTTTCTTCGAGACCGGAGAGGCCGAATCGACGCTCCAGCTCATCCAGCACCTGCTGCGGTTCGAGGTTCTGATGCTTGAGCAACACCAGGGTGTGGAACCACAGATCGGCGACTTCGTAGATGATCTTCTCCGCCTCGCCGTCCTTTGCCGCCATCACTGTCTCGGTGGCCTCTTCGCCTACCTTTTTCAGGATAGCATCCAGCCCTTTGCTGTAGAGTTTGGCCACATAGGAGCTGTCCGGATCGGCGCCCTTGCGCGCCTCCAGCACCTCGGCCAGTTTTTGCAGTGTATCGCTCATCACTCGGTCACTTGTAGATCTGTTTCGGGTCCTTGAGTACCGGCTCGACCGCCACCCACTCATCGCCCTGCAGTTCATGGTAAAAGCAGCTGTGGCGCCCGGTGTGGCAGGCGATGCCGCCCACCTGTTCGATGCTGAGCAGCACCACATCCTTGTCACAGTCGACGCGGATGGACTTCACCTTCTGCACATGACCCGACTCCTCGCCCTTGTGCCACAATTTGCCCCGTGAACGGGAGAAGTAGACCGCCTCGCCCTTCTCCGCCGTCAGTGCCAGCGACTCGCGACTCATCCAGGCGAACATCACCACATCACCCGAATCCGCCTCCTGGGCGATCACCGGCACCAGTCCATCCTCGGTCCACTTTATCTCATCCAGCCAGTTAGCGTTCATAAAAAACCTGTCTCACCGCAAAGACGCAAAGTGCGCAAAGGAAAAAACAAAACAGGCTCTATAAGCCAATTGCCTATAACCAATGCAACGCACTAGTTGTGCAGCACATGTTACCTTCGCGTCCTTTGTTCCTCTGCGGTGAATTCATTTACAGACGAACCTCGATCCCATGTCCGGCCATGCACTTTTTCGCCTCTTCGATGGTGTATTCACCGAAGTGGAAGATGCTGGCGGCGAGCACCGCCTCGGCGTGGCCTTCGCTCACCCCCTCTGCCAGGTGGTCGAGGCTGCCGACCCCGCCGGAGGCGATCACCGGCACATGTACCGCATCGGCCACGGCGCGGGTGAGCGCCAGATCGAAGCCGTTCTTGGTGCCGTCGCGGTCCATGCTGGTGAGCAGGATCTCCCCGGCACCATACTCCACCATGCGCTTGGCCCACTCTACCGCATCGATACCGGTGGGCTTGCGCCCGCCGTGGGTGAAAATCTCCCATTTGGGCGGATTCTCCCGTACCTGCTTGGCGTCGATGGCGACCACGATACACTGCGAGCCGAACTTCTCGGCCGCCTCCTTGACGAACTCCGGACTGAATACCGCGGCGGTGTTGATCGCTACCTTGTCGGCGCCGGCGTTGAGCATGCGACGGATATCCTCCACCTTGCGGATGCCGCCGCCGACGGTCAGCGGGATAAACACCTGCCCAGCCACCTGCTCGACCACGTGGACCATCGTTTCGCGCTCATCGGAGGAGGCGGTGATATCAAGGAAGGTGATCTCATCCGCACCCTGCTCGTCATAGCGTTTGGCGATCTCCACCGGGTCACCGGCATCGCGAATATCGACAAACTGCACGCCCTTGACCACGCGGCCGTTGTCGACATCGAGGCAGGGGATGATACGTTTGGCTAATGCCATAGTTTCAAGTCTCAAGTTGCAAGATTCTATATTGTAGGAGCCGAGTCCCCTCGGCGAATTGTTCGCCCACGGAGTGGGCTCCTACAGCTCAATCTTGCCGCGGGTTTATTCAGGACACAACTCGTCAGCCAGCCTCTGGCCCTCGGCAAAATCGAGGCTGCCTTCGTAGATCGCCCGGCCGGTGATGGCGCCGCTGATCCCCTCTTCGGTCGCCGCGCAGAGGGCGCGGATATCGTCCAGGTTGGTGATGCCGCCGGAGGCGATAATCGGAATATTCACCGCCTGGGCCAGCTTCACCGTGGCCTCCACATTGACCCCGGTCATCATGCCGTCACGGCCGATATCGGTATAGACGATGGCGCTAACCCCGTCCTCCTCGAAATGTTTGGCCATATCGATCACATCGTGCCGGGAAAGCTTGGACCAACCGTCGATCGCCACCTTGCCCTCCTTCGCATCGAGGCCAACGATGATGTGGCCGGGGAACTCCAGACAGAGATCGTTAATAAAGTGCGGCGCGCTGACCGCCTTGGTGCCGATGATCACATACTCTACGCCCGCATCAAGGTAGCTCTGCACGGTCTCTTCATCGCGGATCCCGCCGCCGATCTGGATCGGCACCTCGGGGAAGGCCTCGGCGATGGCGTGCACTACCTCGCCATTGACCGGCTTGCCCTCGAAGGCGCCGTTGAGGTCGACCAGGTGCAGGCGCCGTGCGCCGGCCTCGACCCACCTGGCGGCCATCGCCACCGGGTCGTCGGAGAAGACCGTAGAATCTTCCATACGCCCCTGTCGAAGACGCACGCACTTGCCGTCCTTCAGATCAATGGCGGGGATCAACAACATTTTCACATCCTCTTTCAGTCAACCACCGTGCCGGGCGGTCTTCTTGTCTGCTACTGCCCGGGGCGTGCCGCAGGCAGTCCCGATAAAGCGTTAAACCGTGCCGTCCCACCCCAGAAAGTTGGCATAGAGTTGCAGCCCGTCATGCTGGCTCTTTTCCGGGTGAAACTGGACGGCAAAGATATTCTCATGGGCCAGTGCAGCGGCAATGGCGACACCATGACGGGTGCTGCCCGCCAGATAGCTCTGCTGCGCCGGGGTCACGTAGTAGCTGTGAACAAAATAGAAGCGCGCATCCTGCTCAATGCCTTGCCACAAGGGGTGCGCCATCTCCTGATGGACCCGGTTCCAGCCCATGTGAGGCACCTTCAGTCGCGCGCCGTTCTGCTCATCCACCAGCTCATCACCGAAGTAACTGACCCGCCCCGGCAGGATACCCAGACACTCGGTGCCACCGTTCTCTTCACTGACATCCATCAGTGCCTGCATGCCGACACAGACCCCGAGAAAGGGTTTGCTCTTCACCACCTCGGCAATCACCTCATCCAGCCCGAGACGACGAATCTCGGCCATGCAGTCACGAATGGCACCGACGCCCGGCAGGACCACGCGGTCAGCCGAACGGATCTGCTCCGCATCGTGGGTTACGCGGATCTCATCGACTCGGCCGGTATGCTCCAGGGCCTTGGCCACGGAATGCAGATTGCCCATGCCGTAGTCGATTACTGCCACACTGCTCATGGAAGCTGTCTCTTCTGGTAAAAGTTTGCTGAGTTTAGCCGATTTTGCAGGAGCGAACGCTCACATCCCGGTTAGAGGCTGCCTTTGGTTGAGGGCATCATACCCTGCATCCTCTCATCCTGCTCCAGCGCCACACGTAGCGCACGACCGAAGGCCTTGAAGATGGTCTCGGCGATGTGGTGGGCATTACTGCCGCGCAGATTATCAATATGCAGGGTAACCAGGGCATGATTGACAAAGCCCTGAAAGAACTCCTGCAGCAGGTCCACATCGAACTCGCCGATACGTGCCCGCGGATAATCGACATGGTACTGCAGGCCCGGACGACCGGAGAAGTCGATCACCACCCGCGACAGGGACTCATCCAGCGGCACGTAGGCGTGACCGTAGCGGCGGATACCCTTTTTGTCACCTATCGCCGCAGCAAAGGCCTGCCCCAGGGTGATGCCGACATCCTCCACCGTGTGGTGGGCGTCGATGTGTAGATCGCCCCTGGCGTTGACCTCAATATCCACCAAGCCGTGGCGCGCCACCTGATCCAGCATGTGCTCCAGAAAAGGCACGCCGGTGTCAAAGCGGCCTTTGCCGCTGCCATCAAGATCAATACTGATCTCAATCTGAGTTTCCAGAGTATCGCGTTTTACCGTGGCCTTTCGCTCAGCCATGGGGGGTTCCTCATCAACAGTCATTGCAGGGTTCCAAGCCCTATAGCATACTCCTAACCGTGGGGCGTTTAAATAAGACGGCCTGCCACAGGACAAAAAAACCGGGCGTATTGCATAGCCCGAAGAAATATAAGAGGATTTCCTGATATTTCGACTGCCTCCCGGAGTGGGCTGCTATGATGCACGCCGCAAGCAGTACTGCCGTCAAACTCGACCAGATCAAGGTCGCCTGCAAGGATTGCAACCTCTTCCAGCTCTGTCTGCCGGTCGGGATCGATGCCCGCGAACTGGAAGAGCTGGACAACATCATCAAGCGCCGCCGTCCGGTCAAGCGCGGCGAACACCTGTTTCAGGTCGGCGACACGTTTCAGGCCATCTACGCCGTGCGTTCAGGCTCGATCAAGACCTATGCCCCCACCGAGGATGGCCACGAACAGGTCACCGGCTTCCACCTCCCCGGTGAATTGCTGGGGCTGGATGCGATCAACCTGCAACACCACCCCTGTGCTGCCAAGGCGCTGGAAACTACCAGTGTCTGCGAGATCCCTTTCGACCGACTGGAGGAGCTTAGTGCTCGCCTGCCTGGCCTGCAGCATCAGCTGCTGAGGATCATGAGCAAGGAGATCCTGCACGATCAGTCACTGTTGATGCTGCTGGCCAAGAAGAGTGCCGAGGAGCGCCTCGCCGCACTGCTGTTAAGTCTCTCCAGCCGCTACCAGCAGCGTGGTTTCTCCCCCACCGATTTTTATCTGAGTATGTCGCGCAACGACATCGGCAACTATCTGGGGTTGGCGGTGGAGACCGTCAGCCGCCTGTTCACCCGCTTCCAGGACGAGGGTTTGCTCAACGTCCAACGCAAACATGTCTGTATTACCGACCTGCCCCGTCTGCGTGCCGTGGCCCATACGCCGAATGGCCGTACCGATACTGACAACATCTAACGGTGGCTGATGGTGAAATAACACGGTTTTTGGAAAATCTGTGGCAAATGCCGTTTAATTGACAAATATCAATGTTCTGGTATCGTCCCTTCGCTTACCATTCATCCTGCTGTGACGAAAACTTGGGGGTTTTCCTCCGCAGCACGCGGGAATCGGCGAGTAAATATCCAGGTTTTTTAAAGGTTTAAGGAAGAATCCTCAGATTTCTTCTTGAAAACCGCCTCTCCCGCAAATTTGGCACAAATCGAGACGGCGCCTTCGCGCCGAATCACCACCAATCCCCCCATCTAAAATAGGTCTATAGTTTTCGGTAGGGTATGCATCCCGGGTGCATGCCGGCAGGTAACCAGGCAGAACGAACTGAGGGGAGGCAGCTAACCGACCATACGTATCAGTACAACCAGTGAAACGGGGGTTTGATACCTCTACTCAGCTACCTGCAGATCCTCTTTGGGTGGTAGCCCATGGGCATCCGTGTTCGGCATAACAACTGTGTAACAACAATAGGAGACTACTCGTGGCAACGACACCAGTAGAAAAATACAATTTCGACGTCGTGCGGTGGTTTACCATCATGGCCGTCGTCTACCTGGTCGTGGGTACCCTGGTGGGTGTCTACGTGGCATCGGAACTGGCCTGGCCATTCCTTAACTTCAATATGGCCGAACTTTCCTTTGGCCGCCTGCGTCCGCTGCATACCAATGCCGTGATCTTCGCCTTCGGCGGCTGTACCCTGATGGCTACTGCTTTCTACTCCGTGCAGCGCACCTGTGGCGTGCGACTGTGGAGCGACAAGATGGCCTGGTTCACCTTTTGGGGCTGGAACATCATCATCGTCGCTGCCGTCATCACCCTGCCGCTGGGGCTGACCGGCGGCAAGGAGTACGCCGAACTGGAGTGGCCGCTGGATATCCTGATCGCCGTGGTATGGCTGGCCTATTCCATTAACTTCGTGATGACCGTCGCCAAGCGCAAAACCAGCCACATCTACGTCTCCAACTGGTTCTTCATGGGCATGATGGTGATGATCACCTATCTGCACGTGGTCAACTCCCTGGCCATTCCGGTCAGCATGTGGAAATCCTACTCGGTCTTCTCCGGGGTGCAGGACGCCATGATCCAGTGGTGGTGGGGTCACAACGCGGTCGGCTTCTACCTCACCGCCGGCTTCCTCGGCATCATGTACTACTTCGTACCGAAACAGGCCAACCGTCCGGTCTTCTCCTACCGTCTGTCGGTCATCCACTTCTGGGCGCTGATGTTCGGCTATGTCTGGCTGGGTGCGCACCACCTGCAGTACACCGCCCTGCCTGACTGGACCGGTTCTCTGGGTGCCGCCGTCTCGCTGGCGATGATCATCCCCTCCTGGGGTGGTGCCATCAACGGTATGATGACCCTCTCCGGCGCCTGGGATAAGCTGCGTGATGACTACATCCTGCGCTTCCTCATCATGTCCCTGGCCTTCTACGCCATGTCCACTTTCGAAGGTCCGGTCATGTCCTCCAAGACCGTTAACGCCCTGTCCCACTACACCGACTGGACCGTTGGTCACGTACACTCCGGTGCCCTGGGCTGGGTGGCGATGGTGGCCGCCGGTGCGCTCTACCACATGGTGGAGAAGCTGTGGGACACCAAGATGTACTCTGCCAAGCTGGTAAACCTGCACTTCTGGCTGGCCACTATCGGTGCCGTGGTCTACATCACCGCCATGTGGGTCTCCGGTATCATGCAGGGCCTGATGTGGCGCGACTACGACGAGTTCGGCACCCTGACCTACACCTTCGCCGAGTCCGTTGCAGCGATGCACCCCTACTACGCCATGCGTGCTATCGGCGGCATGATCTACTGGACCGGTGGCGCAATCATGCTCTACAACGTGGTCATGACCATCCGCCAGGCCGTCGGCCAGCGTAGCGCCTCTGTCGCTACCGCCAACGCCTAAGCCGGATAAGGAGGACAAAAGACAATGGCTGATCAAATCCATTCAACAAAGTTTCAGGACAAGACGGAACGCAACGTCTTCCTGATGGTATTCATGCTCATGATTGTGGTTGCTATCCCCGGCATAGTGGAGATCGTTCCGCTGTTCTACCTGGATGAGACCATGGAGCACAACCAGCACCCCGAGATCGTCTGGCAGCGTGAAGCCGGCACGACCCTGGCCGACTGGAAACCTGGCGATGGCGTCCGTCCCTACACGGCGCTGGAACTGGCTGGTCGCGACATCTACGTCCGCGAGGGTTGCTACACCTGTCACTCGCAGATGATCCGCCCCTTCCGTGATGAGAAAGAGCGCTACGGCCACTACAGCCTGGCAACCGAGTCGATGTACGACCACCCCTTCCAGTGGGGTTCCAAGCGTACCGGCCCGGACCTGGCCCGTGTCGGCGCCAAGTACTCGGATGACTGGCAGCGCCGTCACCTGCTCGCGCCGCGCTCGGTAGTGCCCGAGTCGGTCATGCCCAACTATCCGTGGTTGGCCGAAAACATGGTCGATGGTGGTCATATCACCAAGGCGATGAGTGCCATGCGCACCCTGGGTACACCCTACACCCGGGATGACATTGCCGCTGCTGCTGCTGAAGTTCAGGGCAGGAGCGAATTGGATGCTGTCGTTGCCTACCTGCAGGTACTGGGCACCATGGTCAAGTTCGAAGATAAGGACTACCGCCAGTAATGGAAAGTCTGAAGGAATACTTCCGCACCGATTGGGCAGCGATGACGCTACCCGACTGGATAGGCCTGATCGTTACCGTCGGCATCTTTTTCCTGATGATCTGGGCCTATGTATTCGTCTTCAATCCGAAGAACAAAGAGAAACTCGAGTCTCAGCGTCACCTCCCTTTCGAGGATGAGAGTGACGATGACACTATCGAAACGGAGAAGAGAAAATGAGTGATAAAAGCAATCCGTATGATGCTCCGGATACTGGGCACGTCTGGGATGAGAGCCTGCGCGAGTTGACCAACCAGCCGCCCAAGTGGTGGATGCTGGGCTTCCACGTCAGCTGGATCCTGGTCCTGGCCTACGGCCTGATCTATCCGATGTGGCCGATGGTTAACACCCATACCAAGGGGATGACCGGCTGGACCTCGATCAAGGAGTACAAGGAGGACCTGCAGGCCATCGAGGCCAAGCGTGCCAAGTACGAGGATCAGCTGCCGGGCAAGTCCGCTGCGGCCATCCTGGCCGATGACGAGCTGTCCAACTATGTGGTTCGTTCCGCCAAGGTACTGTTCGGTGACAACTGCGCCGCCTGCCACGGTACCGGTGGTCAGGGCAACCCCGGTTTCCCGGTACTGGCCGATGATGACTGGCTATTCGGTGGCTCCATCGACAAAATCGAGGAGTCCATTATCAACGGTCGCAACGGCATGATGCCGGCCCACGGCAATCAACTGAGCGATACCGAGGCGAACGAGCTGGCCGATGCTGTAGCCGCCGGCAACCCCTCCAGCACTCCGCTGTTCCAGCAGAAGGGCTGCTTCGCCTGTCACGGCATGGAGGGTACCGGCAACCCGATGCTGGGTGCCCCCGACCTGACAGACAGCATCTGGCGTTTTGCTGCCAAGGACCAGCGTGAAAGCATCAAATACACCATCGTTCATGGTGTCAACGACCCTCAGGATCCGCAGACCCGCCCAGCTGAAATGCCGAAGTTCGGTGGTACCAAGCTGAACGATACCGATATCAAGAAACTGGCCGTCTATGTCCACAAACTCGGTGGTGGCCAGTAATCCTGTAGCGGAGGTTGTACCTCAACAATTGAAAGATGGGCTGCATGTCACTGGCATGTAGCCCAAAGCTAGAGGGGATGTAACGATGGATGCAGTAGCAATTGGCTCAATCCTGGCCGTAGTTGGCTCCGTTGTCGTACTGGTCGTACTTGGGATCCGTATCATGAAGTTGATCAACAAGACCAACTCTAAGGACTAGAATCCCGCATCCCGGCGGGATAATGCCACTATCGAAATGGCGTGTAGGGG
Source organism: Gammaproteobacteria bacterium (assembly GCA_026196275.1). GTDB lineage: Bacteria > Pseudomonadota > Gammaproteobacteria > Thiohalomonadales > Thiohalomonadaceae > JAPHTQ01. Next base: position 33,171 of record JAPHTQ010000036.1, read on the forward strand.
GGAGACTCTATCCCCCCTTTATTTATTAGTTTATGCTAATATCGTTAATATTTCGCTCCCAACACCAACATACAAGCAGGCACGTTACGCAAGTGGCTTGATGAAAGGGTCAGCTCCTTTCACCAATCTATTTGTCCCATCTTGCAAAGACCTGGATCGTGTCCACGGTAACAGGTCAGGAGGTAGATGTGAGCGATACCGCTGACTCCCAACAGAAACACGCCGATGAGCTGTACGCCGAAGAGGGTGTCTGGCACGTCAATGTCGACGCCGGTACGGTATTTGCCAAACGCATTCCAGGCAAGTACCGCACCATCAAGTGGTTCACCATGTCGACCTGGCTCATCTTCTTCCTCGGTCCCTACCTGCGCTGGGGGGATCGCCAGGCAGTGCTGCTGGATATCCCGGCACGGCAGTTTCATATTTTCGACATCACTATCCTGCCACAGGATGTCTGGCTGCTCTCACTGACCCTGCTGTTCTTCGCCATCCTGCTGGCGGTGGTCACCTCTATAGCCGGACGGGTATTTTGCGGCTACTTCTGCTTCCAGACCGTCTGGACCGACATCTTTACCCTGATTGAGGAGAAGATAGAGGGCAACCCGAGCAAGCGTCGCAAACTGAAGGATGCACCACTCGATGCCCACAAGTTGCGCCTGCGCGCCACCAAGTACTTCTTCTGGCTGATTATCTCCATGCTCACCGGCATCAGCTTTGCCGCCTGGTTTACCGATGCCTACGAGCTGTGGCAGAGCTACCTGACCCTCTCCGCTTCATCCGTCGCCTGGATAGTCCTTGGTCTGTTCACTGCCGGTACCTTTATCCTCGCGGGCTTCATGCGTGAGCAGGTCTGTTTCTGGCTCTGCCCCTATGCCCGTATCCAGGGGGTGATGTATGACCGCGAGACCATTCTGCCGACCTACGATTTCAACCGTGGTGAGCCGCGCGGCAAGCTGAAAAAGGGCGAGACCGAAGCCGGTAACGGTGACTGCATCGACTGTCACCAATGCGTCGCTGTCTGCCCCACCGGTATCGACATCCGCGACGGTCAGCAGGAGGGGTGTATTACCTGTTCCCTGTGCCTCGATGCCTGTGACGCGGTAATGGACAAGATTGGCAAGCCTCACGGACTGATTCGCTATGCCTCGCTGGATGAGATCGAGGGCCATCCGACCAAGCCGTTCTGGAAGCGCGCCAGGCCGCTGGTCTACCTCAGCATCATGGTGATTGCCGCCGCAGGCATCCTCTACGGCCTGACCCATCTGGGGTCGATGGAGCTCAAGGTAATCCACGAACGTTCACCGCTTTTCGTGCAGCTCAGCGACGGCTCCATTCAGAACCGTTTCGACATCAAGATCCTCAACAAACAGGACAAGCAAATCAGGGTATGGCTCACCGCCGAGGGGCCAGAGGGGCTGGAACTGATCGGCGCAGACGAGCCTTTGGACGTCGATTCAGGTAAACTGCGGTCACACATTGTATACATCAAGGTGCCACGCCAAAATCTGCTGCAGTCGCGCACCCCACTGACCTTCGTGGTCAGTAATGTGAACGATCCGAAGGATGTCGTCCGTTACGAAGGGGCCTTCTTCAGCCCCCGGCGCCAGTAGGTCGCGGGACGAAGAGGCATTGGCATTGAATGTCACACACAAAGGTAGCAAGATGTTTATTTCACAGAATAACCGTGCCGCCATGCGCAATCCCTGGGTATTGGGCTGGCTGGGTTTGCTGGTCACCGTTGTAGTGGTAAATATTGCGTTCATTCTCACTGCCTTCAAAACCAACCCGGGGCTGGTCGAGGAGGGATATTACGAAAAAGGGCGTGAGGTAGAGAAAAACTTCCAGACAAAGCTGGAGGCGCGCAACCGTCTGGGATGGGATATCCGCCTGCAGAACCCGGAAACCGTGGTCGCCGGCCGGGAGGCCAACTATAGCGTGAACATCACCGACAAGGTCGGTATGCCGCTGCGTGACGCGACAGTGACCCTGCACGCCTATCGCCCATCGGATGCTTCCGCCGATCTCACCAGTAAGATGGAGTTGGTCACCAACGGCGTTTACCAAAGCCGGTTTGTTCTGCCGTTGAAGGGGATCTGGGACCTCAAGGTCGCGGTACAGCGGAATAATGATGAGCTGGAGATCGCCCGCCGTATTAATGTTGTTGTACCCTAGTGGATCGTGCTGTGCAGGCCGCAGACAACGGCTGCTTCCATTGCGGCTTACCGCTACCTCCCCCTGATCAGCAATTTATCGAGGAGGTAGGGGGTGCACCGCGCAAATTCTGCTGTATCGGATGCCGCTCAGTCAGCCTTGCCATTTATGATGCCGGGCTTGAGGGCTTCTACCAGCGTACCCCCGATGGCACACCGCTCGCTCCCCCTCCCGAACCACCCCGGGATCTCGGCCTCTATGATCTGGATGAGGTCCAGGGGGAGTTCATCCGGGAGCTGGGAGAGGAGCGCGAGATCCACCTGCTGGTCGAAGGCATCCACTGCGCGGCCTGTGTCTGGCTGATCGAACGTACTCTTAACAACACTCCCGGCGTGCTACGCGCCCAGGTCAATCTCTCCGGCAAGCGCCTGCTGATACGTTGGGACAATCACCGCATCAAGCTCTCCGGCATCATCAAGCGCCTCGGCGAGATCGGCTATGCAGCCGTGCCGTTTGATCCCGAGGCGGCCGAGGGCACCATCAAAAAGCAGAATATGGCCCTGCTGTTTCGCATGGCCTTTGCCGGTTTTGCGATGATGAACCTGATGTGGATCTCCATCGCACTCTATACCGGCGCCGACACTGCCGATGACGGAAAATTTCTCGGCCTGTTCCAGTGGCTCGGCTTTGCGCTGGCCACACCAACCCTGCTCTATTCCGGCTGGCCCTTTTTCAGGGGCGCCTGGACCGGTTTGCGCAACTGGCACCTGACCATGGACCTGCCGATCGCCATCGGTGCCAGCACGACCTATCTCTACTCGCTCTACGTTACCGTCAGCGATACGGCCATGGGCGAGGTCTATTTCGACACCGTGGTCAATTTCATGTTCGTGATCCTGGTCGGGCGCTATCTGGAGGCGATGTCGAGACGTCATGCGGTGGCTGCCAGCCAGCGACTGATGGATCTGCAGCCACGGGTTGCCAACGTGCTGGTCAACGGTGAGGAGAAGGTCACCCCGATCCGCAGTGTCAAGGCGGGACAGCGGGTGCTGGTGAAGGCCGGTAACAAGATCCCGGTCGACGGCATCGTGGTTGAAGGCAACAGCAGCGTCGACGAGAGCATGCTCAGCGGTGAGTCCGTACCCGTCAGCAAGGGACGGGAGGCTACGGTCTCTGCCGGCACGCTGAATATCAGCAGCGCCCTGACCGTGCAGGTCACCGGCACCCTGCAGCATACCTCGCTGGGCAAGATCATCGCACTGGTCGAGGAGGCACAGGCCTCCAAGGCGCCGATCCAGTGCATGGCAGACCGTATCGTCCCCTGGTTTGTCCTGATCACCCTGCTGCTCGCCAGTATCACCTTCGCCTGGTGGGTCGGCACCGACTTCGAACTGGCGCTGATGGCCGCCACTTCGGTACTGATCATCACCTGCCCCTGCGCCTTTGGCCTGGCCACGCCCATGTCCATTGCCGTCGCCTCAGGACAGGGGGCCCGTCACGGCATTTTGGTGAAGAACGGTGCGGTGCTCGAGACCCTGTCACAGATCAACCACATTGTCTTCGACAAAACCGGCACGCTCACCACCGGCAAAATGCGGCTGCAACATGTAGTGCCAGTTGGGGACGTAAGTGAACAGGAGTTGCTGCGTCAGGCCGCCGTGGTCGAGCGGTACGCCGAACACAGCATTGCCCGCGCTATCGTCGACGCCGCGGATGAGCAGCGTTTAAACGTGCAGGGCAGCGCACCCGAACAGTTCGAAGGGCTGCCGGGGCACGGGGTCAAGGCCTTCGTCGGTGACACCAGCGTGATCATCGGCACCCTGGAGTGGCTCAGGCAGAATAACGTGGCCGACACCGCCGCGCTCAAACAGCGTGCCGAGGAACTTGAGTCACAGGCCTTCAGCTGCGTTCATGTGGCGATTGACGGATGCTACGCCGGCCTGCTGGCGATCGCCGATGAGATTCGCCCTGACGCCCTTGAGCTGGTCAACAATCTGCGCCGCGACGGTATCCGCATGACGCTGCTCAGCGGCGATCGCAGACGCGTGGCCGAGGCCGTTGCAGAGCAGCTCGGTGGCATGGCGGTGATTGCCGAGGTGTTGCCCCAGGACAAGGATCGGGTGATCCGCGAGCTCCAGCAACAGGGTGACCGGGTGGCCATGGTGGGCGACGGGGTCAACGATGCCCCGGCGCTGATCCGCGCCGAGGTGGGCATAGCCGTGGGCTCAGGTACCGAGGTATCGGTAGAAAGTGCCGATATCGTGCTGATGAGCGACGAACTGGACAAGGTCCGCATGGCGACCGCCCTGTCACGCCGCACCTTGCGCACCATCCACCAGAACATCGGCATATCCCTGGTCTACAATGTCATTATGGTGCCCTTGGCGATGATGGCCTACATCACCCCGCTGGTGGCGGCTATCGCCATGCCGATCAGCTCGCTGCTGGTGATTGGTAATGCAGCCCGAATTCGTACCCTGTTCAAGAAAGGTGAAAAGTGAAAAGTGGAAGATGGAAGCCAGTTTCTGCCTCAGCCATTCGGGTAACAACTTTTAACCCTTGAGCTTTTACCTGATACTTTGAACCCGCGCTGTTTCCAACGGTCTTACTGAGTCCATACACAACACCACCGTTCCACACGATACGAGACATCCCATGGAAGTCATCTACAAGCTTATCCCCGGCATGATAGTCCTCGGCCTGATCTTCGTCGGTATCCTCATCTGGGCGGTGAAGAAAGGCCAGTACGATGATCTGGAGGGGGATGGTCAGCGCATCCTGCTCGATGAGGATGAAGAGAAGCTGCCGCAGAGTAAGGGTGGACGCAAGGTCCAGGTCGGCAAGAACTTCCCCGACACCGACGACTGATCCACCTGCCGACGGCGGCAGCGACCGGGACAGTCGCAAAAGCGTCGCTGGCTTTCCCCGCTTTCAACACCCGTAACCAGGACCGTCACTCCTGCGGCTCAGACAAAGGCTCTTTTCCCGCCGCCGCCTCCTGTTTCAACGGCCCGCGGATACTCTCAAACTGCTCCGGGCGCACATACTGCAGCACCTCGTTCTGTTCCGGGTTCAGGGCGATATCCAGCCCCTTTTCCGGATAGAGCCAGTGAACCGTCTTGCCCTGCGGCTCGGCGATCCGTTCAGCCGGTTCGCCGAAACGTTGTTTGACCAGCTGCTCATCGAGGTTGGCCCGCGGGATATAGGTCATACTGCCGATAGGCATCCGCTTCAGGCGCATCAGGTCATCATCCGCCAGAGTCACCTTGCGACGGCCACCGCCCATATTTGCCACCCGGATCCCGGCCTCATACATCGCTGCCTTCTGCTCCTCGGTGAGAGCCATCACCACAATGATCTTCGCCCGTATCCCGCTGATATCGACACCGTCGAAATAGGCCTCGACCACGCGACTCTCATCCGTCTGCACAAACAGGCTGACCTCGGCCGGTTCCCTGAATAGCACCTCCGCCTCACCCAGAGTGGTGCGTCCAAGTTCGACCCCCAGCACCTGCAGGCCCCCCTGCTCCGTTACCGTGATCTGCCAGGGAAGGCGAACCTCCCGCGGCGCCTTGCCGGGCAGGATAAAGACACCGATAACCACGGCAACTATGCTGAAACCCAGCACACTGAGAAAAATATGTCGGCCCATCAGCCTCTCCTGAAACGAGACGACCGGCAACAAGGCCGGTCGGAAAAAAATGTACGGCTGTCAGCTTGTTCAATCTTCTGAGGAAGCATAACGCCCCTGCGGAAAGCGCTCTGCCACATTATCCGGCACCCGCCCCTTGCGTGCGTCATCCAGTGATTCGGTTTCAAGGATGATCAGCACCAGCACCATGACCATGGTGGGCAAGACTGCAGCACCGGCCAGCGCAATCTGCTGCGGTCCCGGCTCGCCGCCGGAGACCAGTAACACCGTCGCCATCGCCACCAGCATCAATAGAATCATGCCGATAAACAGCTTGCTCCGCCTGCGACAGATCTGCCAGTGACACATCACATACCAGCTATCCACCGCAACCGATCTGCGCGCACGCCACAGGGTATAGGTGAGGATCAACAGTGAGGCGATCGGCACCAGGATCACCCACTGCCACAGCGAGCTGGCAGAGAGAAAGGCGGCAAACATCAGAATATGGTTGAAGATCAGGTTGATCAGGAACAGATCGTGCGGCCATTTGGCCTTCTTGATCTCCTCTTCACTGACATTGAATCTCATAATGCGGGGATCCCGGTATAAAGTAGGCAGAACCTGAAGAAATTATCACTATGACCATGCCAGGTCCAGCCCGGCCAACCTTGGTCAAACGCTTCCCGGAGGCACCTGCAGCCAGAAGGTTACCGGGCCGTCGTTCACCAGGGAGACCTGCATATCGGCACCGAAGCGCCCTGCCGCCACCGGCTCATGTGCCGCCTGCGCCTGCTGCAACAGGTAAGTAAACAGTCGCTGACCTTCGTCCGGGGCAGCCGCGGGGGTAAAACTCGGCCGGTTGCCCTTGCGGGTGTCGGCCGGCAGGGTAAACTGCGGCACCAGCAGCAGGCCGCCACCGATGTCGGCCAGAGAAAGGTTCATCTTCTCCTCGGCGTCGGGAAAGACGCGGTAGCGAAGCAGCCGTTCCAATAATCGATCTGCAGTGGTCTCGCTATCCCCCCGTTCTACGCCTACCAGTACCAGCAGACCGCGCTCTATCGTGCCGACCCTCTCTCCGGCAACCGTGACACTGGCCTCACTGACCCGCTGCAGCAGCCCGATCATGCCAGGCGCTCGGCAAAGTCGTCAGTCGCCTGAATGAGCGCATTGATGGTGCCGGGCTCGGAAGCGGAGTGGCCGGCGTCGGCTATCACCTTCAGTTCGGCATCGGGCCAGCGCTGATGCAGTTGCCAGGCATTCTCCAGCGGACAGACCACATCGTAGCGACCATGCACGATCACGCCGGGAATAGTCGACAGCCTGCCGGCATCACGCAATATCTGATCCGGTTCGAGAAAGCTGTCATGCATAAAGTAGTGGCACTCGATGCGCGCCAGCGAGAGCGCCGTATAGGGGTTAGCGAAGTGCTCCACCACCGCCTCACTGGGCCGCAGGGTTGAGGTACGCCCCTCCCACAACGACCACGCCTTGGCCGCCACCATTTGCTCCATCTCGTTATCACCGTCCAGACGGCGGTAGTAGGCGCTTACCATGTCTCCCCGCTCCGCCTCGGGGATCGGCGCCAGATAATCCTGCCAGTAATCCGGAAACAGGTGGCTGGCACCCTGCTGATAGAACCACTGGATCTCCTGTGGTCGGCACAGGAAGATGCCGCGCAACACCAGACCCAGCACCCTCTCGGGATGGGTTTCGGCATAGACCAGACTCAGGGTCGAGCCCCACGAACCACCGAACAGCAACCAGCTGTCGACGCCAAGGTGTTCGCGGATCTGCTCCATATCCGCCACCAGTGCCTGGGTGGTGTTGCCCTCCAGTTCGGCATGGGGCGCGGAGCGCCCGCAGCCGCGCTGATCAAAAAGGATGATCCGATAGCGCTCAGGGTCGAAGAAGCGGCGGTGATAGTCCTCACAACCCGCTCCGGGTCCACCGTGGACGAACAGCACCGGAATACCCTTCGGATTGCCGCACTCTTCGACGTGGAGCTTGTGCGGCGGCTCTACCGCGACGGTGTGGCTGACATAGGGCTGAATTTCGGGGTAGAGATTATGCATCGGCTCTCACTCGCAGGGAATTGGTTCAATTGGCCCCATCTTAGTGCCCCGCCACCATTCCCGCCAAGGCCGTGCGGGCAAAAAAAAGCCGCGGCACCCGGACGGTACCACGGCCTCTCTCCCGGTACGGGGGCAATCAGGTCTGCTGCAGGTAGATCTCCACCCGGCGGTTTTGCGCCCGTCCCGCCTCGGTAGCATTACTGGCTCGCGGCTCGGCCTCACCCAGCCCCTCGGTGGCGATCTGGCTGGCCGGAACACCCTGGCCGATCAGGTAGGCGGCCGTGGCGTCGGCCCGACGCTGGGAAAGTCCCAGATTATACGCCTCGCTGCCGATACTGTCGGTAAAACCGATGATGGTAATGCGCACCCCGGGATCGTCCCGCAGCACCCTGGATACCTTGTCCAGCGTCGGCTTGAATTCGGGTCGGATCTCGGCACGATCAAAGTCGAAAGAGGCCTCGGAGGAGACGCTGACCCGCAGCAGATCCTCGCGCAGGCGCTCCACCTCCATGGCCTTGGCATCACGCTCACCGGCGATCGCGCGGATCTTGCGCTCCTTCTCGTCCATGGAGTGACCGATTGCCCCGCCCACAGCCGCGCCGGCAGCCATACCGACGGCGGTTTTTGTCCGCGAACTGCTGCCCGTATTGTGTGCAAGAATACCGCCGATAATACCGCCGACAATGGCGCCGGTCGCGGTACCGCTGCTGTCACCGCTTTCGCCCGTGGAAGCACAACCACTCACAGCCAGCGCCGCGAACAGCGGCAGTAACAAAACTTTTTTCATCCCTATAGCCTCCATGGAAAATGATGTTCTTGTCTAAGTAGCAAGTTTAGCTGCCAAAACCGTTTCCTGCAGACCACGGCAGTCACAGTTTTGGCAAACAGAATAGCGTAAAGTTCCCATCGAAAAGGGGCCGGTTAGAGGCACAAGCAGCGTCCCTGCTACTCCTTGCTGCGCGAGGCCTTCTTGCGCTCGTGCTCCACCAGCAGCTTCTTGCGCAAACGGATGTGATTGGGGGTGACCTCCACCAGCTCATCGTCGTCGATAAACTCCAGCGCCTGCTCCAGGGTATGG
>JAPHTQ010000008.1 GCA_026196275.1 Gammaproteobacteria bacterium
CCGGTTGCCCTGTTCGACCACGGTGGTCATGCCCAGCCCCTTGCGACTCATCTCCAGCAGCGCCTCACTCAGGCTGGCCGTGGCCTCCACCATCGGCACGCTGTCGCCGCTGTGCATCAGGTCCTCAATGCGCAGCAGCAGGCGCCGTCCGAGGCTGCCGGCGGGATGGGAGCGGGCAAAATCCTCCTCGGTAAAACCGCGTGATTCAAGCAGCGCCACCGCCAGGGCATCGCCCATCGCCAGCGCGGCGGTGGTGCTGGCGGTCGGGGCCAGCCCCAACGGACAGGCCTCTTTTTCCACGCTGACATCGATGTTGGCATCCGCTGCTCGCGCCAGGCGCGAGTCGGGATTGCCGGTGAGGGTGATGAGCGGTACGTTCAGGCGTTTGATGATCGGCAGGATCGTCAGCAGCTCTTCGGTCTCACCGGAATTGGACAGTGCCAGCACCACATCCTTGGGCGTAATCATGCCCAGATCGCCGTGGCTGGCCTCACCGGGATGGACAAAAAAGGCCGGGGTGCCGGTACTGGCCAGGGTGGCGGCGATTTTGTCGCCGATGTGACCGGACTTGCCCATACCGCTGACCACAATGCGTCCTTCACAGTGGAGCATGTACCCGCAAGCCTGGATAAAGGCCTCATCGATACGCGGTTTCAGCGCCAGGATCGCCTGTGCCTCGGTCTCAAGTACTGCCTGGCCGAGCTGCCGAACCCGTTGCTGGTCGATGCTGCGTGGCATGTTCCGCCTATACCTCGGGGTAGCCGAGCTGTTTGAGTTTGTCGCTGATAGCCTCTCGGGAGAGCGATTCACCGGAGACCGTGACCTGACCGCCCTCGATGGTCACCTCGACACTCTCCACCCCGGTCAGCTCCTTGAGGCCGCTTTCGATGGCGCTGACGCAGCCGCCGCATTTGACGTTTTGCACTGTAAATTGTTCGTTGGACATGATTGTCTCCTAGCCGTTTAGTGCATGGTACAACAGACCCAGGTAGCCGAGGTAGCCGGCCAGCAACAGGAGCCCTTCAAGACGGGAGATGCGTCCTGGCCGGAGAAAGCCGTAACCCATGAGGAACAGGGCGATGGTCAGGCCGATCATCACCGGAAAGTCACGCAACATCAGCTCTGCCGGAGTGGCCCCGGGTTGGATCAGTCCCGGCATCCCCAGTACCGCCAGGAGGTTGAACATGTTGGAGCCCAGGACGTTGCCGATGGCGATATCATGTTCACCCTTCAGGGCACTCATCACCGATGCGGCCAACTCTGGCAGGCTGGTGCCGATGGCGACGATGGTCAGGCCGATGATGAGATCACTGACGCCAAACCACTGCGCCACATTGACCGAGCCCCAGACCAGCAGGCGTGAGCTGCCGAGCAGGACCACCATCCCCAGCAGCAGCCAGAAGATAGCGAGCTTCATCGGCATGTGGGAGGGGATTTCGTCGATATACTCACTCTCCATCGGATCGCCGTTGTCCCGCCGTTCGCGCAGCCCCAGCGCCACCATCCAGTAGACCAGCATTGCCATGCCGATGAGTAGGATAATGCCGTCATAACGGTTCATCTCCCCGTCCAGCAACAGCGCCAGGGCGATAAGCATCACCGCGAACAGCAGGGGAAACTCCCGTTTGAGGGTCTCCGAGCGTATGCTAAGGGGGGTAACCAGGGCGGTGATGCCCAGCACCAGACCGACATTGGTGATATTTGAGCCGATGGCATTGCCGATACCCATATCCGGGTTGCCCGCCCAGGCGGCCATGGCGGAGACCAGCATCTCCGGGGCGGAGGTGCCGAAGCCGACGATGGTCAGGCCGATAATGAGCGGGCTGACCCCCAGGTTGCGGGCGGTCGCGGAGGCGCCGATGACAAAGCGATCGGCTCCCCAGACAAGCAGGGCAAAACCGGCGACGATGGCAAGAAACGATGTCCAGAGCATGGTGTCACGGTGCTGGGCAGTGGCTGGGAGCTGGCATTAAATAGATCGATGGGCCGCTTTGCAAGCCGTTCAGGGTGTTTCTGCCGGGGCGACGGGCTCTTCCAATGGGTCGAACTCCTCGGCGAAGGGGTCGAACTCCTCCGCGATCGGCGGGTTACCGTCATGGACCAGGCTCTGTCGCCGCTGCAGGTAGGCATCACGCATGAAGCTGTAGGGGTCCAGCGAGGCGGAATCGATTACCCGGCTTGCCTGTAACAAGCCGGCCCGCGTGTCCACCGCCTTGAGGCCGATCAGGCCCCAGCGGGTATCCTCACTCTCGACCTCTGCCAGCAGATCGACTTGCCAGTCGACCACCAGAGCGGGGCCGTCACGCACGGTGGAGGGGCCGAGGAAGGGGAGCACCAGGTAGGGGCCGCTGTTTACCCCCCAGTAGCCGAGGGTCTGTCCGAAATCCTCATGATGCTTGGGCAGATCCATGTGGCTGGCCACATCAATGAGGCCCAGTAGCCCGACGGTGCTGTTCCAGCTGATACGCCCCAGGTCCGAGAGCCCCTGCTTGAACTTGAGCTGCAACAGGTCGTTGAACAGGACCACCACATCGTCAAGATTGCTGAAAAAGTTGCTGATGCCTCTGTTAATCGGTTTGGGCGTTACCTTGTCGTAACCCTCGGCCAGCGGTTTGAACAGGGCACGGTCGAAATCATCGTTGAAAGCGTACATGGCCCGGTTGTAGCTTTCCAGCGGATCCCTGGGATCCTTGTAACCATCGACTGTGGCGCAGCCGCCGAGGAGCAGGAGTAGCAGTGACAGCAGGGGAATTTGCCGGGAGAGGGGCACGCGATGATCCTTAACTTTTATTGTTGGTCGCGATTATGCGCAGCACGGCAGGCAGGATCAAGTTCAGCGACTCTCCACTTTGGTGGCGCCGCAGCGCGGGCAGCGGTAACGAGTGACGAGCTTGCCGCTTTTGACATCGAAGGGATTTCCCTTGGCCACCTCCCACTTGTGAAAACCGCTGCGGCAGAGGGTCTTGCCCTTGTGTTTCTCCTGCAGGCCGGGGCGTTTGAAACGCACAATCTCCCCCATGGGTGCTCCTTGTTTGAGTTGTGATGCGCTCGTGATGGTATTTTGGCAACTGGCGTTATATTAGTGTACTGCGCGATTGCGACATCTGTGGAGTGGACGATGGAAGTTGAAGTGGCTGCCTGGGGCTGGTTGGGCGCGGCATGGGCCGAGGCCTATCCGGCGGATCTGCCCGAAGCGTGGCGTCTGGACTACCTTGCCAATGAATACGAGGCGGCAGTGGTGCCTTGCCGGGACTGGCAGTCGTGCGATCGGGAGATGCTGGAGGGATGGCTGGAGCAGGTGCCGGCGGAGTTTCATCTCTACTGGGAGGTGACCTCGGATATCGACCCCGAACCGCTGCTGTCACTCTATCGCTCTTGCGCGGGGAGCTTGCCGCCCCCTGCCGGCTGGCTGCTCTCATATAGCGGCCGGGATGAGGTGGTGCAAACGGCGTTGCGGAGATTTGCCCCGGTGGCGTTGTGCACGGAGGGGGGGTGTGATGGTGAGGCCTTCACTGTGTTGCCGGCGGCGGAGACGCAGGACCTTCGTCAGCTGCGCCGACAGCTCGATGAACTTGCCGCGCAGGGGTGCAAAAGGGTGCTACTGCCGGTCAGGCCCTCAGCCGAGGCGGCCGCACAGCTGCAACAATTGCATACCTTTTGCCAGCTCTATCGCGGTTGACCTCTCTGGCCGATTCGATGACACTTGCGCAACAAAACAACAATGGGCAGCACGGCCCTTTCATATCAACGGCAGCTTAAGGACGGTTGATGCCACAGAGTGATACACCCCCACTGGTGGAGATCCGTGGACTGCGTTTCTCACGCGGTTCGCGCATGATCTTTGACGGCGTCGATCTGGATATCCCGCGCGGCAAAATCACCGCGATCATGGGCCCCAGCGGCACCGGCAAGACCACCCTGCTGAAACTGATCGGCGGTCAACTGCGTCCCCAGGCGGGCAGCATCAGGGTGGACGGGAAGGAGGTGCACAAGCTCTCCCGCGACCGGCTCTATGCGTTGCGCAAGCAGATGGGACTGCTGTTCCAGAGTGGTGCACTGTTGACCGATCTGGATGTGTTCGAGAACGTTGCCTTCCCGCTGCGCGAGCATACCGACCTGCCCGAGACGATGCTTCGGGATCTGGTGCTGATGAAGCTGCAGGCGGTGGGGCTGCGTGGCGCACGCCACCTGATGCCCAGTGAGCTTTCTGGCGGGATGGCTCGGCGGGTCGCTCTGGCCCGCGCCATCGCCTTGGACCCGATGATGATCATGTACGATGAGCCCTTCACCGGGCAGGACCCGATCTCCATGGGGGTGCTGGTGAAATTGATCCGCCAGTTGAATGACGCGCTGGGCCTTAGCAGCATCGTGGTCTCCCACGATGTGGCGGAGACCGTCGCCATCTCTGACTATGTCTACCTGCTCTCGGGGGGGAAGGTGGTGGCCCACGGCACTCCCGATGAACTGGGCGGGGATCAGTCGGAGTGGGCGAGACAGTTCCTCGAAGGGCTACCCGATGGACCGGTGCCGTTCCACTATCAGGCCAGGGATTTTGCCGAGGATCTGATGGCCGGTACGGAAGGGGGGCGGGAGTGATGCTCGACGGGTTGCAGAGACTCGGCCAGGCCGGTCTGCGTTTTTTTGAGCGCCTGGGGCGTGGCCATATCCTCTTCTACTACATTCTTGCCGGCATCCCCAGTGTGCTGGTTCGCCCGCGCCTGCTGCTGCAGCAGGTCTATTCAGTCGGGGTACTGTCACTGTTGATCATCGTGGTCTCGGGCCTGTTCGTCGGCATGGTGCTGGGGCTGCAGGGTTACAATACGCTGGTCGATTTCGGTGCCGAGGAGTCGCTGGGGACCGTGGTGGCGTTGAGTCTGGTGCGCGAGCTGGGACCGGTGGTGACCGCACTGCTGTTCGCCGGCCGGGCCGGTTCGGCACTGACTGCGGAGATCGGCCTGATGAAGGCCACCGAGCAGCTCTCCGGGATGGAAATGATGGCGGTGGACCCGATCAAGCGGGTACTCTCCCCGCGTTTTCTTGCCGGTTTTATCTCGATGCCGCTACTGGCAGCGATCTTTAGTGCCGTGGGTGTCATGGGTGGTTACTTCGTCGGTGTGGGTCTGCTCGGGGTGGATGAGGGGGCCTACTGGTCGCAGATCCAGGCCAGTGTTGATTTTGATGATGACATCATCAACGGCGTGATCAAAAGTCTGGTGTTCGGTGTGGTTGCAGGCTGGATCGCCATTTACGAAGGCTACGATGCGATCCCGACCTCTGAAGGGGTTAGCCGCGCTACCACACGTACCGTGGTGCACACATCCCTGGCGGTGCTGGGGCTGGACTTTATCCTCACCGCTTTGATGTTTGGAGAGAACTAAAATGTTGCAATCAAGGAGTGTCGAGATTTGGGTCGGGCTGTTTATCGCCGCGGGGATGGCAGCGCTGTTCATGCTCGCCATGCAGGTGAGCAATCTCACGGTAATGAATGACGATGCCGGTTACAGTGTGACCGCCCGTTTTGAGAATATCAGCGGTCTTAAGGTGCGCTCGCCGGTCACTATGGCCGGGGTGCGTATCGGTCGTGTCACCGGCATCGGCTTCGACCCGAAGACCTTTCAGGCCGTGGTTACCATGAATATCAGCAGCAGTTACAACGAACTGCCGCTGGATACCAGTGCCGCGATCTATACCTCTGGGCTGCTGGGGGAACAGTATGTCGGGTTAGAGCCCGGCGGGGATTTTGAGGTGCTGAAAGAGGGTGACGAGATCATGCTGACCCAGTCGGCGATCATTCTTGAGCAGATGATCGGTCAGTTCCTGTTCAGCCAGGGTGCGGAGAGCGAGAGCAAGTAGTGGCACTATGGCAAGAGAATACTTCGATACCTTTTCCGCTGCGCCCCTTTATCGAGGCGGAGCGGGGTGCTGTGATGCGTCTTCATTGATGAGGGGGGGAGACGGTGAACAGCCTTAATCAGGATGCCTCGATCAGCGCCGTCGACTCGGGGCTGATGCAGATCAGCGGCGAACTGACCTTTGCCACCGTAACTATCCTGCTGGAACAGAGCCGCCCGCTGCTGCTGTCCGCCAAAGGCGGATTGGTGATGGAGCTGGCTGGGGTTGGACGGGTGGACAGTGCCGGCCTGGCGCTGCTGATTCAGTGGATGCGCATGGCCCGTGAGCAGGGCGTCGATATCCTGTTCCGCCATGTGCCCGAACAGCTGCTGGCCATCGCCCATGCCAGCGATTTGGACACAATCCTGCCACTTGAGCAGGGGTGAGTATCCTGTCAGCGCCCCCCCGGCGGCAGTTGGCCGCTGTCGAGGGTTACATAATTCTGCCCTAAACGGTATGATTTCCGATTCCTTTTAGCCGTGCGGATGAATGAGTCTATGCAGCCTGAAGACATTAAAGCGATGATTGAGACGGGGATGCCCGGTGCCGAGGTAACGGTATCCGGTGACGGCAGTCACTTCGATGTGACCATTGTCAGCCCCGAGTTCGAGGGCAAGACCATGGTGCAGGAGCAGCAGATGGTCAATTCACTTTTGTATGAAAAAATCACCTCCGGCGAGATTCACGCCATTAATATCAAGGCTTATACCCCGGATGAATGGAAGACCGCCAGCCAGTTGCGGATATCCTGACCTGCGGCGGTTGCTGCCCGGGCGCGAAATGGCGCCGACATTCTTACAGCGAGAAACATGGATAAACTAATCATCACCGGCGGGACGACCCTCAACGGGGAGATCCGCATCTCCGGCGCCAAGAACTCGGCGCTGCCTATCCTGGCGGCGACACTGCTGGCCGAAGAGCCGGTAACTATCTGTAATGTGCCGCATCTGCATGATATCACCACCACCATGGAGCTGTTGGGCAACATGGGGGTGGAGTTGGTCATCGATGAAAAACTGAATATCGAGGTACACGCCTCCACCATTCGCGAACTCTATGCCCCGTATGAGCTGGTACGGACCATGCGCGCCTCGATTCTCGTGTTGGGCCCCTTGCTGGCACGCCACGGCAAGGCTGAAGTCTCCCTGCCCGGAGGCTGTGCCATCGGCTCGCGTCCGGTCAATATCCACATCGAGGGGCTGCGCGCCATGGGCGCCGACATCAAGGTGGAGAACGGTTATATCAAGGCATCTGCTCCCGGCGGCCGTCTCAAGGGGGCAGAGCTGGATCTGGAAATGGTGACGGTAACCGGTACCGAGAACCTGATGATCGCCGCAACGCTGGCTGATGGGGTTACCGTGATCAGAAACGCGGCGCGTGAGCCTGAGGTGGTGGATCTGGCCAATTTTCTCAACAGTATCGGTGCCAAGGTAAGCGGTGCGGGTACCGATACCCTGACCATCGAGGGGGTCGAGCGCCTGCACGGCGGCACCTACTGCGTGTTGCCGGACCGTATTGAGACCGGTACCTACCTGGTGGCCGCGGCGATCACCGGTGGCCGGGTGAAGCTCAAGGACACCCGTCCAGAGCTGCTCGATGCCGTACTGGAGAAACTGCGCGAGGCCGGTGCCGATATCGAGTGTGGTGAGGACTGGATCAGCCTGGACATGCACGGCAAGCGTCCCAAGGCAGTGGATCTGGAGACTGCTCCCTACCCCGATTTTCCCACCGACATGCAGGCGCAGTTCACCGCCCTTAACTGTATCGCCGAGGGTAGTGGCACAATTATCGAGACGGTATTCGAGAACCGCTTCATGCATGTGCAGGAGTTGCAGCGTATGGGTGCGGATATCCAACTGGAGGGTAATACCGCGATCACCACCGGCGTAGAGCGCCTGACCGGCGCCCCGGTGATGGCCACCGATCTGCGTGCCTCCGCCAGCCTGGTGCTGGCCGGCCTGGTCGCCGAGGGTGAGACCGTGGTGGATCGTATCTACCATATCGACCGTGGCTATGAATGTATCGAGGAGAAACTGGCACAGCTGGGAGCGACGATTCGCCGCGTGCCGGAGAACCATTTTGAGGGCTCTGTGATGATGGAGGTGATGCCGTGAGTGATACCCTGACCATCGCCCTGTCCAAGGGGCGCATCTTCAAAGAGACCCTGCCGCTGCTGGCCCATGCCGGTATCGTGCCCAAGGATGACCCTGAGAAGAGCCGCAAGCTGATCCTGGACACCAATCACGAGAAGGTGAAGCTGGTGATCATCCGCGCCTCCGATGTGCCGACCTACGTCGAGTACGGCGCTGCCGATCTCGGTGTCGCCGGCAAGGATGTGTTGCTGGAGCACGGTGGCGAAGGGCTGTATGAGCCGCTGGATCTGAATATTGCCCGCTGCAAGTTGATGGTGGCCGGGCCGAAGGGTGAGGCGGAGCCGGTCGGACGGATGAAGATCGCCACCAAGTTCGTCAATTCGACCCGTCGCTACTATGCCCGAATGGGCAAGCAGGTGGAGATCATCAAGCTCTACGGCTCGATGGAGCTGGCACCGCTGGTAGGGTTGGCCGACCGTATCGTCGACCTGGTCGACACCGGCAATACCCTCAAGGCCAATGGACTGGAACCGCTGGAGCATATCGCCGATATCAGCTCGCGGCTGGTGGTCAACAAGGCCTCAATGAAGATGAAGCACGACACCGTGCAGGGCTTTATCGACCGCATCGCCGAGGCGGTGGAAAAGCATTAAGTCTTTTAGGCATCGTCGCAACGGCACAACTTCAATTTTCTGCCACAGAGAACACCGAGGGCACTGAGAACGGAAAGCGCGGCCGGGCCTTTCGCAGAAGTGGTCTACCCGGCCTCCACTACTTCGTGATTCCGGGTACAGTATCCCCTCCCTGTGATCTCTGTGCTCTCTGTGGCAAATTTGGTTTTCCTCATTATTATTCTTACGGGATTAGATGACCATGGTTGATATCACCCGACTCGACAGCACAAGTAACGACTTCTGGAATACTCTGGAAAAGTCCCTGGCCTGGGAGGGTGTCTCCGACGACAAGGTCAACACCATTGTCCGCGAGATCCTTGCCGGCGTTCGTGAGCGCGGCGATGCGGCGCTGTTGGAGTACACCAATCGCCTCGATCGCATGAATGCCTCCTCCATGGAGGAGCTGGAGATCCCGCAGGTTCGTTTGCACCAGGCGCTGGAGGCGATCCCGCAGGAGCAGCGCGAGGCACTGGAGCACTCTGCCGAGCGAGTGCGCATTTACCATGAAAAGCAGAAGCAGGAGTCATGGTCCTATACCGAGGCAGACGGCACCCTGCTGGGTCAACAGGTGACCCCGCTGGATCGTGCCGGCCTCTATGTGCCGGGCGGCAAGGCGGCCTACCCCTCTTCGGTACTGATGAATGCGATCCCGGCCAAGGTCGCCGGAGTAAAAGAGCTGATCATGGTGGTGCCGACGCCGGATGGTGAGGTCAATGAGCTGGTATTGGCCGCCGCCGCGGTCTCCGGTGTCGACCGGGTCTTCGCCCTGGGTGGCGCCCAGGCGGTGGCTGCACTGGCCTACGGCACCGAGAGTGTACCGCAGGTGGACAAGATCGTCGGCCCCGGCAACATCTTTGTCGCCACCGCCAAGGGGATGGTCTTCGGTACCGTCGGCATCGACATGATCGCCGGCCCCTCCGAGATTCTGGTGGTCTGCGATGGCCAGACCGAACCGGACTGGATCGCCATGGATCTCTTCTCCCAGGCCGAGCACGATGAGGACGCCCAGTCGATCCTGGTCTGTCCCGACGGCGAATTCCTCGACAAGGTCGCCGCCAGCATCGACAAGCTGCTGCCGACCATGGAGCGCGGCGAGATTATTGCCACCTCACTCACGGAGCGCGGTGCGTTGATCAAGGTAAGGGACATGGACGAGGCAGTCGAAGTGGCCAACTTCATCGCCCCGGAGCACCTTGAGCTGTCGGTGGAGGATCCGCTGGCGATGGCACCGAAGATCCGCCACGCCGGGGCGATCTTTATGGGTCGCTATACCGCCGAGGCGCTGGGCGACTATTGCGCCGGTCCCAACCACGTGCTGCCCACCTCGCGCACAGCCCGTTTCAGTTCGCCGCTGGGGGTCTATGACTTCCAGAAGCGCTCCAGTCTGATCATGTGTTCGGCAGACGGTGCCTCCGAACTGGGCAAGACCGCCTCGAAGATGGCCCGGGGCGAAGGGCTCACTGCCCACGCCCGCTCCGCCGAGTACCGGATTAAAGACTAATTTCAACGCAGAGGACGCGGAGGCGCAGAGGTCGCAGAGATCGTGATTGCTTTCCTGTCGTGGAAAGCGCCACAAAACCTTTGCGACCTCTGCGCCTTTGCGCTCTCTGTGTTAAAGGCTTTTTGTGATGAGCATTAACGATCGAGTTTCGCAGTGGGTGCGGCCTGAAATTCAGGCGATTAACGCCTATCATGTGCCCAATCCGGGCAATCTGATTAAGCTGGATGCGATGGAGAATCCCTACCACTGGCCGGAGGCGATGGTCGAGCAGTGGTTGGCGCTGCTGCGCCAGACCCACGTCAACCGCTACCCTGATCCGGCAGCGCGTGAACTGACCGAGGCGCTGCGCCACAGCATGGCGATCCCCGAGGGGATGTCGCTGATGCTGGGCAACGGCTCGGATGAGATCATCCAGATCCTCGCCATGGCCCTGGGCGGGAAGGGGCGCACGGTGCTGGCGCCGGAGCCGGGCTTTGTCATGTACCGCATGATCGCCACCTTCTGCGGCATGGAGTATGTGGGGGTGCCGCTGAACGATGATTTTGCCCTCGACCTGCCGGCGATGTTGGCAGCGATCGAGCAGCACGATCCGGCGGTGATCTATCTGGCCTATCCCAACAACCCGACCGGCAACCTCTTCGACGAGGACGCCATGGAGCAGATCATCCGTGTCGCCAATGGCCTGGTGGTGGTCGACGAGGCCTACCATGCTTTTGCCGGAAAAAGCTTCATCCCGCGCCTCGGCGAGTTCGACAACCTGCTGGTGATGCGCACCGTCTCCAAACTGGGGCTGGCCGGGCTGCGTCTGGGGATGCTGGCCGGACCGGCCGAGTGGCTGGAGCAGTTCGACAAGGTGCGCCTGCCCTACAATATCAATGTGCTGACCCAGACCAGTGCCACCTTTGCCCTGCAGCACATCGAGACCTTCGAGCAACAGACCGCAGTTATCCGTGGGGAGCGCGGACGCCTGTTCGATGCCCTGTCACGCCTCGGAAAATTGACGGTCTATCCCAGCGACGCCAATTTCATTCTGTTCCGCGTCCCGGCTGGCGAGGCAAACCGGATATTCGAGGCGATCAAGGCCGAGGGGGTACTGATCAAGAACATGAAGGCCGACAACGGTCCGCTGGCCGACTGCCTGCGGGTAACCGTCGGCACCCCGGAGGAGAATGATGCCTTCCTGGCTGCGCTGGGGAAGGCGTTGTAATTTCAGTTCAAGGTTTCAAGTTCAAAGTTCAAAGAATAGTATCGGGCAATAGCGCGCGTAATTGCTGAAAGGTACCGTAGGAGGGGAGTGCGCCCCTTTGAACTTGAAACCTTGAACTGCCCCTGCGCATCACCGCTGCTGCGGACGCTCGGCAACCACTACCTCCAGCTGAAGTGGCTTTTTGTTGCGTACTCCGGTTACGGCGATTGAATCGCCCGGCGGGGTCTGGGCGATGGCATTGAGTGCGCTGTGCACGTTCTCAATGTTTTGACCGTTGAGCTGCAGAATGATATCACCAGGCTCCAGGCCCGCTTGGTCGGCCGGGCCATTTCGCAGTATGCCGGCAATGATAACGCCTTTCTCTCCCTTGAGGCCGAATGATACTGCCAGTTCCGGACTCAGCGCCTGGATCTCGACACCGAGCCAGCCGCGGCTGACATAGCCCTTTTCGATGATTTGCGCCATGCTCACCTTGGCCAGGCTGACCGGGATGGCGAAACCGATCCCCTCCGACCCTCCGGACTGGCTGAAGATCGCCGTGTTGATGCCGATTAACTCGCCGCGAGCGGTGATCAGCGCGCCGCCGGAGTTGCCGGGATTGATCGCCGCATCGGTCTGGATGAAGTTCTCAAAGGTATTGATCCCCAGCTCACTGCGACCGGTGGCGCTGATGATCCCCTGAGTGACGGTCTGCCCGACCCCAAAGGGGTTACCGATGGCCAGTACCACATCACCGACACGCAGCCCGTTCGAGTCGCCCAGGGTGATCACCGGCAGGTTGTTCAGTTCCACCTTGAGTACCGCCAGATCCGCTTCGGCATCACTGCCAACGACTGTCGCATCAGTGGTACGCCCGTCGTGCAGCGCGATCTGTATCTCCTCGGCACCGTCGATCACATGGTTGTTGGTCAGGATGTAGCCCTGCTGACTGACGATAACACCGGAGCCGAGCGAGGCCTCCTGACGCTCACGCGGCCCCAGGCCGAATTGATCACCGAAGAAGCGTCGGAACAGGGGATCATCGAAGAGCGGACTGGACTGGATAACGGTCTTGCTGCTGTGGATATTTACGACCGCCGGGGCTGCAATATCTACCGCCTCGGCGTAGGATACAGGACCGGTGGTGGCCAGCCGGGCCTCCGGCGGCTTGTTTTCGATAAAGGCGACCACGTTTCGGCCGTTATCGAGCAGCTCGGGAAAGCCGACCACGATCAGGAAGGCGAGGGCAAGGCCGACGGTGATCGACTGGAACAGGAAAACAATCACTTTGTGCAGTTTCATGGGGCTACTCTTGCGCTAGGAGCGGTGAATAGGCAAATCTTACCTGAAGGAGAGACAGAACGCATGGCAAGCCTGACAGAATTGGTTCAGTACTGCGACGCACTGCTCGATGTGTCGGCCTATCAGGATTACTGCCCCAATGGCTTACAGGTGGAGGGGGTTAGCGAGGTCCGGCGCATCGTCAGTGGCGTGACCGCCTCCCAGGCGCTGATTGACCGGGCCGTGGAGCTTGATGCGGACCTGTTGCTGGTGCACCACGGCTATTTCTGGAAAGGGGAGTCCGCCCCGATCACCGGCATCAAGCGGCGGCGGATCAAGGCCCTACTGGAAAACGACATCTCGCTGCTTGCCTACCACCTGCCTCTGGACGGTCATGACAGCCTGGGTAATAACGCGCAACTTGCCCGTTTGTGGGGGATCGCCGTGGAGGGGCGCTTCGGTCAGGGCCCGGATGGCGGTCTTGGCATGTTCGGTTCGCTGCAGCCACCCCTGTCAACGGCTGCGCTGGGTGAGAGGCTCGATGAGCTGTTGCAGCGCGAGCCCATGATTATCCAGGGTGGTGACCAGCCGATTCGCCGCCTTGGCTGGTGCAGTGGTGCCGCTGAGGGCTACATCGAAGCTGCGGCAGCTGCCGGGCTGGATGCCTTTATCAGTGGTGAGATATCGGAACCGACGGTACACGCTGCGCGGGAGCTGGGTATCCACTACTTTTCGGCCGGTCACCATGCCACAGAGCGTTATGGCGTTAAGGCCTTGGGCGAGCATCTATCCGAGTATTTTTCTCTGGAAAATCATTTTGTTGATATCGCCAATCCGGTCTAAGTGCCGAAACGACCGGCTTGACCTGGCACTGCTGTTTATAAGAAACTATGCGGCTAAATATCGTGGTCGATAAGAATTTTCTTATTTTCTGAATTTTCTCGCGCGAGATGTTGCGCGGTTGTGTGCAAGAGGGTTTCGCATACATAAATACGGTTTATTAACCGAAGTCTTTTATTGTTGGGAGAGGCTTAATGAGCACAGAAGGCGTAGATAAGGGTCGTCGCCGTTTCCTCACCGCCGCCACCACTGTCGTTGGTGCCGTTGGTGCGGGTTATGCAGTCGCCCCGTTTGTAATGTCCATGTGGCCGAGTGCACGCGCGCAAGCAGCCGGTGCGCCGGTTGAGGCCGATGTAAGCAAGCTCGAGGCCGGTCAGAAAATGACGGTCGAGTGGCGCGGCAAGCCGGTGTGGATTATTCGTCGTAGTGAACAAAACCTCCAGGACCTGCCGGGTCTTGACGGGCAACTGGCCGATCCGGGCAGCGAGATGCCTTCGCAGCAGCCGGAGTATGCGGCCAATCCGCTGCGCTCACGGGAAGAGAAACCCGAGTATGCCGTGCTGGTTGGTATCTGTACCCACCTGGGTTGCTCACCGACCTTCCGCCCCGACATCGGTGCTGCTGACCTTGGCGGTTCCGAGTGGAAAGGCGGCTTCTTCTGTCCCTGCCACGGTTCCAAGTTCGACCTGGCCGGTCGTGTCTATAAAGGGGTTCCTGCACCGACGAACCTCGTGGTACCACCCTACATGTTCCTGAGCGAGAACGTGATTCTCGTGGGTGACGACGGAGGCGCAGCATAATGAATAATATGATGACCCAACTGCTGGGGTGGGTGGATGCTCGCTTTCCGCTGACCAAAATGTGGAAAGAGCACCTGTCCGAGTACTATGCCCCGAAAAATTTCAACTTCTGGTACTTCTTCGGTTCACTGGCCATGCTGGTGCTGGTGATCCAGATCGTCACCGGCATCTTCCTCACCATGAGCTACAAGCCTGATGGCGCTCTGGCCTTCGGTTCCGTGGAATTTATCATGCGGGATGTGAACTGGGGCTGGGTGATCCGCTATGCCCACTCCACCGGCGCCTCTGCCTTTTTCGCGGTAGTTTACCTGCACATGTTCCGCGGCCTGATGTACGGCTCCTACAAGGCTCCGCGTGAGCTTCTCTGGATCTTCGGCTGCCTGATCTATCTGGCACTGATGGCCGAGGCGTTCTTCGGTTACCTGCTTCCCTGGGGGCAGATGTCCTACTGGGGTGCCCAGGTAATCGTTAACCTGTTCGGTGCCGTGCCGTTTGTCGGTGAGGAGCTTTCCATCTGGATCCGTGGTGACTACGTTGTCTCCGATGCGACACTGAACCGCTTCTTTGCCTTCCACGTCATCGCCGTACCGCTGGTACTGGTTGGTCTGGTTGTCGCGCACATCATCGCCCTGCACGAGGTCGGTTCCAACAATCCCGATGGCATTGAGATCAAGAAAAACAAGGGTCCGGATGGCAAGCCGCTGGATGGCATCCCCTTCCACCCCTACTATACGGTCAAGGACATCGTCGGCGTGGTGGTCTTCCTGATGATCTTCTTTGCCATCGTCTTCTTCGCTCCGGAGATGGGCGGCTTCTTCCTTGAGCACCCGAACTTCGAGCCGGCTGATCCGCTGAAGACACCGGCACACATCGCCCCGGTATGGTACTTCACCCCGTTCTACGCCATCTTGCGTGCGGTACCGTCCATTGCAGGTTCTGCCTTCCCGGGGGTACTGGCCATGGGTGCGGCGGTCGTGATCCTGTTCTTCCTGCCGTGGCTCGACCGTCAGCCGGTCAAGTCCATCCGTTACCGCGGTCTGTGCTTCAAGGTGCTGCTGTTCCTGTTTGTGGCCGATTTCATCATGCTCGGTTACCTCGGCATGAAGCCGACCACCGATCTGTTCAAACTGCTGGCACAGATCGGCACCATCTACTACTTCGTGTTCTTCATCGCACTGGCGATCATTCCGAAGTTTGAAAAGACCAAGCCGGTACCGGAGAGGGTGACAGAATGAAAAAACTGATTATTGCACTGCTGTTCGCATTGCCGGTTGCCGTCATGGCCGCCGGTGGAGCCCACCTGGAAAAGGCCAATATCGACCTGAGTGACAAGGCCTCCCTGCAGCGTGGCGCGAAACTGTTCGTCAACTACTGCCTGAGCTGCCACTCGGCCGCCTACCAGCGCTATAACCGTATGGGTCGGGACATCGGGCTGAGCGATGCCCAGGTGCAGGAGAACCTGATGCTGGCCGGTGAGAAGGTGGGTGAGACCATGACCATCGCCATGCCGCAGTCGGATGCCAAGCGCTGGTTCGGCAACCCTCCGCCGGATCTCAGCGTAATGGCGCGTGCCCGTGGCACTGACTACATCTACACCTACCTGAAGACCTTCTATATCGATGAGAATCGTCCTTTTGGCGTGAACAACGCTGTGTTCCCCGACGTCGGTATGCCTCATGTGCTGTGGGAACTGGAAGGTCAGAAGAAGGCGATCACCAAAACCGAGACCGATGCCGACGGTAATGAAACTACCGTGATCACCGGTTATGAGGTGGTCAAGCCCGGCAGCATGAGTGAGGCTGAGTACGACCAGGCCGCCCGTGACATGACCAACTTCATGGTCTACATGTCGGAGCCGGTGGTGCTCAAGCGTCAACAGATCGGCATTTGGGTGCTGCTGTTCCTGGGTATCTTCTTCATCGTGGCCTATGCCCTGAAGAAGGAGTATTGGAAGGACGTGCACTAAAATCCTGACGGCGGGCTAATTGTGTTAAAATAACCAGCCGGCCCGCGCCAAAAACCGACAGCAGGATAGTCGGTACAGGATAATCGAAGGGGGGCCTTGTGCCCCCCTTCTTTGTTTGGAAGAACTTGCTAGCAGGAGATGAAGATGGGTGTGGTTGCGAACCGACGCTCTGTAATGACGCTGTTTTCCGGTGATAACGATGTGTACAGTCACCGTGTGCGTATCGTTCTGGCGGAAAAGGGGATTAATGTCGATATCGTATCAGTCGACCCTGATGATTTGCCTGAGGACCTTATCGACCTCAACCCCTACAACTCTGTTCCGACCCTGGTGGATCGTGAACTGGTGCTGTATGGCTCCCAGGTGATCATGGAGTACCTGGATGAGCGTTTCCCGCACCCGCCGCTGATGCCTGTGGATCCGGTCTCCCGCGCCACCAACCGCTTGATGCTGCAGCGAATCGAACAGGATCTCTACCAGCACTTTGATGTGGTGCTGACGGGTAGTGAGAAGGCCGCTACCAAGGCGAAGAAGGAGATCCGTGACAATCTGGTGATGGCCAGCCCGATCTTCGAACAGAAGCCCTATTTCCTGAGTGATGAGTTCTCGCTGGTGGACTGTGCCTTGATGCCACTGCTGTGGCGACTGCCCGCACTGAATATTACCCTGCCCAAGCAGGCGGCCCCTCTGCAGGCCTATGCTGACCGCGTGTTTGCCAGAGAGTCCTTCCAGGCGAGTCTGAGCGAGCCCGAGCGCGAAATGCGCGATTGATGCGGCGTCGCTTTTGCGGTCTCTCTGTGGATGCCGCCGCTTACGAAGCTTTCGAGAGAGGTTTATGACACCCAGCCGACCCTACCTGATACGTGCCCTGTACGAATGGATTATGGACAACGGCCTAACCCCCTACGTCCTTGTGGATGCCGAAGCGGAGCAGGTCGTTGTCCCTCGGCAGTTTGTCGAGGGGGGGAAAATTGTCCTCAACATTACCCCCTCTGCGGTGCAGAACCTGGAGTTGGGTAACGGTTTTGTCGAAATGGATGCGCGTTTCAGTGGTGCACCGATGCATGTCTGCGTCCCGGTGATGGCGGTGCTGGCGATCTACGCGCGCGAAAACGGCAAGGGGATGGTGTTTACCGAGGAGGATGGCGGTGGAGACGGGCCCCCTCCGGACAAGACGCCGGATGAAGATACAGCGAAACGTCCGAGTCTAAGAGTGGTCAAGTAAGTATCAAGAATCTTTTCCGCTCTTTAGAACGACGTGCCATCTGTTTGTAGCTGTTGAGTAGCACTACCGAAAATCGGGCAAGGCCTTGCCCGGGTTGAGTAGGCCGTAGGGATCGAACTGCTGCTTTATCTGTTGCATCAGACGCAGCGCTACCGAATCGAGCTCGCGGGAGACGAATTCGCGCTTGACCATGCCGATCCCGTGCTCCCCTGAGAGCGTGCCATCGAGCTCGAGTACCAGCTGAAACAGTGCGTCGAGACAGGGCCCGGCATTGGCCATCTCTTGCGCATCATCGGGGTTGACCAGCAGGTTGACGTGGATATTGCCATTGCCGGCATGGCCGAAATTGACAATGGTGACGCCAAAGCGTTGCGCGAGCCCGTCGATCCCGGCGATCAGGGCGGGGATCCGCGACACCGGAACGACCACATCTTCATTGATCTTTTTCGGCGCAACCGTACGCAGAGCCGGAGAGAGCGCCTTGCGCAGCGTCCACAGCGCATCCACCTTCTGCGGCGTATCGGCCAGCAATACCTCAAGACACCCCTCACCTTCGGCTACACCTTGTACCGAGCGGCTCGCCTGTTCGATGCAGGAGGCGGGGCCATCAACCTCGATCATCAACAGTGCCCCGGCATCGGCGGGCAGGTCGTTCTCGGCATAGTCGCGGATCATGGCCAGTGCCTTGCCGTCCATAAATTCGAGTGCGCAGGGGATCACCGGCTGGGCCATGATCCGCGAAACGGCTCGGGCGGCACTCTCCATGTCACGGTAGAGTGCGCGCAGGGTACGTTTCGCCTCGGCAAGCGGGGTCAGCTTGAGGGTGGCCTCGGTGACCACTGCCAGTGTGCCTTCGGAGCCGATAAGCAGGCGGGTCAGATCATAGCCGACTACCCCTTTGGTGGTGCAGGTGCCGGTGGTGAAACACTCCCCGGCCATGCTGACGGCGCGCAGCCCCAACGTGTTCTCCCTGGGGGTACCATACTTGACCGCCCGGGGTCCCGCGGCATTGCAGGCGAGATTGCCGCCGATGGTACAGATAGCGGCGCTGGTGGGATCCGGTGGCCAGAAGAAACCGTGTTGGGCGGCGGCCTGTTGCACTTGCTGGTTGGTAACGCCGGGTTGTACCCGCATGGTACGGTTGTCCGGATCAACGGCGATGATGCGATTGAGCTTCTCGGTAGAGAGGACGACGCCGTGATGGAGCGGCACGGCGGCGCCGGCGGTGCCGGTGCCGCTGCCACGGGCCACCACCGCTATACGGTACTCGTTGCATAATCGCAGCAGCGCGGCGACCTGCTGTTCGGTCTCTGGCATAACCACCAGATCCGGCAAACTGTGCTGCCGGCTGTTGTCGTAGCCGTAGGTCCAGCGTTCCGCCTCATCCAGACGCAGTAGCCGATCATCGAAGGTTTGCCGCAGGGACTGGAGAAATGCCGCGGGAGGGGCTGTATGCGGAGTGCTCAACGCGACGACCTAGCTGCTGTACTCAAAAACCTTGACGATGCGTACCACGCCCTTCGTGCTGCGCGCGACCTTCACGGCGAGCTCAGCTTCTTGATGGCTGACCAGCCCCATCAGGTAGACGTTGCCCCTTTCAGTGACCACCTTGATAGTGACGGCGTCAAGTTTTTCGTCGGCGACAAGGCGGGACTTGAGCCGGGCAGTGAGCTGGATATCACGCTTCCTGCTGGAAGCGTCGCTGAGCGGACCGATCTCCACTGCATTATGCACTTCCCGCACCTTGTTCTGCTGCCGGACAATTTGCTCAATCCGCTGTTTGTAGAGTGGCAGGAGCGCCTCGCCGCTCAGCAGGACCACACCGTTGTAGCTGGTGATATTGATATGGCTGTTGTCGAGCAACTCGGCATCGGCGGTGAGTTGCTGCTGGACTTTGAGTTCGATCGCTTGATCATCAAGCATGGTGCCGACACTGCGCCGGTCCTTGGCTACCATCACCCCGGTGATGGCCGCACCGCCGGCGATCACCAGTGGGGCGGCACAGCCATGTAACAGGAGCAGGGCGCAGAGCAGGGGGATGAGGCGAAATCTCATCTCAGGCCTCCTCGCCGAAGAGCTGGCGGTCGATCAGGTCGCACAGGCAGTGGATGACCAGCAGGTGGACCTCCTGGGTGCGTGCCGTGGAAGCGGGGGGGACGCGCAGTTCGATATCACTGTCCAACAGCCTTGAGGCGATCGTCCCGCCGTCACTGCCCGTCAGTGCCACAACATGCATGCCCCGCGTGTGAGCCGCCTCGATCGCCTCGGCGACGTTGGCTGAATTGCCGCTGGTGGAGATGGCCAGCAGGATGTCCCCCGGTTGACCCAGGGCCCGTACCTGTTTGGCAAAGACCTCATTATAGTGATAGTCGTTGGCAATCGAGGTGATGGTCGAGCTGTCGGTGGTCAGGGCGATGGCTGGCAGGCCCGGGCGTTCACGTTCGAAACGGTTGAGCATCTCCGAGGAGAAGTGCTGGGCATCCCCGGCGGAACCGCCATTACCGCAGCTGAGTACCTTGCATTCGGCCAGCAGCTGACGCGCAATAAGCGTTGCCGCGGCGGCGATGTCGGCGGCCATGATATCCATGGCGTGAAGTTTGAGGTTGGCGCTGGCCTCAAAGTGTTGCCTGATTCGTTCCTGCATGGTCATCGTTAATCCAGTTCAATTGCGTTTCTTATCCATTGCAGCGCCGGTTTCCCTTGTGGGCCGGGGCTGACCGCGATGACATCGAAACGGCATGGCCGGTCAGCGCAGTGTTTGCGTTGCAGATAGTACTGGGCGGCGCGGATCAGACGTTGCTGCTTGTGCCGATCTACACTGGCTGCAGCACCGCCGAATGCCTGGTGTTTACGGTAGCGGACTTCGACGAAAACCAGTCCCATGCCATCCTCCATCACCAGATCGATCTCGCCGCCGTGGCAACGGTAGTTGCGCTCAATCAGGCGCAAACCGTTGTTGCTCAGGTACTCCGCAGCCAGCAGCTCTGCCTGCTGGCCGATTTCAGTTCGTGTCCTGCCAATTTCCATCGACTTCCATTACACGTTCTTGCAGCAGGCGGGGAGTGCCACTGATAAATTGTGCCCAAAGCAGGCTGCGTTTTACGCGCTGATCCTCCGTGACTGAGAGTTTTCCGGTCTCCCCCCGATAGTGCTCAAATGGCGAACTCTCCAGTATCGGCAGCAGCGGCACCAGTTGATAGGCATCCACCCCGAGTGCTACAAGCCGCTGCAACTGCCCGCTGTGGCGCTGGAACTCCGCAGCATTTTTTTGCCGCAGTGCCTGTTGCGGGCTGTCGCCACTCAGAGTCCATGGCATGTCGCAGAAGGTGATGTCGTCCATGTCACGATCGGCGTCGCGGTTGAGCTGACCATTATACAGGTGAGAAGTGGCAAGGATGGGCAGGTCACCGGCATGGTGGAATTTCAGCTGTGGACGAAGCAGACGCGCCTGACGCGGGAAGGCGGAGATAAAGATGAAGTCGACGTCCTGGCGCCGACGGGGAATGAACTCCAGCCCTCCCGCCATCAGCTGGTTGAGACGGCGCTTGCGCAGTTCGCTATCACTAAGATTAAGCAGGGACTTAATCGGGATGGAGAAGTCATTAACCTCTGGATCGTAGCGGTTTTCGCTGGCTAGCGTGCCGCCCAAAGCCTGCCAGCGCTCGGCAAACGCTTCGGCGAGGCGATCACCCAGAGAGCTTTTGGGCAGCAGCACCGCTGCCCGGGTGTGTCCCTCCTGCCAGGCCCGTTCGGCCACTTCACGGGCCTCATCCTCGGGTGAGAGGGTGAACTGGTAAAGACGCTCATTGTCGGGGGTTTTGGCATAGTTCAGGGCCAGGGTCGGGGCCGGCAGTGTCTGCTTGTTAGCCAGGCGCTCCACGGCACCCTTGTCAAGTGGGCCGATGACAAACTCGGCGCCCTCGTCAACAGCCCGCTGATAGACCCTCTCGACCTGTTCCGGGTCATCGCCGAGGTCATAGATGCGAAGTGTGATGGTGTCACGCCTCGGGTCCTGATAGTAGGCAGCCAGCAACCCATCCTGAATGGCCTGTGCGGCAGCGGCGTAGCGTCCGCTGAGCGGAAGCAGCAGGGCGATGTTGGCAGGGCGCTCGGCCAGTTCCCGGCTGCGCTCGACCAGCATCTGCAGGAGCCGTTCACCTGCAGGATGGCCACGGTAGCGCTGGCGCCAATCGTTAAGACGCTGCTGTACAGCCTGCGGGCTCAGTGTGTAGTCCCTGGAGATTTTCACCAGTTCCACCCAGCCGCTCAGCACATCCGGCGGGGGTTGCAGTTGCTGCTGACGCAGTGAACGGGTGCTTAGCAGAGAAAGGGATTGCCAGATGGCCAGCTGGTTGGCCTCAATGTGTGCCGGATGCTGCAGGTACAGTTCGCGCACGATATATTCCCGCGATGCATCAAATTGCTCACCCAGCTGAGCAAAGGCCCGGGCACGGAGCAGGTGGTAGCGGGCGTAGAGTTCGTTGCTCAACGCCAGTTGGTGCTCCATGACCGCCGGGGTGCGCAGCAACTCCAGAGTAATCGTCGGATCGCGCTTGATTGGCAACTCGGCACGGAGCAGCTGCAGCTTCATGCGCAGATCCGGCGTCAGCGCCCTCCCGGCCAGTATATCCAGCTGCTCATTTGCCTGGTTGGACAAGCCGGCCCGGAACATCGCCTGTGCGGCCAGGTAGCGATATTCGTGGGACTCGGGTGACGGGCTGGTTTCGGCCAGCTGGCGATAGAGAGAGATAGCCCGTTCGTAGTCGCCCTCGAGCATGGCTCGGGCAGCCAAAGCCGGCCTCTCTTCCGCGGGGAGGGTTTTGCGTACTGGGCCTTCGGCACAACCGAAGAGCACAGCCGTGAGCAGGAAAATGAGTAAGCGCTTTTGCATGGATTTAATGTACGATGTTCTGCGGTCAGGGTCTGAGAGGTACTCTGCAATCTATACAGTATCTTGGCGGGGTGACGAAGTGTCAATTCAAGCAGGCATTCTTTATGTGGTGGCCACACCGATCGGTAACCTGGGAGACCTCTCCCCCAGGGCAGTCGATATCCTGCAGCGGGTCGATCGTATCGCCGCCGAGGATACCCGCCACAGCGCCGGCCTGATGCGTCATTTCGCGATAACCACACCGATGCTCTCGCTGCATGAACACAACGAACGGCAAAAGACGCAACTGCTGCTGCAGCGGCTGGAGGGGGGGGAGAGTATCGCCCTCATCGCCGATGCCGGTACACCGCTGATCAGTGATCCGGGCTATATTCTGGTGCGCGAGGCCCATATGGCTGGACTGCGTGTGGTGCCGATCCCCGGTCCCAGTGCACTGATCGCGGCACTCTCAGCCAGCGGTCTGCCCACCGACCGTTTCAGTTTCGAGGGTTTTCTTCCCGCCAAGGACGGAGCCCGGCGCAAGCTCCTGGAGGCACTGGCTCAGGAGCGGCGCACCCTGGCTTTCTACGAGTCGCCCCATCGGATCCTCGACAGCCTCGCCGACATGGCCGGGATCTTCGGCGAGACGCGCGAGGCGGTGGTGGCTCGGGAGCTGACCAAGACCTTCGAAACCATCCGCCACGACAACCTGGGCAACCTGCTCGAGTGGATGCGGGGCGATGCCAACCAGCAGAAGGGGGAATTTGTGGTTCTGGTGGGAGAGGCACCGAAGGATGAGGGGGGAGAAGGCCCTGCTGCCGAGGCCTGTCGTATCGCCGATATCCTGGTGCAAGAGTTGCCGGTGAAACAGGCTGCGGCGCTGGCCGCTAGCATCAGCGGTGAGAAAAAGAACGCCCTGTACAAGTATCTGTTGGACAGGGGGTAGGGGGAGTTCAAAGTTGAAAGTTGAAACTTTGATTTTGAACTTTCCCCCACAAAGCGTATCTTATGCAGCGGGAGTCGGCCGGACAGTCGCTATATCTTCACGGTATGGAGGAAAGTCCGGGCTCCGCAGGGCAGGGTGCCAGGTAACGCCTGGGCGGTGAGAGCCGACGGAAAGTGCAGCAGAGAATATACCGCCGATGGTCTCTTCATTGAGACACAGGTAAGGGTGAAATGGTGCGGTAAGAGCGCACCGCGCCGGTGGTAACACGCGGCGGCATGGTAAACCCCACCCGGAGCAAGACCAAATAGGGGGGCATTGGTGTGGCCCGCATCGCCCCCGGGTAGGTCGCTTCAGGTGTCCGGTGACGGACATCGCAGATGAATGACTGTCCACGACAGAACCCGGCTTACAGGCCGGCTCCCACCTCCAATTTCTCTTGCCTCTTGAGACTTCACATTAACTTGCCAACTCAAGGGGCTGATTAAAAAACACTCTTTTTTGACCCTCCTCACAACCTCTTCTCCCACCACGTCCCACTTTCCGTAAGTTGTTGTCATATAAGCAGGAAGTTTGTGATTTGAAGCCTGTTTTAACTTGACAGTTCGGCTATATGCTACCTATAGTGTAGAAAGGTGGGGGAAAGTGGATCAAAGTGGAAATGGAGATTCAACAAGGGGGGAGTCAATAAGTGTTCCGGGGAGTCACAGAGTTAAGTCTCGATACCAAGGGTCGTATTGCGATGCCAACGCGCTATCGCGAGCGACTGCTGGATCGTTGCGCCGGGCACATGGTGATCACCATCGATATCGCCGAGAAGTGTCTGGCGATCTACCCCTTGCCTGAATGGGAAGCGATCCAGCAAAAACTCGATGCCCTCTCCAGCTTCAATCCGAAGACTGCCATGGTGAAGCGCCTGCTGATGGGCAATGCCACCGATGCAGAGATGGACGGCAACGGCCGCATCCTCATCCCCACCAAGCTGCGCAAGCACGCCAACCTGACCAAGAAGGTGGTTATGACCGGTCAGGGGAAGAAATTCGAACTGTGGGACGAGGAGACTTGGGATATTCGCAGTGAGGCTTGGCAGGCCGAGGCGTCTCTGGACGAGGGCGAACTGCCCACTGAACTCGAGTCGCTCTCCCTTTAACCATGGAGGCGCCGATGGAACACCGCCCGGTCCTGCTTGATGAGGTACTGGAGGCACTAGCTATACGCCCTGATGGGATCTATCTGGATGGCACCTTTGGCCGGGGCGGACACAGCGCCGCCATCCTGCAGGAACTGAATGAAAACGGTCGCTTGCTGGCCGTGGATAAGGATCCACAGGCGATCGCGGTGGCAAAACAGCGATTTGGTGGAGATTCAAGATTCAGCATCGTGCGAGGGAGTTTCACCATGCTTGGGCAGGAGGTGGAAAGTCGTGGCTGGAAAGGCAGAGTCGACGGAATCCTGCTCGACCTCGGGGTCTCGTCGCCGCAACTTGATGATGCGCAGCGCGGCTTCAGCTTCCGTCATGATGGCCCGCTGGACATGCGCATGGATCCCGACAGCGGTATCAGCGCCGCCGAGTGGCTCAACAGTGCCAAAGAGGCGGAGATCGCCCAGGTGCTTAAGGAGTACGGCGAGGAGCGCTTTGCCAAGCGGATCGCCAGGGCCATTGTGCAGCAGCGCGAGCTGGCGCCGATCATCACCACGGCGCGCCTGGCGAAGATTGTCGCCGAGGCCAATCCGAAGTGGGAACGGGACAAAAACCCGGCTACCCGCACTTTTCAGGCGATTCGCATCTTTATCAATAGTGAACTCGATGAGCTGGAGCTGGTCTTGAATCAGTCGGTGGCGATGCTGGCGCCCGGGGGCCGGCTAGCCGTGATCAGTTTTCATTCACTGGAGGACCGGCGGGTCAAACGTTTCATCCGCGATGAGGCGCGTGGGGGTGATTTTCCGCCGGATCTGCCGCTGACCGACATCCAGCTCAACCGCCGACTGCGTGCTGTGGGCAAGGATATCAGGGCGAATCAGCAGGAACTGGCTGTCAATCCGCGGGCGCGTAGCGCGGTGTTGCGGGTGGCGGAGCGGCTCGGCTAGTGGGGCGGCTGATGGTACTCCTGCTTGCCGCCGCGGTTTTCGCCAGCGCCCTTGGCGTGGTCTTCAGTACCCATGAGTCGCGCCGGCTGTTCGTTGAGTTGCAGGCATTGCAGAAGGTACGTGATGAGATGAATGCGCAGTGGGGAAGATTGCAGCTGGAGCAGAGTACCTGGGCGACCCACGGGCGCATCGAGCGGATCGCAAACGAGAAACTGGATATGATAATTCCGCCCCCCGGGGCTGTGGTGATCGTACGGCCATGAGTCACAAAAAGAACAAAACCGGTTATCCGCAAAGACTGCTGTTCCTCAAGCTGCTGATGCTGCTGGGTGTTGCCGCGCTGTTCTGGCGTATGGGCGATCTGAATCTCAACCAACGTGAGTTTTTGCAGGGGCAGGGTGATGCCCGTTACCTGAGGGAAGTCTCGATCCCTGCACATCGCGGCATGATCACCGATCGCCACGGTGAGCCACTGGCAATCAGTACTCCGGTCGAATCTGTCTGGGCCAATCCGCCGGCGCTGGCACAGGCGCGCGAGCGCTGGCCGGAGCTGGCGAGGGTGCTGGAGCTGGAGCCGGCACAGCTGGAGCAGCTGTTGGGACGGCGTATGGACCGCGAGTTTGTCTACCTGCGCCGCCACATCAATCCGGATCAGGCTGAAAGGGTGATGGCTCTGCGTATTCCGGGGGTCTCTCTGCAGCCGGAGTATCGGCGTTATTACCCGATGGGTGAGGTGGCCGCCCATGTGCTTGGGTTCACCAATATCGACGACGTTGGCCAGGAAGGCATAGAGCTGATGCTTGACCAGACTCTGCGCGGCACCCCCGGCAGCAAGCGTGTGTTGAGGGATCGTCTTGGACGTATCGTGGAAAATGTAGAGAGCATTCACGAACCGCGGCCGGGGGATAACCTGCAGCTGAGCATCGATCGCCGTATCCAGTATCTGGCCTACCGTGAACTCAAAGCGGCGGTGAACCGACACCGGGCGAGCTCGGGTTCCGCCGTGGTGCTGGATGTGATCACCGGCGAGGTACTGGCGATGGTGAACCAGCCGGCCTACAACCCGAATAACCGCAGTGACCTGGATAGCTCCCGCTTTCGCAACCGCGCCGTGACGGATGTCTTTGAGCCGGGTTCGACGATGAAGCCGTTTACCATCTCCGCGGCGCTGGAAAGTGGCAAGTATCGTCCCAAGACCCCGGTTGATACCCATCCGGGCCTGTTGCGTCTTAGCGGGTATACCATTCGTGACAGCCGCGACTATGGCCTGATTGACGTCTCCACCGTGATCCAGAAATCGAGCAATGTCGGCGCCAGCCGGATCGCCTTGTCACTCGAGCCGCAGCGTCTCTGGGATGTGTTCTCCCGGTTCGGGTTTGGCTACGACAGCGGCAGCGGTTTTCCCGGCGAGGCAGCCGGCCTGCTTAACGCCTACCAGGAGTGGCGTGATGTGGAGCAGGCCACGGTCTCCTATGGCTACGGCCTGTCGGTCAGTACGCTGCAACTGGCCCACGCCTATGCCACGCTGGCGGCAGACGGGCAGCAGCGGCCGGTGAGCCTGCTCAAGCTCAAATCGGATAATCTGCCGAAGAGTCGTCAGTCCATCGATCCGGCCATTGCCCGGGCCGTGCGCGGGATGCTCGAGTTGGCGGTACAGAAAGGCGGTACCGGTACCCGTGCCCAGATTGCCGGTTACCGCGTTGCTGGCAAGACCGGTACGGTGCGCAAGGCCGGTGTCGGCGGCTACAGCGAAGAGAACTATATCTCCATCTTTGCCGGTATGGCTCCGGCCAGCCGCCCGCGGCTGGCAATGGTCGTGGTAGTGCATCGCCCCGACGACGGGGAATACTATGGCGGAGTCGTTGCCGCACCGGTCTTTGCCAGGGTGATGGAGGGGGCGCTGCGCCTGCTTGATGTGGCCCCCGATGATCTGGAGAGCCTTCGGGGCGTCAAAGTGGCAAGGGCGGAGGGAGTGCGATGATGGCTGCCATCCGTCAGGACAACCACGGCGTGGAGCTGCAACAGCTGTTTGCCGGTTTTGCCGATGCGGCATCGCTGCCGTCGCTGTCGGTTACCGGCTTGACCCTGGACAGTCGCCAGGTCGAACCAGGCTGGCTGTTCCTCGCCTGTGCCGGCATCCGCCAGCACGGGGTGCACTTCATTGAGGAGGCCATCGTCAATGGCGCTGTCGCAGTGGCGCTGGAGCCCGCTGCCGATGCCCAGGGAGTGGAATTGGACCGCTTCAATGTACCGGTGTTCCAGGTGGAGCGACTGCACGGGGTGGCCAGTAAGGTGGCGGCACGTTTTTACGGTGATCCGAGCGGGCAGATGAAGGTAGTGGGGATCACCGGTACCAACGGCAAGACCTCTATCAGCCAGTTCATCGCTCAGGCAGTCGCCCACGATGCAGTCTGCGGCGTGATCGGTACGCTGGGCAGTGGGCTTTACGGACAACTGGATACCACCGGCCACACCACCCCGGATGCGGTGAGCCTGCAGCGACAGCTGGCGAAAATGCGCGATGCCGGTGCCGGCCAGGTGGCGATGGAGGTCTCCTCCCATGCGCTGGATCAGGGGCGAGTCAACGGGGTGCATTTTGATCTGGCGGTGTTTAGCAATCTCAGCCACGAACACCTGGACTATCACGGCGATATGCTTAACTACGCCGGCGCCAAGCGTCGCTTGCTGGAGATGCCGGGACTGACACGGGCGGTGATCAACGCCGATGATGCCATCGGTCGCGAGTGGCTGGCTGCCATGCCTGCAGGGGTCGAGTCAGTCAGTTACGGTCTGGCCGGCGGTGAAGGGGAGATGCTCAAGCCGGACCTGTTTGCCGATGAGCTGAGACTCGACGCCAGAGGTCTGTCGATGAGGATCCGCGCCGGCGAACAGAGCGCAATGCTGCAAACCGGCCTGCTGGGTCGGTTTAATGCCTCAAACCTGCTGGCCGCACTGGGCGCCCTGCTCGGCCTGGACTATGCGTTTGGCGATGCCCTGCAGCGGCTGACCGGAGTGACCACCGTACCGGGTCGCATGGAGGCCTTCGGCGGTGGTGACCGCCCGTTGGTGGTGGTGGACTATGCCCACACCCCCGATGCCCTCGAGCATGTGCTGCAGGCCCTGCGTGAGCATACCGCACGGCAGCTGTGGTGCATCTTCGGCTGCGGTGGCGAGCGTGACCGCGAAAAACGGCCGATGATGGGGGGAATTGCCGAACGGTTGGCAGACAATGTAGTGATTACCGATGACAATCCCCGTCGCGAAGACCCTTTCAACATTATCGAAGATATCCTCCGTGGCATTGAACATCCGGACTCCATCTATATCAGCCGCAACCGTTCCGGGGCTATCGCTCACGCCATCACTCTTGCACGGGCGGGAGATGTGATCCTGGTCGCCGGCAAGGGGCACGAAACCGAGCAACGGATTGGTGAGCAGAGCATCCCCTACAGTGACCGCCGCGAGGTTGCCTCCCTGCTGGGCGAGGAGGTGCGCCATGGCTGAGGGGATCCGCACCATGCTCGCCACTGTCGCCAGCTGGCTCGATGCCCGGCTGCTCGGCAGTGATCGGGAGTTCCATGGAGTGAGCACCGACTCACGGGCCATCGAAGAGGGCATGCTGTTTGTCGCCCTCAAGGGCCCTCATCACGACGGTCACGAGCATGTCGCGGCCGCCGCCGCCGGCGGGGCCGTGGCAGCGCTGGTGGAGCGTCCGCAGGATGTGCCGATACCACAGCTGCTGGCGGCGGATACCCGTCTGGCGCTGGGGCGCCTTGCCGCGCTCTGGCGCGAGCATCTGGCCATCCCGCTGGTAGCGGTGACCGGCAGTAACGGCAAGACCACGGTCAAGGAGATGTGTGCTGCCATTCTCGCCCAGGCCGGTCGCACCCTCTCGACCCGCGGTAACCTGAACAATGAGATCGGCGTACCGCTGACCCTGCTCCGTCTGGAGAAGGGACACGACTTTGGTGTGATCGAGCTTGGCGCCAACCACCCGGGGGAGATCGCCTATCTGACAGGGCTGGTCAAGCCACAGGTGGCCATTATCACCAACGCCGGTCCGGCACACCTGGAGGGTTTCGGCACGATCGAGGGGGTAGCCCATGCCAAGGGCGAGATCTACCAGGGGCTGAGTGACGACGGTGTGGCGGTGATCAATGCCGATGATGCGTATGCGGATCTCTGGCGTGAACTCACTATCCGCCATCGCACTCTCAGCTTCGGGCTGGAGCGTCCGGCAGACATCGGAGTACGCGGCATGGGAGATCTGCACGGCAGCGAGCTGGAGGTGCTCACTCCTCTTGGTGAGTTTCACCTCAGCCTGCCGCTACCGGGGCGACACAACATCATGAATGCGCTGGCGGCTATCGGTGCCGCTATTGCACTGGGTATCGAGCTGGAGGTGATCGCTGCCGGGCTGAACAACATGGTGCCGGTAGGCGGGCGTTTGCAGATCCGTGACGGTATCAACGGCGCCACCATCCTGGATGACAGTTATAACGCCAATCCCTCATCGATGCATGCCGGGCTGGAGGTTCTGGCCGGTTGCGACGGTGAACGCTATCTGGCGATGGGGGATATGGGAGAGCTGGGTGAGCAGGCTGATGTGCTGCACCGTCAGGTCGGCATCGATGCCCGTGAGCTGGGTATCGACCGGCTCTATGCCACCGGCCGGATGAGTCGTTATGCCAGTGAGGCTTTTGGCGAGAACGGTTTTTTCTTCAGCCAGCAGCAACAGCTCATCGATGCGTTGCTTGCGCAGCTTAACAACAATACAACCGTGCTGGTCAAGGGTTCGCGCAGCAGCCACATGGAGCGTGTGGTCGAGGCGCTGACAGCCGGTGGGGAGGCCTGACCGATGCTGCTCTATCTGACTGAATACCTGACCCAGTTCCATACCGGGTTCAGTGTGTTCCAGTACCTGACCCTCAGGGCGATCCTCGGAGTATTGAGCGCGCTGCTGATCTCCCTGCTGCTCGGGCCCTTTATCATCCGCAAGTTGAGCCATCACCAGGTGGGACAGTTCGTGCGCGACGATGGTCCGCAGAGCCACCTTACCAAGGCGGGTACGCCGACCATGGGCGGAGCCCTGATCCTGGCAGCGATCGCCATCAGCACCCTGCTGTGGGCGGACCTTGCCAACCGCTATGTCTGGGTCGTGCTGGTGGTGACCCTGCTGTTCGGTGCGATCGGCTTTATTGATGACTACAAGAAACTGATCCAGAAACAGTCAGAGGGGCTGAAGGCGCGGCACAAATACCTGTTGCAGACCATTGTCGGTCTGGGCGCGGCGATCTTCCTCTACAGCACGGCCAGGGTACCGGCAGAGCTGGAGCTCATCGTCCCCTTTATCAAGACCGTGGCCTTGCCGATGGGGATCTGCTTCATCGTGCTGACCTATTTTGTCATCGTCGGTTCGAGTAACGCAGTCAACCTCACCGACGGCCTCGATGGTCTGGCGATACTGCCCACTGTGATGGTCGGCGGGGCGCTGGGTCTGTTTGCCTATGTGACCGGTAACGTCAACTTCTCCGCCTACCTGGGGATCCCCTACATCCCGGGTGTGGGTGAGGTGTTGATCTTCTGTGGCGCGCTGGTCGGTGCGGGACTCGGTTTTCTCTGGTTCAACACCTATCCCGCACAGGTCTTCATGGGCGATGTCGGTGCGCTGGGCCTGGGGGCCGCTCTGGGGGTGATCGCAGTGGTCGTGCGTCAGGAGCTGGTGTTACTGATCATGGGCGGGGTGTTCGTGATGGAGACGGTGTCGGTCATTATGCAGGTGGTCTCCTACAAGCTGACCGGGCGGCGTATTTTCCGCATGGCACCGCTGCACCACCACTTTGAACTGAAGGGGTGGCCCGAACCGCGGGTCATCGTGCGTTTCTGGATCATCACCGTGATTCTGGTGCTGATTGGTCTCTCCACCCTGAAGATTCGTTGAGGCGAGATGATACTGGCGATGAACATGGCGACGAAACAACCGGCTGACAGCCTCACCCTGGTGGTGGGACTGGGACAGACGGGTCTTGCCTGTGCGCGTTTTCTCTCGGCGCAGGGTGAGCCGTTTGCCGTGGTCGACAGCCGTAACAACCCGCCGGGACTGGAGACGTTACGCCGCGAGTTTCCGCAGGTGCCGGTCTATCTTGGCGAATTCGACCGTGAACGGTTTCTGACCGCCGGTCGTCTGCTGCTCAGCCCCGGTGTGGCGCCGCAGCAGCCGGTGGTGAGCGAGGCACAGCAGGCGGGGATCGAACTGCTGGGCGATGTCGAGCTGTTTGCCCGCCATGCGAAGGCGCCGGTGATCGCTATCACCGGCTCCAATGGCAAGAGCACGGTCACCGCACTGCTCGGTGAGATGGCAAAACAGGCCGGCAAGAGGGTGCTGGTGGGGGGCAACATCGGTACTCCGGCGCTGGCACTGCTGGAGCAGCCGGTGCCGGAATTGTATGTGCTGGAACTCTCCAGTTTTCAGCTTGAGGTGACCAGGTCGCTTAACTGCCGCGCAGCGGCGGTTCTCAACCTTAGCGAGGATCACCTGGACCGTCACCGGAGCCTGGCCAACTATGCGGCGATCAAGGCGCGGATCTATGCCGGTGACGGGGTGATGGTGATCAACGCCGATGATCCGCTGGTCGCTGCGATGGCGGAGGGTGGTCGCCAGGTGACCCGCTTCACCCTCGGTACGCCAAAGGGTGAACACGATTACGGCCTGCTGGTGGATGAGGGTAGGGACTGGCTGGCACGTGGCGGGCAGCGACTGATGCCGGTCAACCAGATGCGCATGCCCGGGCGCCACAACCAGGCCAATGCGTTGGCCGCCCTGGCGCTGGGTGAGGCCGCCGGACTGACACTGGCGCCGATGTTGCAGACCCTGCGCGAATTTGCCGGCTTGCCGCACCGTTGCCAGTGGGTCGCCGAGATCGATCAGGTGAACTATTACGAGGATTCCAAGGGTACCAACGTCGGTGCAACCCTGGCGGCACTGGCCGGGTTGCCGGGCGAGAAG
The DNA here is from genome assembly GCA_026196275.1 of Gammaproteobacteria bacterium. Taxonomy (GTDB): domain Bacteria; phylum Pseudomonadota; class Gammaproteobacteria; order Thiohalomonadales; family Thiohalomonadaceae; genus JAPHTQ01. The sequence continues at coordinate 32,366 of JAPHTQ010000008.1, forward strand.
GTGGTGCTGATCGCCGGTGGGCAGGGGAAAGGCCAGGATTTCGCTCCATTGCGGGAGGTTGTGGCGCAGCGCGCGCGCTGTGTGGTTCTGATCGGTGAGGATGCGCCGGTGATCGCCCGGGCACTTGAGGGGGCTGCCGAGCTCGAATTTGCCAACTCGATGGAGCAGGCGGTAGAGGTCGCGGCGGGTGCCGCCCGTACAGGGGACAGTGTATTGCTCTCTCCGGCCTGTGCCAGTTTCGATATGTTCAGTAATTATGCCGCGCGTGGCGAGGCCTTTGTTGCCGCAGTGCAAGGGAGGAGGAGATGAGCATGACTGCCGTCTTCCCGGGCAACCGTTCCCAGCGCAGGGGACAGTCGATCTCGGTCGACTGGTGGTTGTTGATCGCGGCACTCAGCCTGTTGGGGCTGGGGCTGGTGATGACCGCCTCAGCCTCGGTGGGGATCGCCGATCGTCAGGTGGGTGACCCGAGTTACTATCTGGTGCGTCAGGCACTCTATGTCGGGCTGGGACTGGCCGCCGCACTGGTGGCCTGGCAGGTGCCGCTCAAGTTGTGGGAGAAAAGCGGGCCGCTGTGGGTGCTGGTGTGCATCGTGTTACTGCTGGCACTGTTTGTCCCCGGCCTGGGACGTACCGTCAATGGCAGCACCCGCTGGCTGATGATGGGACCGTTCAATCTGCAGGTTTCCGAGCTGGTGAAACTGGCCATGGTGATCTATCTGGCCGGCTACCTGGTGCGCCGTGGTGAACAGGTGCGTAACAGTATCAGCGGTTTTCTCAAACCGATGGCACTGGTGTTGCTGTTCGGTGCACTGTTGCTGGCGGAGCCCGATTTCGGTGCCGCCGTGGTGCTGGGGGCGACGGCGCTGGGGATGATGTTCCTGGGTGGTGTGAAGTTGTGGCTATTCGGCCTGCTGCTCATCTCGGCGACGGGATCGCTGGCGCTGCTGGCGATCACCTCCCCCTACCGGCTGGAACGCCTGACCGCATTTCTCAATCCGTGGGCCGATCCGTTCAACAGCGGTTTTCAGCTGACCCAGGCACTGATCGCCTTCGGCCGGGGAGAGTGGTTCGGTGTCGGCCTGGGGGCCAGTGTACAGAAACTGTTCTACCTGCCGGAGGCGCATACCGACTTTGTCTATGCCGTGCTGGTCGAGGAGCTGGGCATGGTCGGTGGTGGCATCGTGGTGCTGCTGTTTTTGCTGCTGGTCGGGCGGATCTTTCATATCGCCTCCAACGCCGCCAGAACCGGGATGCACTTTGCCTCATACCTCTGTTACGGCGTGGGGATCTGGTTTGCCCTGCAGGCCTTTATCAACATGGGCGTCAATATGGGATTGCTGCCGACCAAGGGGTTGACGCTGCCGCTGATGAGCTATGGCGGCAGCAGCATGATGGCGATGTGTGTGGCGCTGGCACTGGTACAGCGTGTGGCGATGGAGACGCCGCAGCACGGGGTGACGGTCAGGAGGTCAAAGGCATGAGCAGCGGACATATCCTGATCATGGCCGGCGGTACCGGTGGACATGTCTTTCCGGCCCTGGCGGTGGCAGAGGGGCTCAGGGCGCGGGGGATCGCGGTGAGCTGGCTCGGCACACAGCGCGGGCTGGAATCGGAGCTGGTGCCCGCGGCCGGCTTTCCCATCGACTATATCCGCATCGCCGGCCTGCGCGGCAAGGGACTCGCCGGCTGGTTGCTGGCGCCGTGGCGTCTGAGTGTGGCATTGGTGCAGGCACTGGGGGTTATTCGCCGGCGCCAACCGGGTCTGGTGCTGGGCATGGGCGGTTTTGTCACCGGTCCCGGGGGGGTTGCTGCCAGACTGACCGGACGGCCGCTGGTGATCCATGAACAGAACGCTATTGCCGGGCTGACCAATCGATGGCTTGCACGCATTGCAAACCGGGTGCTGGAGGCCTTTCCGGACACCTTTGTTGGCCGGCATGTGCAGCACACCGGTAATCCTGTGCGCAGTGACATTATGCAGCTGGCCACGCCGCAGCAGCGTTACGCGGGACGCCAGGGACCGCTTCGCCTGTTTGTGCTCGGCGGTTCGCTGGGGGCGATGGTCTTCAATCAGACGCTGCCCGCCGCACTGGCCAGGCTGCCGGAGGCGATGCGTCCCCAGGTCCGCCATCAGACCGGCAAGAGGAACCTCGAGGTGACCCGCCGGCACTATGCCGAGGCCGGGGTGGATGCCGAGTTGTTGCCGTTTATCGATGACATGGCGGCGATGTACGAGTGGGCGGACCTGGTGTTGTGCCGGGCCGGTGCCCTGACCGTGAGTGAGCTTGCCATGGCGGGTGTACCGGCGTTGCTGGTGCCCTATCCCCATGCGGTGGATGACCACCAGACGGCCAATGCGCGTTACCTTGCGGATAACGGGGCTGCCAGGCTGGTAGCTCAGAGCGCATTAAATGAAGACACGCTTTCCGAGCTGCTGCGTGAATACTGCGAACAGCCGCAGCAGGCCCGGGAGGTGCTGCGAGAGATGGCCGAACATGCCCTCAAACTGGCGATGCCCGGGGCAACCGGCGCGGTGGTCGAAGTGTGTCTCTCGCTGCTTAACGAGGAGAAATCAGCATGATCAAGGGTACCCCGGCGGAACTGGCAGGCATCAACGTCATGGGACGTATACGCCATATCCACATGGTGGGTATCGGCGGCTCGGGGATGGGAGGGATCGCCGAGGTGTTGCTCAATCTGGGCTACACCGTCTCCGGCTCCGACCTGAAGGCGAACCCGGTAACGCACCACCTTGAGGCGGAGGGGGCGACCATCCATATCGGCCATACCGAGAGCCATATCGAGGGCTGTGATGCGGTGGTGATCTCCTCGGCAGTGAGGGAGGACAATCCCGAAGTGCAGGCCGCCCGGGAGGCGCGTATTCCGGTGGTTCCGCGCGCTGAAATGTTGGCGGAGTTGATGCGTTTTCGTCACGGCATCGCGGTTGCCGGCACCCACGGCAAGACCACCACCACCAGCCTCATTGCCAGTCTGATGGCAGAGGAGGGGCTAGACCCGACCTTTGTGATCGGCGGACGGCTGAACAGTGCAGGGACCAATGCCCGACTGGGTGCCGGCCACTACCTGGTGGCCGAGGCCGACGAGAGCGATGCCTCGTTCCTTCACCTGCAGCCGATGACAGCAGTGGTCACCAATATCGATGCTGACCACATGGCCACCTATGGCGGTGATTTTTCCCGTCTGCGTCAAACCTTTATCGAGTTTCTGCACAACCTCCCCTTCTATGGTATGGCGGTGATGTGTCTGGATGATGAGGAGGTACGTAACCTCCTGCCGAGCGTCACCCGCCGGGTGGTCACCTACGGCTTCAGTGCCGAGGCGGATATCCGTGCTACGGACGTACAGCATGATGGCCTGCGCACCCGTTTCCGTGTGGCCAGAAACGGCAAGGAGAACTGGCTTGAGGTGACGCTTAATATGCCGGGACGGCATAACGTGCTCAATGCGCTGGCGGCGATTGCGGTGGCGTACGACCTGGGCGTTTCCGATGCGGCAATCATCGCCGGCCTGGACAAATTCGAGGGGATCGGCCGCCGTTTCCAGGTGGGCGGCGAGGTAGCCACCGCTAACGGCCGGGTTACTCTGGTGGATGACTATGGTCACCACCCGCGTGAGCTGGCTGCCACCCTGCAGGCGGCCCGCGCTGCCTGGCCCGAGCGTCGGCTGGTGGTGCTGTTTCAGCCACACCGCTACAGCCGTACCCGTGATCTGTTTGAAGATTTTACCGAGGTGCTTTCCGAGGCCGATGCCCTGCTGGTGCTGGAGGTTTATCCCGCCGGGGAGGAGCCGGTGCCCGGTGCCGATAGCCGCACCCTCTGCCGTGCCATTCGGGCGCGGGGCCAGGTGGACCCGGTATTTATCGGTGAACAGTCGGACCTGGTACAGACTATTTCAGGCGTGTTGCGGGACGGTGATGTGCTGCTGACTATGGGAGCCGGGGATATCGGCGCCATTGCCCAGCGTCTGCCGAAAGCGCTGGAGGAGCTGACATGATGGCAATGCAGAAGATCCCATCGCTGCGTGGTGAATTGCTGGAGCACGAGCCGATGTCGCGCCACACCACCTGGCGCATCGGCGGTCCGGCACGCCGCTACTATCGCCCGGCGGATATCGACGATCTGGTGCTATTCCTGCGACAACTGCCGGAAGGTGAGCCGCTCTATTGGGTCGGTCTGGGCAGCAACCTGCTGGTGCGTGATGGGGGCGTTGACGGGACAGTGATCGCGACCAGTGGACGGCTCAACGACATCGAGCTGACCGGGGAGGGGCGTGTGCGAGTCGAGTGCGGTGTCTCCTGTGGCAAGGTGGCACGTTTTTGCGCCCGTCAGGGGCTCGTTGGCGCAGAGTTTCTTTGCGGGATCCCCGGCACGATGGGCGGAGCCCTGGCGATGAATGCTGGCTGTTTCGGTGGCGAGACCTGGTCGTTGGTGGAGAGAGTCGAAACCGTCGACCATCACGGCAATACACACCTGCGAGCGCCCTCTGAATATCGTATCGGCTATCGCCAGGTACGCGGGCCGATCGGCGAGTGGTTTGTCGCTACCCACCTGAAACTGCAGCCGGGGGATAGCAGTGAGCTGCAGGCCCGTATACGGACCTTGCTGGAACAGCGCAGCAGCAGCCAGCCCACCCAGCTGCCTAATGCCGGTTCGGTTTTCAGAAATCCGCAAGGGGATCATGCCGCACGGCTTATCGAGGCGGCCGGACTCAAGGGACGTTGTGTCGGTGCCGCCTGCGTATCGGATAAACACGCCAACTTTATCGTCAATACCGGTGGCGCCAGCGCAAGCGATATCGAGATGTTGATCGAGCAGGTTCAGTCAGAGGTGCAGCGGCAGTTCGGGGTTCGCCTGCAACGCGAGGTGCACATTATCGGCGAGGCAGGGGGAGGGGTGGCATGAGCCGACCTGTCACCAATCCGAAAACCTTCGGCAAGGTTGCCGTGCTGATGGGTGGCGCCTCCGCAGAGCGCGAGGTGTCGCTCAAAAGCGGTGCTGCGGTGCTGGCAGCACTGCAGCGTCGGGGGGTGACGGTGGATGCCATCGATATTAGCCGGGAGAACCTGCCGCGACTGTTCAGCGGAGATTATGCGCGCTGTTTTGTCATCCTTCATGGCCGTGGCGGTGAAGATGGGACGATGCAGGGGATGCTCGAACTGATGGGTCTGCCCTATACCGGCAGCGGGGTGATGGCCTCGGCACTGGGGATGGATAAGTGGCGCAGCAAGTTGTTGTGGCGTGCCGCGGGGTTGCCGGTGCCGGAGTGGGCCGTAGTGGAGGAGGGGGGTGATTTTACTGCGGTAGAAAGAGAGCTGGGGTTGCCGTTGTTCGTCAAGCCGGCCAATGAGGGTTCAAGTGTCGGGATCAGCAAGGTCTGCCACAGTGGTGAGTTGGCGGCGGCCTACCGCAAGGCGGCCCAGCACGATACACGGGTGCTTGCCGAGCAGTACATCGGTGGTGGTGAATACACCGTGGCGGTTCTCGGCAATGAGCCGTTACCGGTGGTGAAGATCGAGCCTCAAGGTGAGTTTTACGATTACGAAGCCAAGTACCTGAGTGATGCGACGGCCTATCTGTGCCCCTGTGGTCTATCGGCCGAAAAGGAGCGCGAGTTGCAGCAGTTGGCGCTGGAGGCTTTCAAAGTCCTTGGCTGCCGCGGCTGGGGGCGTATCGACATACTGCTTGATGAGAGGGGGAAGGCCTATCTGCTGGAGGCCAATACCCTGCCGGGAATGACCGATCACTCACTGGTGCCGATGGCGGCAAGCGCTGCGGGCATCGATTTTGACGAGCTGGTGTGGCGAATTTTGGAAAACAGTATGGAGGCGGCCAATGGCAAGGGCGCGTAAGGGGGCGACATGTCGTGAAACCGCGGGCGACAAGCCGCGGCTTCCACTCTATCTGTTGGCGATACTGCTACTCGTCCCTCTCGGGCTGGGGGTGTTGGTCTGGGGTGGAGCGCACCTGTTCGACCCAAAGACACTGCCGGTGAATACGGTGCGTATTGAAAGCCCGTTGCAACAACTGGACCAGGCGGCGGTGCGCAATGCGGTGTTACCGCACGCCAAGGCGGGATTTTTGCGCGTCGATGTTGCCGCGATACGCGCAGAGCTGGAGGCGCTTCCATGGGTGGCAAAGTCCTCCGTGCGACGTGCCTGGCCGGATCGGCTGGTGGTGCGTATCAGCGAGCAGCAGGCGATGGCGCGCTGGGACAGTGGTGGCTTGCTAAATCCGGAGGGTGAACGGTTCGCGGTGAACGACAGTGCTGTGTGGCAGGATCTGCCGCTGCTCCGTGGCCCGAAACAGACTGAGAAGGTGTTGATGAAAGAGTATCGGGCGATGCAGAGGGCACTTGAACCGCTGGGTCTGAATATTACGCAGCTGAGCATGGACCAGCGCCGGGCCTGGAACCTGTATCTGGACAATGGTTTGCAGTTACGCCTTGGGCGCAACGACAGCCATTTGCGACTGCAGCGTTTTGTCCGTGTCTATGCCGGGGTATTGCAGCCGCGTCTGAAAACTATCGACAGCGTAGATTTGCGTTACACCAACGGCTTTGCCGTTCGCTGGCGTGAAGGGAAAGCGGCGGCCTAGCGCCCGGAGGGAATGAGGATATGTCGAAAAAGTCGGAAAAAAACCTGATCGTCGCCCTGGATGTAGGTACCTCCAAGGTAGTGGCCATCGTGGGTGAGATAAACGCCGAAAACGGGGTTGAGATCATCGGTATAGGCTCACATCCGTCACGTGGGCTGAAAAAGGGTGTGGTGGTCAACATCGAGTCGACCGTGCAGTCGATACAGCGCGCCGTCGAGGAGGCGGAGCTGATGGCCGGTTGCCAGATCCACTCGGTCTATGCCGGTATTGCCGGTAGCCACATCAAGAGCCTCAACTCCCACGGTATTGTGGCGATCCGCGAAAAGGAGGTGACCCATGGCGATGTTGAACGGGTGATCGATGCGGCCCGCGCGGTGGCGATCCCCGCCGATCAGAAGATCCTCCATGTGCTGCCGCAGGAGTTCATCATCGACAACCAGGAAGGGATCCGGGAGCCGGTGGGTATGTCAGGTGTACGGCTGGAGGCGAAGGTCCATCTGGTCACCGGGGCGGTGAGTGCGGCGCAGAACATTATCAAGTGCGTACGTCGTTGTGGTCTGGATGTGGATGACATCATCCTCGAGCAGCTGGCCTCAAGCCATTCGGTATTGAGTGAGGATGAGAAGGAGTTGGGGGTCTGTCTGGTGGATATCGGTGGCGGGACCACGGATATCGCGGTGTTCAGTGAAGGGGCGATTCGGCATACCGCGGTGATCCCCATCGCCGGCGATCAGGTAACCAATGATATCGCAGTGGCGATGCGTACCCCGACGCAGAATGCTGAGGATATCAAGATCAAATACGCCTGTGCCCTGACCCAGCTGGCCAATGCTGATGAGACCATCGAAGTGCCCAGCGTGGGCGATCGCCCGCCGCGACGTCTGGCCCGCCAGACCCTGGCCGAGGTGGTAGAGCCGCGTTACGAGGAGCTGTTTACCCTGGTGCAGGCGGAGCTGCGGCGCAGCGGTTTTGAGGATATCTGTGCCGCCGGCATCGTGCTCACCGGCGGCACCGCCAAGATGGAAGGTGGCGTGGAGCTGGCGGAGGAGATCTTCCATATGCCGGTGCGCCTGGGAATGCCACAGG
>JAPHTQ010000038.1 GCA_026196275.1 Gammaproteobacteria bacterium
CACCTACGAGCCGCAGTAGCGGGCGGCGCCGGGGCCGGCGCGACCCGGTGACGCCGGCGCCGAGCCCCTCAGCCCCCTGCCACCAGCTCCTTGTGGGCGGTGATGAGCTGCTCCACGATGTCGGGGTCGGCGAGGGTCGTGATGTTGCCCATGTCCGTGTACTCTCCGGCGGCGATGCGCGCCAGGATGCGGCGCATGATCTTGCCGGAGCGGGTCTTGGGCAGGCCCGGAGCCCACTGGATCACATCGGGTGAGGCGATCGGTCCGATCTCCTCGCGTACCAGAGCCACCAGCTCCTTCTTCAGCTCATCACTCGGCTCGACGCCCTTGACCAGGGTAACGTAGCAGTAGATACCTTGACCCTTGATATCGTGCGGATAGCCGACCACGGCGGCCTCAGCGACCTTCTCATGCAGTACCAGGGCGCTCTCCACCTCGGCGGTACCCATGCGGTGGCCGGAGACGTTGAGCACGTCGTCCATGCGACCGGTGATCCAGTAGTAGCCATCGGCATCGCGACGGGCGCCGTCACCGGAGAAGTAGGTGCCCTTGTAGGTGCTGAAGTAGGTATCGATAAAGCGCTGGTGGTCACCGTAGACGGTGCGCATCTGGCCCGGCCAGGGGTGGGTCATCACCAGTGCGCCTTCGGCTTCGCCTTCCAGTACGGTGCCGTCGGTGGCATCGACGATGGCCGGCTGTACGCCGAAGAAGGGACGGGTGGCCGAGCCGGGCTTGAGTGCGGTGGCGCCGGGCAGCGGGGTGATCATGTGGCCGCCGGTCTCTGTTTGCCACCAGGTGTCGACGATGGGACAGCGCTCCTCACCGACTACGCGGTGGTACCACTCCCACGCCTCGGGGTTGATCGGCTCGCCCACGGTGCCGAGCAGGCGCAGGCTCTTGCGCGAGGTCTTTTTCACCGGTTCGTCGCCCTCGCGCATCAGCGCGCGGATGGCGGTGGGGGCGGTGTAGAAGACACTGACCTTGTGCTTGTCCACCACCTGCCAGAAGCGCGAGGCATCGGGGTAGGAGGGGACGCCCTCGAAGGAGAGGGTGGTGGCACCGATAGCCAACGGGCCGTAGACCAGATAGCTGTGGCCGGTGATCCAGCCCACATCGGCGGTACACCAGTAGATGTCGCCCTCGTGCAGGTCGAAGGTGTACTTGGTGGTCATTGCCACATAGAGCAGGTAGCCGCCGGTGGTGTGCAACACGCCTTTGGGGGTACCGGTAGAGCCGGAGGTGTAGAGGATGAACAGCGGGTCCTCGGCGTCCATCTCCTCGGGCGGACAGTCGGTGGAGGCGTCGGCGACCGCATCGTGGTACCAGATATCACGCCCTTCCTGCCAGGCGATGTCACCGCCGGTGCGCTTGACCGTCAGCACGGTGTGGACGTTGGGGCAGTGCTCCAGCGCCTTGTCGGTGTTGGCTTTGAGCGGCACGCGACGGCCGCCGCGCAGACCCTCATCGGCGGTGATCACCACTTGGCAGTCGGAGTCGAGGATGCGGTCCTTGAGCGCCTCGGGGGAGAAGCCGCCGAAGACCACCGAGTGGACCGCACCGATACGGGCGCAGGCGAGCATGGCGTAGGCCGCCTCGGGGATCATCGGCATGTAGATGCAGATGCGGTCGCCTTTTTTGACACCACGGCCCTTGAGGGCATTGGCCAGCTTGGTGACGTGCTCGTAGAGTTCGTTGTAGGTGATTTTTTTGTCATCAGAGGGGTCGTCGCCCTCCCAGATGATGGCGACCTGATCGCCACGACTCTCCAGGTGACGGTCGATGCAGTTGTAGGCCACGTTAAGCTTGCCGCCCTCGAACCACTTGATGTGGACGTTGTCCGTAAAGCTCCAGTCCAGCACCTTGTCCCAGGGCTTGAACCAGGTAAGAAACTGCTCGGCCTGTTCACCCCAGAAACCATCCGGGTCGTCGACGGAACGCTGGTACATCTCCATGTAGGTGGCCTCATCGATGTGAGCGCTCTTCGCCATCTCGGTCGGTACCGGATAGATCTTTACTTCATGGGACATCGTTATCTCCTCGATCACTTTCGGTTTGTCGTGTATTCGGTGTGCCTGTCGCGGCGAAAAACGGCTGTGCCGCCAGACAGGTTACCGCTCCAAAGATGCATCGGCATATAGAAACATATCATACCTTAAGCAAGAAATTTTTAACCGCCACAGGCCGGCTCAGATCATGCTGTGCCAGTTGTGCCAAAAACAGTTCAGCCGCCGCCAACGCGTCACTCAGGGCATTGTGCAAGCGATAGCGCGGCAGGTGGTAGCGCTCACGCAGCTCTGCCAGTCGCATCTGCTGCGGCCTAAAACTCTGGTTGCGCCGCTCCAGGGTGCGCCGCGCCACCTCCTGGGTGTCGATGGTCGGCATGAAAAAGCGACAGCCAAAGTGTCGTTCACAGGCGGTACGCAGAAACTGCAGTTCGAAGCGCGCATGGTGGGCGATCAGCACCTTGCCGGCCAGCAGCGGAAGTAGCTCGGTCAGTACCTGAGCCAGCGACTCTCCGGTGGCTGCATGGTCGTCGGTAATGTGGTGGATCACCGCACTGTTCTCCGGTATATCACTTTGCGGTCGCACCAGCCGATGGGTCGCGCTTTGCAGTTCGATCTGCTCCCCCCTGAGGATCACCAGGCCGACGCTCAGGATCTCGTCCTGCTGCGGGTTGAGTCCGGTGGTCTCCAGGTCCAGCGCAGCGAATTCGAGTTCGCGGCAGTCACTACTGCGCGACGGAAAGGGCACGGCGTAAAAATCCCGCATTACCCCCGGCGGCAGGCGCTTCAGCAGCCGCTTGCGCCGGTAGTCGAGGCTTAGCAGTGAGGCGAACATCGTCTCAGGCGAACCTCGCAGTCTGGTAGCGTTGTTCCATCGCCTCCTGCATGGCGCGGATGGCAGCGAAGGCGTCCTTGAGCTGAGTCCGCTCCAGGCGTGAGAGTGTCTCGGGCCGGACATAGTTATCCAGTGCTTCGCCTGCCAACTGCTGCTCGGCCTGATGGCGTGCCCGCAGGGTGGCGATGAACTCCAGCGCATGCAGCAGATCCTCGGCGCCATCGCGGCTGAGTGCACCGGCCTGCTCGGCCGCCCTGAGCCGCTCCTGGGTGTTGAGCTGCGGCAGAGCGGCGGAGAGGGCGAAGACCCGTGCCAGATCCACCACCGGGATCACCCCGCGATGCTTCAGGTCGAGACTGTCGTCGTGTTCGCCGTCATGAACCAGGACGAACTGGCGGAAAAAACCCAGCGGCGGACGGTGTTTGAGGGCGTTGGCCGCCATGTAGTGGAGGAAAATGCGGTTTTCCCGGCACTGGGCCAGCACCTCATCGCGCAGTGGTGTGTAGAGCGCCTCCTCGCCGTGCAGCGGGCGCATATCGAAGAAGATGCTGCTGTGCATCAGTGCCATCGGCTCGGGACTGTTGATCCACTGGCTGAAATAGCGCCGCCACTCCCTGAGCGGTTGGCGCCATTTGGGGTTGGTGGCCATCACCTCACCCGGGCAGTATTCGAAGCCGCAACGGGCCAGCCCGTCACTGACAAAGCGGGCCAATTCGGCAAACCAGGATTCGTGCTCCGGTTGCAGCGCATCGTCGATAAGCAGGGCATTATCCTGATCGGAAAAGGCGGTCTGCTCGCGCCGCGCCTGGGAGCCGCAGACCAACCAGACGTAAGGGACAGGCGGAGACCCGAGTTTCTCCTCGGCCAGGGTGAGCAACCGCTGGCTGAGCGCATCGGTGACCGCGCAGAGAGCCTGCGTGAGATGATCGGCGGTCATGCCGCTCTGGATCAGTTGCAGTTGCAGCTCAGGCAACTCCTGCGCCGTCTCAACCAGTTCGTCGGTGGTGCTGCTGCGGCGGATCCGGCCGACAATCGATACGGTATTGAGGCTGTGCTGATGCAGCAGATCGGTGGCGCTGAGTACCCCCAGCAGGGCACCACTACGGGTGACCGGCAGGTGGTGGATCTGACGCCGGGTCATCTCCATCAGCGCGTCAAAGGCAGGACGCTCCGCCTCCAGGGTAAAGATCTCGCGGCTCATGATACTGCTTACCGCCTCGGCGGTGTCGGTGCCGGTGGCGATACAGCGCTGACGCAGGTCGCGATCAGTGACGATGCCCAGCAACTGCTGCTGCTCGGTGATCAACAGGGAGGAGACCCGCTGTTCGCTCATCAACTGCGCTGCCTGGCGGATGCTCGCTTCGGGGGCGATGCTGACTGGCTCGCGGCGAATCAGCGCGCCGCTGTCGAGGCTCATCAGGTTGCTGATGTTGCCCTGGCTCTGCTGCAGTTGGCTGATCGCCTGCTGCAGGCGCAGCCGAATGCTCTGTTCAAAGTAGCTGTTAAATGGGGTAAAACGCTGGCGCAGGCTCTGCAGTGCATCGCAGGGCAGCAGGTAGAGCAGGGAGTCCTCCACGCACTTTCCCTTTGTGGCCAGTGCCTCAGCGGTATCGGGGCAAGCGCCGGTGTAGATATCGCCTTCGCACAGTTTCTGCAACAGTCGCCCTTCGTCATCACGCAATTCCACCGCCCCCATGCGCAGCAGGATGGCCGGTGGGGCTTCGCCATGTTCCGGCGGAAAATCAACACCACGGCGCAGATAACGCACCGTCAGAAGTTGGGGCAGCGTATCAAGTACCTCGTCCGGAAGCAGATCGAACGGTGGATGTGCAGCGAGAAACTCGCGGATTTCAATCAGTTCTACATCCATCGGCGTTCATATCGGTTGGTTGTTTGGTATCTGCCTGAGGCAAAGGCAAGCAAGATGCCCCTGATGTAACCATTTGCTTACCGGGTGAAAGGTCAAAGGTAAAAGGTCAAAGCTAGACCGGAACAGCATCCCGGTTATTTTAACGTTTTACCTTTAACCTTGTTCCGATGAAAGTTTTTCCTGAATCTCTCATATCCACCGCTCCATATTCTGTGCATCGATAGTCATGGCACTGAAAGAAAAAATGGTGGGGTGCTGAACACCCCACCGTAAAGTGTGCCATGGGGGTGTCGTCCCGCCGGGCGGCGGGACGAACTGGCACAATGGACCCGTTTTAGTGGCCGGTAGCGGCACCTGCGCCCTTGGGGACACGGATGTCTTCGACCAGGTGCTGGATGTGCTCCGGCGGCGGTGCGGTAACCTTGGAGACCGCAAACGCTACGGCGAAGTTGATCAGCGCACCGATTGCCCCGAAGGACTCGGGCTGGATACCCATGAACCAGTTGCTGGCGTTGTTGGCGGCCATCTCGGTACCGGGGATAAAGAACCAGCCCTTGAACCAGAAGATATAGATCAGGGTGGCGGAGAGGCCGGTGAGCATACCGGCGATGGCACCGGCATTGTTCATCCGCTTGTAGAAGATCCCCATCATCAGTGCCGGGAATATGGAGGAGGCGGCCAGACCGAAGGCCAGTGCCACCACCTGCGCGGCAAAGCCGGGAGGATGCAGACCGAACCAACCGGCCACAGCGATGGCACCCGCCATGGCCACCCGTGCCGTCAGCAGTTCTCCCTTCTCACTGATCCCCGGGTTGAATACCCCCTTGACCAGGTCATGGGAAACCGCAGAGGAGATCGCCATCAATAGACCGGCAGCGGTGGAGAGTGCTGCTGCCAGACCACCGGCAACCACCAGCGCGACAACCCAGTTAGGCAGGCTGGCGATCTCGGGGTTGGCCATAACCATGATGTCACGGTCGACGGTCAGCTCGTTCTCCTCTTTGGAGGCACGGTACTGGATGCGGCCATCCCCGTTCTTGTCATCATGCGTGAGCAGACCGGTCTTCTCCCAGTTGCTGAACCACTCGGGGCGGTCCTCATACTGCAGTGAAGTTTCAGCCCTATTCTGCATGTCAGGCTGCACAGTATTGATCAGGTTGAAGAAGGACATTGCACCCACGGCCGGAGCGGTGGTGTAGAGGATGGCGATAAACACCAGTGCCCAACCGGCGGATTTCCGTGCATCGGCCACCTTCGGTACGGTGAAGAAACGGACGATAACGTGGGGCAGACCAGCGGTACCAATCATCAGCGACAGGGTCAGCAACGCCATATTGAGCGAAGTGCCCTTCATCGCGGTGTATTCGGCGAAGCCGAGATCCACCAGTACCTTATCCAGTGTCGCCAGCAGATGGGTGCCGCCCTCAACCGAACCGCCCAGACCAAACTGCGGCAACGGGTTACCGGTGATCTGCAGTGAGATGAAGATCGCCGGTACGGTGTAGGCGAAGATCAGAACCACATACTGGGCGATCTGGGTGTAGGTGATCCCCTTCATGCCGCCGAGTACGGCGTAGATGAAGACGATACCCATACCAGAGTAGAGGCCCACCTCGTAGCTGGTCTCGAGGAAGCGGGAGAAGGCCACGCCGATCCCCTTCATCTGACCGATTACGTAGGTGATGGAGGCGACGATTAGGCAGATAACCGCCACGATGCGTGCCGCCTGCGAGTAGTAACGATCACCGATGAACTCAGGCACGGTGAACTTACCGAACTTGCGCAGGTACGGAGCCAGTAGCATCGCCAGCAGCACGTAACCGCCGGTCCAGCCCATCAGGTAGACCGAGGCGTCGTAGCCCTTGAAGGCGATCAGGCCCGCCATGGAGATGAACGACGCGGCGGACATCCAGTCGGCGGCGGTAGCCATACCGTTGGCGACCGGGTGAACACCCTTGCCGGCAACGTAAAACTCGCCTGTGGTACCGGCACGCGCCCAGATGGCGATGCCGATATAGAGGGCAAAGGTAGCCCCCACGACCATATAGGTTAAGGTTGAAAGTTCCATACTAAATCATTCCCCCGGTTAGTCTTCGTGGACGCCAAATTGACGATCGAGTTTCCCCATCTTCCACACATAGAAAAAGATCAGAGCCACGAAGGTGTAAATCGAACCCTGCTGAGCGAACCAGAAGCCCAGCGGATAGCCGCCGATCATGATGGCGTTCAACGGTTCAACCAGAATGATGCCGAAGCCGTAGGAAACGACGAACCACACGATAAGGCAGATGGTCAGGAGGCGAAGGTTCGCCTTCCAGTACTCTGCCGCGCTACCTGTCGGTTGCATTGCTTCTCTCCTCTTTTGTTGACAAAGTTGTTTTTTTGGCGTCTCTCCGGGACGCCTCCCCATCCATCCGATGCATGGGTTTCCCTCAAAAGCGGAACGCCATGGGCGTTCCTGCAATTAGAAGTCGGTTGCCGCCCTGGTGGCGGCTCATAACTGGTACTCCAGGGCGATCTTGTTCTGCAGCTTGCGTCCCTGGCGGAACGCCTCCTTGAGGATGCGCCGATCCAGCTCATTGAGACTGTCCGGATCGAGGCGATTGCTCAGTGTCTTGCCCTCGCGTGCCTGGCGCCGGTGGGTGCGCATGCGCAGCAACTGGATAAAGTGGTAGGCCTCGCACCAGGCGGCGACATCCTCCTCACGGAGCGTCCCTTTTTCGGCGGCGGTCTGCAGACGAGTATCGGTATTGGTTTCTCCGATTTGCTGGGCCAGGGCGATGATGCGTGCCGCATCGACGAACGGGGTCAGCCCCTGCACCTTGAGGTCCAGGGTGTGGGCATGTTCGCCACCGCTGCTGAGCTTGAACTCGCCAAACAGACCGAGAGGGGGGCGGATCTGCATCGCGTTCTGTGCCAACTGGCGGCGGAAACGGCTGTTCTGTGCCGTCCTCTCCAGCAGCCATTGGCGCAGTGGCTCGATGGGTTTGTTTTCGCCGTAGAGCGGGCGGAAGTCGAAGAAGATAGTCGACTTGAGCAGGTGTTCGGGTGTGCCTTGCTCGATCCAGCGGGAGAAGCGTGTCTGCCACTCCTCCAGGCTTAGGCAGCACTCCGGGTTGCTGGCCATGATGTTCCCAGGACAAAGGGGGAAGCCGCATTCGGCCAGGGCGTCGTTGATCTGCCTTGCCACCGGCAACAGTTGCTCCCGCACCTGGTCCGCCGTCTCTCCCTCCTTGCAGAGGAACAGCATGCCGTTGTCCTGATCGGTTTTCAGTGTCTGCTCGCCGCGCCCCTCGCTGCCGAAGGCGAGCCAGGTAAAGGCGGGGAGGGAGCTGCCATGCTCTTTGAGGATCAGGGCAATGACGCGGCGAGTGAGGTTGTCGTTGAGGGTAGCGATGAGGCGTGTCAGCTGTTCTACTGAGGCCCCCTGCGCCAGCATCTGTTCAACCAGACGGTGGATATCGTGGCCCAGTGGTACCAGCTGTTCGACGGCGTTGGCACGGGCAATGGCCTGACCGAGGCTGGCGATCCCCACACGCTGCAGTGCAAAGATATCCCGTTCGGAGATCATCCCCAGCAGGCGACCTCTTTCCACCACGCAAATATGGCCGATGCCGTGACGAGCCATCAGCAGCGCCGCCTCGTGGGCCAGTGCCTCGGCGGGCAGGGTCAGCGGCTCGCGGGTCATTACCTCTCCGATCGTCACCTCCATCGTGCAGCCGTCACAGGCGGCACGTTCGAGCAGATCGTGCAGGGTGAAGATCCCCTTCACCTGCTGGTTCGCGTCGGTGATGATCATGCTGCCTACCGCTTTTTGCTGCATGGTGCGCAGCGCACTGACCAGCGGGGTCCCGGACTGGCAGGTGACGGCCGGGCGTTTGATCAACTGCCGTACCGGGGTATTGAGCGAGGTGTCCTCGGCGATGCGGGTTGCGCTGCGGGCCTGGGCCTCGCGCAGGGCGTTATCCAGCAGATTGGCCAGGCGACGGGTGCAGAAGTCGTGGAACACAGGACTTTTCTGCAGCAGGGTGTCGAAATCGTCGCGCTCCAGCTCGAAGCAGAAGGTGTCCTCGGCCGCGCGTGAGACGGTGTGCACCGGGCGGCGGGCGAGCAGGGCGCCTACCGGGAAGCACTCACCGGCGATTAGCTCATAACCATCCTTCTGCTCACCCTCGAGCGTTTCACCACGGATGCGCCCCTGTTTGATGATGTGAAAGGAGGTCGCCTGTCCATCTTCCGGGCTGGTGATGATGCTCCCTGCTGCGTAGAACACCAGTCGCAGTCGCTTGGCCAGATAGTCGAGATGGGGCTCGGCCATTTGATCAAACGGGGCGTGCTGACGGAGAAAATCAACAACGGGTGTCAGGGCTGCAGCGCTCATCACTCACCATGAAAATCAATTTCACCGAATATAGCAATCACTGTGCCACAAAAATAAACCAGTAAAAACAAGTGGATATATATCTATAAGGCGTCGTATGTTACGAAAGGTAACCATTGAGTGTTACGCAACGTAACAAGTCCCCAATAATCGGGTAACACATTAATTGACCGTTACCTCTTGAAATATAAGGGGAGGCTAATATACTAGGTTTCAGTTACTTAATAGTTGAGTTAAGGAGTTGGTTTTATGTTCTTTGCGAATGTAAAAGAGATCGATGCCAGGGATCTGTCCGAGTGGATCAGCGATGAGGGGCGCACTTTCCGTATTATCGATGTGCGTGAACCGATGGAGATCGCGCAGGGTTCGATCCCCGGCGCCGAGGCCATGCCCATGTCTTCACTGGGCAGTCGCCTGTCCGAGTTCGATCAGCAGGAAGAGGTGGTATTTATCTGCCGCAGTGGTGCGCGCTCAGGCCAGGTCGTGGCCTATCTGGCGCAGAATGGTTTTGAAAATGTCTATAATCTGCGAGGCGGCGTGATCGGCTGGGCGCAAAACGGACTTGAGTTCGCCAAGGTTTCCTGATGGTCACCGACAATGCGCCCCCTGCATTGTCTGTTTGCCGCCGCACAATGGCCGGGAATAGGACGCTGCGTCAAGGGGGCAAGTTGTTACCTTTGAACCTTGAACTTTGAACTTTGAACTTTGAACTTTGAACCTTGAACCTTGAACTTAAAACCGCTACCGCTTACGCGGAATACCCAGTTTTTGCCTGCGTTCCCAGAGCGTCTTGCGACTGACCCCCAGCTGTTTGGCCAGTTCGGTTTCGGTCATCGTCTGTTCATTCTCCCGCACGAAACGGATGAAGTAATCATCCAGTGAAACTGCCTCGTCCCTCACGGATACAGCACTGCCGCCCTCCTGAAGCCCGAGTGTATTCACATCAATGCTGTTACTGTCGGCGAGAATGATCGCCCGCTCGATCATATTCTCCATCTCCCGTACATTGCCGGGCCAGGGGTAGCCGTCGAGCGCATCCAGTGTCTCGGGGGTAAAGTGCATGCGATGACGGTTGAGGCGTTTGCAGGTGCGCTCCAGCAAGTGTTCGGCGAGAACTCGGATGTCCTCGCCGCGCTCGCGAAGCGGCGGCAGCATGATCTCCATGACATGCAAGCGGAAATAGAGATCGCTGCGAAACTCCCCCTGTTCCACCTGTTTTTTCAAATCACGGTTGGTCGCGGCGATGAGCCGGACATCGACATGACGTGACTGCGTCGAGCCGACACGACGGATCTCGCCCTCTTGCAATACCCGCAGCAGGCGTGCCTGGGCCTCGGTCGGCAACTCACCGATCTCATCAAGGAAAAGACTGCCGCCGTGCGCCGCTTCGACCAGCCCGCGGTGCGTTTCCACCGCACCGGTGAATGCCCCCTTTTCGTGGCCGAAAAGCTCCGATTCAATCAGATTTTCCGGGATCGCAGCGCAGTTAACGGTGATGAGGGCAGCTTCACTGCGCGGGCTCTGCTCATGCACCGCCCGTGCCACCAACTCTTTGCCGGTACCCGACTCGCCGAGGATCAGTACCGTGGTGTCGGTCGGGGCGACCCGACGAATACGTTCGAAGATCGCCTGCATCGCCGGGCTGTTGCCGATCATGCCGGTAACAGGATAGTGGTGTGACAGGTCGGACTTGAGTGCCTGATTTTGACGCTCCAGGCTGCGTTGTTTGAGTACGCGTTTGATGGTCAGCAACAGTTCATCGTGATCGAAGGGCTTGGCAATATAGTCCACTGCACCGAGTTTCATCGCCTCTACGGCGGATCTGACACTGGCGTAGCTGGTCATGATCAGCACCGGTACCTCTTCTACCAGTTCGAGTACAGCGGTGCCGGGGGGGCCCGGCAGACGCAGGTCGGCGATGATGAGATCAAAGTCATTCAGCGGCAACTGTTGTGCCTCGGGTAACGAGCCGGCCTCGGCAACACGGTAGCCGTTGCGCTCGAGCAGACGCTTGAGTGAAGTGCGGATAATAGTTTCATCTTCGATGATGAGGATCTGGGTCATCAGTTGCTCCCCTTGCTGAGGGGTGCTGCCGGATTATCGGCAAGCGGCAGGCGAATAATGAAACGGGTACCCTGACCGCTGCTCTCCAGCGAGATGCTCCCCGAGTGCTCCTGAATAATGCTGTAGACCAGAGGCAGACCCAGGCCGGTTCCCTGTCCGGGGTCCTTGGTGGTGAAGAAGGGCTCAAACACCTTCTCTCGGTACTCCTCAAGTATGCCGTGACCGTTGTCACGTACTTCAATAAGGGCGTAGCGGTCCTGCTGTTCGGCATGGATCTCGATGCTGTCACCGGGGCGCGAAGCGTCGCAGGCATTGCTCAACAGATTGACGAACACCTGGATCATACGTTGTCTGTCGCCAGTGATTTGTAGTGTATTCGGACACCGTACGTTGTATTCAAGTTGCTTGCCGGCATGGCTGAGTCGTACCAGACGCACCGCCTCATCGATACAGTCGCAGATGGTCACGGCCACCGGTTTGTAGTCCTGGGTGGTGCCACCGTGACTGAAATTGACCAGCGACTGGACGATATTGGAGATGCGTCGGGTCTGCTCCAGGATCTGTTCCAGCTCCTCCTGCACCCGCGCCGGATCGCCGTTCTCCTGCAGCAGGTCCTGCGCCAGACAGGCGATCCCGGTAACCGGGTTGCCGATCTCATGGGCGACCCCGGCAGCCAGACGGCCAATGGAGGCGAGCCGTTCACTGTGGGTCAGCTCCGCCTCCAGCGTATGCAGCTCACTCAAATCCTCCACCAGAATGACCGAGCCACTTCCTGCTTCGGATTGCTGTCCGGCAGGGTCATCGATGGCAGCTTTGTGCAGATTGAGCACACGGGTTTCCTGGTTGAGCCTGAGTTTGACCTTGCGCAACTGGTGCTCGTCGGTGGCGAGAAAACCACTGAGCAGCCCCGACCAGGGGGTAGGCAGTGAGGATACCGGATGGCCCATCACCTGGGCCGGTGACAGTCCGGAGATCTCGCTCATGGCACTGTTCCAGCTGATGATCCTCTGTTCCGGTCCCACCGAACAGACCCCCAGGGGAAGATCCTGCAATACCTGGCGGTGATAGCGCCGCAGTTGATCCATCTCTGCTGCAAGACCACGCAACTGGGTGCGGGAGGCCTCCAGTCGTTGTTCGATGAACTGCACGGTATCGGAGAGCGCGCTGCGTGCCCCCGGATCGAGCTCCAGCCGCTCATCCACGATCATGCGTGCCAGCAATGGCCCGACCAGGCCGGAGAGGTTGCGCTCGATGCGCTCACGCAGGCGACCGAGATCGGTTCCGCGCAGTTCGGTGTGACTCAGCCCGAGATCCGCCAGTGCACGATTGACCTCATCGCGGGCCATGTTCTCACCGGTCACCAGGCTCAGCTGCTGTTCGATCTCCTGCAGGCTGGTGGCGAGCGGACGGCCGCTGGGTGGAGCAAGGCTCTCCTTGCAACAGGCATTGGCCACCTCACTCTCCTTGATGCTCGGGCGGGTCAGCAGTGAGACCAGAACAAACAGTCCACTGTTGACAGCCAGTGACCAGAAGGTACTGCTGCTCCAGGGATCGTCGGCATACATGCCGATCTCGAGGTGGATGGCGCTACTGAGCAGGCCAGACTGCTCAAGCAGCGGCAGCATCAGGGCCAGTGCCCAGATCGTTCCCCCGCCGAGCAGACCGGCGATGAAACCGCTGCGGGTGGCACGCCGCCAGTAGAGCAGACCGACGATGCCCGGCAGGAACTGGGCCACCGCGACGAAGGAGATCAGCCCCAGCTGGACCAACCCCTGATTGTGCTCCAGCAGCAGGTAAAAGCCGTAGCCGGCGAGGATGATCAGTGCGATCAGGATACGCCGGCCCCACAGCAACCAACGGTAGATATCGGTCCCCGGATGCAGCTGTGGCGGGAAACTGGCAGGTAGCACCAGGTGGTTCATGCACATCGCCGCCAGTGCCAGAGTGGTGACAATGATCATCGCGCTGGCGGCCGATATCCCGCCGATGAAGGCAAGCAGCGGCAGTAGCACCGCATCGTGGTGCAGGGTAATACCGAGGACGTAGAAGTCGGGAGAGGTCTGTACCTCCAGCTGGTGGCCGGCCCAGAGGATCGGCGGGATGGCCAGGTTCAGCAGCAGCAGAAACAGCGGGAAGGCCCAGCTGGCGGTACTCAGCGCCTTCTCATCGAAGTTCTCGGTAAAGGTCATGTGGAATTGGCGCGGTAGCAGGAAGGCGGCGGCGAAGGCCAGCAGCAGCAGGGTTGCCCAGCTGTCCTCGTGTACCGGGCGGTGCATTGCCGCCAGCGCCTCGGGATTGGTACTCAGCCACTGCTCCAGTCCGGCGAAACCGTCAAACACGCCGTAGAGAGCGAACCCCCCCACGGCCAGCAGCGCCAGCAGTTTGACCAGCGATTCGAAGGCGATGGCCACCACCAATCCTTCGTGCTTCTCCCGTGCCGAGATGTGGCGGGCACCGAAGAGAATGGCGAACAGGGTAACGGTGACACAGAAGCCCAGGGCGATCATCGCCGGTGCCGACTCGCCGGTCAGCACCTGCAGCGACTCGGTCACGGCGCGTACCTGCAGCGCGATATAGGGCAGGGTGCCGGTGAGCATGAACAGGGTAACCAGCACCCCGGCCAGCTGACTCTGGTAGCGGAAAGCAAAGAGATCCGCCAGTGAGGAGAGCTGGAACTCGCGGGTCAGGCGCATGATCGGCTGCAGCAGGACCGGTGCCAGCATGAAGGCGAGGGTGACACCGAGATAGATGGTAAGAAAATTGTTGCCCTGACTCTGGGCAAAACCGACGCTGCCGTAGAAGCTCCAGGAGGTGGCGTAGACACCGAGGGAGAGGGTGTAGGTCAGTGGATGCCGTGCCAGGCGCTGCGGCAGCCAGCCGTGTTCCGCGGCCCAGGCGATGAGAAACAGCAGCAGCAGGTAGGCCACCCCCGCGATAAACAGGTGCCACAGCTCAAAGGTCATGGCGGCCCAGATAGCGCTGCAGGCGCCAGGTGAGGAAGATCAGCAGGCCCCAAATCAGGTAGGGGGCGTACCAAGGGCTGTCATCCGCCGCCCACCAGAGGTTGAACGGGGAGATGAGCAGGAACAGGGCGAGCAGAAATAGCAGGATGACCCTGTCCAGCTGCGGATCATGGTCGCGATGGCGGTTCATGGGTGAAGAATAACAGGAGTTGTTACAAAACGTAACACTAAAAAAACAGTTTCAAGCTTCAAGTTCAAAGGCCCCATCGTTCCCAGCAGAGCTAGGAAACAATAAATATCAGTCACTTAAAGCGCTGACCAACTTGCTGAATCGTATGGGCCTGACGGCGCTTCTTTGAACTTGAAACTTTATCGGATTGCGCGAAAAACCCCGCCGTTCAGGGCGGGGATGGATAGCGCGGACA
>JAPHTQ010000023.1 GCA_026196275.1 Gammaproteobacteria bacterium
CTGTAGTTGATCTCGATCGTCATCACCTTCTTGAAACGGGCGAAGATCGCCTTCAGTCCCGGCTCCAGGGGCGAGAGGAACCGCAGGTGTACGCTGGAGACCTTGTGGCCCTGTTTGCGGTGAATATCCACCGCCTCCTCGATGGCACCCAGGGTGGAACCCCAGCCGACGATCAGCAGATCACCCTCCTCCTCACCATGCACTGTGGGCGGCTTGAGCGTACTCTGCAGCGCGGCCAGTTTGTGGCTGCGGTGCTCGGCGGTGGTCTGGTTGGTATCAGAGTCGTAGGCGACCTTGGAGCGGTTGGTGTGCGAGAGGCCTGTAAGGACATACATGCCGCCGGGCTGGCCGGGGATCGGCCGCTGTGACAGGCCGGTGTTTTCGTCCCAGTCGTAGGGCGGCACGCTCTTGTCCCATTCGGATTGATCGACCGGCGCGGCCAGCCAATCCTCCTGCAACTCAGGACGCTCCCAGGGCTGTACCCCGGTGGCCAGGTTGGCGTCGGTGAGCAAGATCACCGGACCGCGAAACGCTTCGGCCAGCTTGCGTGCCAGGATGGCGAAGTGGAAGCACTCGGCAATGGTCGCCGCAGCAATGATGATCTTGGGCGCATCGCCCGGCATGCCGAACAGGGAGGAGAGCAGGTCACCCTGTTCCACCTTGGTCGGCAGGCCGGTGGAGGGGCCGCCGCGCTGGACGTTGATCACCACCAGCGGGATCTCGCCCATCACCGCCAGGCCCAGCAACTCGGTCTTCAATGCCATGCCGGGACCGGAGGTGATGGTGCAGGCGGTCTTGCCGGCGTAGGAGGCGCCGATGGCAAAGCCGGCCGCGGCGATCTCATCCTCGGCCTGATGCACAAAACCGCCGACCTTGTCGAAGACATCGGCGATGTAGTGGGAGGCGGAGGTGGCCGGGGTGATGGGGTACATGGAGACCAGATCCATACCGGAGGCCATCACGCCGAGACCGACCGCGGTATTGCCGTTGCAGACCATCATCGGCTTGTCGTTGATCCCGGCCTCGACCGGGATATCAAAGTGATAGTCGACGTTGTCGCGGGCGAAGGCGTAACCGGCGTCGAACAGATCCTGGTTGATCTTCACCACCTTCTCGCCCTTGCGGCCGAAGGCGGCTTCGATTTCGGCATGGCCGATGCTTACATCACGGTTGTAGATGTGGCAGAGCATGCCGAGCACAAACATATTCTTGCCGCGGCGCGGATTGGCGACCAGCTTGAGGCACTCCTGCTCCAGTGGCAGTTCGTGCACGATAAGACCGTTCTCGCGGAACTCCTTCACTGCATTGGCGTAGGCCTCTCGGATCTCCTCCTGCGGGTCGCTGGCCCACTTGTTCTCCAGTAGCACGATGGTGCCGTTTTTGTAGGCGCCGTTGGCGATACGGGAGAAGAGCACCTGCTCGTTGAAGGCGACCACCAGATCGGCTTCATTGCCCATGTTGGTGATGTACTTGGAGCCGACGCGGATACGGTTGCCACTGGCACCGGCCGGAGAGCGGGCGGGGGGTTGGATCTCGGCGGGAATGATCTCCACGGTCCAGATCCCGTTGCCCATCTTGGCGCCGATCACGCCGAAGGTCTGGCCGCACTTCTGCGCCCCTTCGCCCGAGTCGCTGACGATCTCGACGATGTGCTCGTCGATGGGTACCGGCGTTTTACCGGATCTTGCAGTGCTGTCGAGCTCGACGATGTTCTCTGTTGCCTGATCTGTCATACAGCTATCCTGTCAATGCTTAAAGACTCAATAAATTAATCGTGATACCTGCGTAAAACACGATGCCGTGATTGCCTTGCCCATGCCCCTACAGCACCAGCGCCTGTTCATACTCATGGCGAAAGTGATAGAGCGAGCTCTCCATGACCTTGAGGGCGCCGTCGAGCATGTGGCAACGACCGGCGCCGGGGAGGATCGTGCAGAGGTTCTCCAGCGCATCCAGATCCGCCCGACTGCCCTGACCGGTGTCGATCTTGCTGAGTAACAGCGCCGCGTAGTGGGTACCGGTCTTGCAGGGTGGACACTGGCCGCAGGAGGAGTGGGCGAAGAAGCTCACATATTCGCTGACCCGCTTGACGATGCCGGTGCCCTCCGAGATCACGATCATCGCTCCGGTGCCGAGACTCGATTGGCGCTCACGTACCGATTCGTAGTCCAGCGGTACGTCCAGATCCTTGGGCGTGAGCAGGGTGTTGGAGGGGCCGCCGGTGAACACCGCCTTGAGCTTCTTGTCCAGTAACATTCCGCCGCCGTAGTCGTTGATCAGGGTCGACAGCGGGGTGCCCATCGGCAGTTCGTAGGCTCCGGGGTAGAGCACATCGCCGGTAAGGCAGTAGATCTTGGTGCCGGTGGAGGCGCCGAGCCCCAGTCCCTGGAACCACTCTGCCCCGTTACGCAGGATGTGCGGGACGTTGGACAGGGTCTCCATGTTGTTAATCAACGTCGGGCAGCCGTGCACCCCCGATTCGGCGGGGAAGGGTGGCTTGCCGCGCGGGAAGGGGAACTTGCCTTCGACGCTTTCAATGGCCGCCGTCTCCTCGCCACCGATGTAGTGGCCGGAGCTGGGCAGTACCCGGTACTCGATGGTTTTTCCCAGCACCTTCTCAATCGCAGCGATCTGCTCCGAGGCCTGCCACTGGGAAACGGCCTCGCGCATCGCCTCGATCGATTTTTGTTGGTCGGGATTGATATAGAAGATGATGTGGTTGATGCCGCAGGCCAGTGCGGTGATGGTTGCCCCTTCAATGACCTGATGAGGCGCCTGCTGCAGCAGGATGCGATCCTTGAAGGTGCCCGGCTCATCCTCGTTGCCATTGCAGATGAGGTACTTCTCCTTGCTGTTGCTCTGCGCGGCGACGAACCCCCATTTTTTGTAGGTGGGAAAGCCGCTACCGCCCAGTCCGCGTAATCCTGCCTCCCTAATCAGCGGGATGATCGCCTCCGGTGCCGCCAGGGCCTTGGCCAGCCCCTGGCCCCCTGCAGCGGCAAACCAGGCCTCCAGATCCGCCCCCACACGGTTGCTCTCGTGCAACAGCACCTGATTCAGCTGGCTCATGGCATCACTCCTGGGTGACCTTGTTGCGACGGTGACGGCGCAGGCCGTCGTAGTCGGCGTCGTCATCGAACTTGGCGCAGTCGGGGAACAGCATCGGGCTTTTGCGCTCCATCGGCATGCCGGAGATGGTCAGTTCGCGGCGCAGGCGGCTCAGGTGCTCCAGGCCGACCTGCTTGTGTCCCTTGTTGTGACGTTGGGCGGCGGCATGTTCACCGGCGCGCCGGCCGAAACTGATGATCTCCAGAAGGGCGTTGCCCATGATACGGTTCTTGCCGTGAATGCCCCCGCTGGCCTCGCCGACACAGTAAAGACCCGGGACGGTGGTGGCGCCGTTGGCATCGATCACCACGCCGCCGTTTTGATAGTGCAGGGTAGGGTAGATGAGCAGCGGCGAGCGGCTCGGATCGATCCCCGCCTTTTTGCCCAGATTAAGCAGCTTGGGAAAACGCTGTTGCAGTATCCCGGGGTTGCGCAGCTCCAGCCCTGGTGTGTCGAGCCAGACGCCACAGACGCCGTCCTCGATCGTGATGCCGCGCCCCTCGGCACACTCTCTCAAGATCGCCGCGGCTACCACATCGCGTGGCAGCAGCTCGTCGATAAAGCGCTCGCCGTGGCCATTAAGCAGCCAGGTACCGGCAGAGCGTACCCCTTCGGTGATCAGACTGCCGGCCAGGTGCTGGGGCCAGGCCAGGCCGGTAGGATGGTACTGGAAAGAGTCCAGTTCACGCAGCTTGGCACCCAGGCGGTAGGCGAGGATCAGTCCGTCGCCGGTAGCCCCGAAATGGTTGGAGGTAGGGAAGCCGTTAAGGTGCATCCGGCCGATCCCGCCGGTGGCGATAATCACCGTCTTGGCCACCACCTGGACATAACTGCAGTTTTTCAGGTTGGAGAGTACCGCACCGGCGCAGTGTCCTGATTCGTTCGCCAGCAACTCCACCGCGGGGCTGTAGTCCCAGACATCGATATCGCTGTTCTGCACCGCCTCGCGCAACACCCGCATCATCTCCAGACCGGTGTAGTCGCGGTAGTAGCAGACGCGGTTGGCGGAGGTGCCACCGGCACGGCGGGTGAGCAGATCGCCAAACTCATCCAGATCGAACTGCATTCCCTGCTGGATCAGCCAGCGGATCACATCCGGGCCGTCTTTGACCATCGCTGCCACCAGCTCGCGTTCGGCGTTGAAGTGGCCGGCCTTGAGGGTGTCGTCGAAGTGCATCTGCGGCGTGTCGCTCTTCTCTATGGAAGCCTGGATCCCCCCCTCGGCCATTACCGTGTTGCTATCGCCGAGACGCAGTTTGGTGGCAAGGATGACCTCGGCGCCAGCCTGTCGAGCCACCAGTGCGGCAGCGCAGCCGGCACCGCCGCCGCCGATCACCAGCACATCGGTTTTAACCACCGGTGCACCGGCCAGATCCGCCTCATCGATACGTGCATCGGCCTGCAGCAGTTCGGCCAGCTGGCGGTGGCAGCGGTCTCCGCTGTTGGGGCCGACCTTGATCGTGTCCAGGGTGTCGGCGCGGTAGTCCGGGTGGTATTGCTCGAGCAGCGTCTGCGTGTCATCGCCGGCCGGTTTGAGGGGACGTGCCGCACTGGCCTGGTAGGCGGACAACGCTTCGCTGTATGGGGTACCGTTGCTCACTGTCATTCCCCTTTAGTTAGCCGCGTTGTCGGGTTGACTGCCGGGGCTGTTGCAATCGACCTCCAGCTCCCCCTTGCGCAGCAGCTCCAGACGATGGATAAGGTTGGAGGGGCGGGCGTGGAAATAGGCGGTGACGCGGCGGGCAAACAGACCGACGTGGTTGGGGGCGATCGCCTCGGGGCAACCGGTCATGCAGAGGTTGCACATAATACATTCAACGAACAGCTCGCCCGCCTCGCGGAAACGACCCTCACCGGCCAGCTTGACCCCCAGTTCCACGTTGATGTTTTTGGGACAGGCGCTGTAGCAGCCACCGCAGTGGCGACAGCTGTTGGCCTCCGGGAAGATGCGGTGAAACTCGGCCTGGACATCCCAGGAGTTTTTGATCTCGCCAAGCTCATAGTGATGGTGAGTCGGGTTGGGGAAGACCAGGAACAGCACCTGCATCCCCTCCTCAACCAGGGTCTGGCAGCCGAGCTCCATGCCGACCTTCTCCTGTCCCTCTCGCCGAACCAGTACCCGGCAGGAGCCACAGACACCCTCAAGGCAGCCGACCCCTTTGACCCTGGGGTAACCGGCATGCCAGAGGGCCTGGATCACCGACAGGGAAGGGGGGGCCTGAATGGCCTTGCCGTCGATGACGACGTTAACAAGTTGCTGGTTCTCTGCACTCATTCGGGTACCAAATTCATCTGGCTGACAGGTTTTTCTGTCACACCAATTGCCTGAAAACCCTGTGATTTGTATGGCATGGGCGGGCTGTTAAAACCGGGGCATTGTACCGAAACTGCCTGCAGAATTCTCATATTTCAGTGAAAAAAGTTTCCTATCTAGTTGACTTTAATCAAAAAATACCTAAGTAAAATACTTTGGTATTGGTTGTGGAAAGTGCCCTCCGGTCGGTTCGATATCATCTTGTCGGACTGGATATCGGCACAATTCGCGTTGTGGCTTCACTCCCGCATGAAGCTGTGATAGCATTGCCAATCAATGAGATAGGCAGCCCCGCGGCTTCCTGCATAACCCGAATCCCAAGCACCGTGCGCGTCATGGTGCTTTTTTATTTTCACGTGGTCTCTCGTATGGATCACCACTGAGCAAGAAGGACAGAACATGCCTGTAATCACCCTTCCCGACGGTTCCCAGCGCCAGTTCGACAAGCCGGTGACGGTTCATGATGTGGCTGCCGATATCGGCCCCGGCCTGGCCAAGGCTGCGTTGGCCGGCAAGATCGGCGAGCGTCTGGTCGATACCTCCTACCGCATCGAGGATGATGCGCAGCTGGCAATCATCACCGATAAGAGTGAGGAAGGGCTGGAGATCATCCGCCACTCCACCGCCCACCTGTTGGCCCAGGCGGTCAAACGTCTCTATTCGGATGCACAGGTGACCATCGGTCCGGTGATCGAGGATGGTTTCTACTACGATTTTGCCTACGAGCGTCCCTTTACCACCGAAGATCTGGAGAAGATCGAAAAGGAGATGGCGAAGATCGTCGCCGACGATATTCCGGTCGAGCGTTCGGTGATGTCCCGTGAGGAGGCGATCGATCTCTTCGCCGGGATGGGCGAGGTCTACAAGGCGAAGATCATCGAGGATATTCCCCACGGCGAGGAGTTGTCGCTCTACAAGCAGGGCGACTTTATCGATCTCTGCCGCGGTCCCCATGTCCCCTCCACCGGCAAACTCAAGGCCTTCAAGTTGATGAAGGTGGCCGGTGCCTACTGGCGCGGCGACTCGCGCAACGAGATGCTGACCCGGGTCTACGGCACTGCCTGGACCGACAAGAAGGCACTCAAGCAGTACCTGCATCGCCTGGAGGAGGCGGAGAAGCGCGACCATCGTAAGATCGGTCGTCAACTCGGCCTGTTCCACGCCCAGGAGGAGGCGCCGGGGATGGTTTTCTGGCATCCCAACGGCTGGACCCTGTGGCAGGCGGTGGAGCAGTACATGCGCAACGTCTTTCGTGACAACGGCTATCAGGAGATCCGCACCCCCCAGGTGGTGGATCGCAGCCTGTGGGAGAAGTCCGGCCACTGGGACAAGTTCGGTGATATGATCTTCACCACCCACTCGGAGCACCGTGACTACGCGGTCAAACCGATGAACTGTCCCTGTCACGTACAGGTGTTCAACCAGGGGCTGAAGTCCTACCGCGAGCTGCCTCTTCGTCTGGCCGAGTTTGGCTCCTGTCATCGCAATGAGCCCTCAGGTACACTGCACGGCATCATGCGGGTGCGCAACTTCACCCAGGACGATGCACATATCTTCTGTACCGAAGAGCAGATCCAGCAGGAGGTATCGGTCTTTATCGACCTGCTCTATAAGGTCTACGCCGACTTCGGCTTTGATGAGGTTATCATCAAGCTCTCCACCCGCCCCGAACAGCGGGTCGGATCGGATGAGATATGGGATAAGGCGGAGCATTCGCTGGAGCGGGCCCTCAATACCAAGGGCTTGCCGTGGGACCTGCAGCCGGGCGAGGGGGCCTTCTACGGTCCGAAGATCGAATTCTCCCTCAAGGATTGCCTCGGGCGGGTCTGGCAGTGCGGTACCATTCAGGTCGATTTTTCCATGCCGGGACGGCTGGATGCCCACTATATCGCCGAAGATGGCAGCAAACAGGTGCCGGTGATGCTGCACCGGGCGATCCTCGGTTCGATGGAGCGCTTTATCGGCATTCTCATCGAGCATCATGCCGGTGCCTTCCCGTTGTGGCTGGCACCGACCCAGGCGGTGGTGTTGAATATCACCGATAATCAGGCCGATTTTGTCCGGGAGATCGAAGAAAATCTGAGAAATCAGGGCATTCGCATCAAATCCGACTTGAGAAATGAGAAAATCGGCTTTAAAATCCGCGAGCACACGTTACACCGCATCCCCTATATGCTGGTCATCGGGGATCGGGAAATTGAGAACCGGACCGTGGCCGTGCGCACGCGAGGCGGTGAGGATCTTGGCACTATGTCCATTGAGGCATTCGCCGAGCGCCTGAAAACCGAAATCGCGAGCCACGGTCGCACTGTTTTGGAGGATTGAAGCAATCGCTGCTAAAGAAAAACAGACCCGCTTGAATGACGATATTCGGGTCCCGGAAGTACGCCTCGTCGGCCATGACGGCGAGCAGATCGGAGTCGTTCCCATCGAAAAGGCGCTGGAAATCGCTGCCGAGTCCGAACTCGATCTGGTGGAGGTCTCTCCGGATGCCAAGCCCCCTGTTTGCCGTATCATGGATCACGGCAAGTTCATTTTTGAACAGCGCAAGAAGCAGCAGGCGGCCAAGAAAAAGCAGAAACAGGTCCAGGTAAAAGAAGTCAAATTCCGTCCCGGGACGGAAGAGGGAGATTATCAGGTCAAACTACGCAACCTGACACGCTTCCTCAATGACGGGGACAGGGTCAAGGTAACCTTACGGTTCCGTGGCCGTGAAATGGCACACCAGGAGCTCGGTCGCGATCTGCTCAAGCGGATCGAGGCAGACCTTTCAGAGCTGGGAACGGTAGAACAGTTTCCGAGGATGGAAGGGCGACAAATGGTGATGCTGATGGCCCCAAAAAAGAAGAAGTAAATGGCGGCAGGTCGCAATGCGATGTGCCAAATTTGCTTCGGACGCGCTACTGTCCATCAATTACGGTGCCAACAGTCACAAATGTGCGTTTTATTAAAACTTGCAATGCGGAGTAGTAAGCAATGCCAAAGATGAAAACCAACAGAGGCGCGGCCAAGCGTTTCAAGCGCAGCGCTGGTGGCTTTAAGCGTAACCAGTCGTTCCGCCGCCACATCCTCACCAAGAAATCGACCAAGCGCAAGCGCCATCTGCGTACGGCCGAAATGGTTGCCGCTGTCGACGTACCAATGGTTCGTCGCATGTTGCCCTACAGCTGAGGAGTAAGGAACGATGCCAAGAGTAAAACGTGGTGTAACCGCACGGGCCAAACACAAAAAGGTTCTGGCCCAGGCAAAAGGTTATTCAGGTCGTCGCAAGAATGTTTTCCGCGTCGCCAAACAGGCCGTGATCAAGGCCGGTCAGTATGCATACCGCGACCGTCGTCAGCGCAAACGTCAGTTCCGCGCGCTTTGGATCGCCCGTATCAATGCGGCTGCCCGTGAGTGCGGTATGTCCTACAGCCGCATGATCAACGGTCTGAAAAAGTCCGGCGTTGAGATCGATCGCAAGGTACTGGCAGACATCGCTGTGGCCGACAAGGCAGGTTTTGCTGCCCTGGCGGAAAAAGCGAAGAGCGCCCAGGCCTAAGCAGTAATTGTGTCGCGCAACCGGCGGAAATTTCGCCGGGGCAATGCACGGAAAGGGGGAAGGCCTAACAGTCTTCCCCCTTTTTGCTTTAAATTCTTAAAAGACCTTTCACCACGAAGTACACGAAGGGCACGAAGTTAAAAAAATTAATGCACCACAGAGACACGGAGAATTAACAGGGTGGTTCTCGCCCTCAAGCTCGATAATTTTTTCCTCCGTGAACTCGACAATATGTTCCAGACATTGTCTACCGCCACCATCCATGGCGGCGTCCGTGTCTCTGTGATGAATATTTTGTCTTCGTGTGCTTCGTGGTGAATTGTTTTTTTACGCAACAACGATGATTCGGAGTTTATAGGCGTGGATGATTTGACAGGGCTCGTTAACGAGGCCGAGGCGGCGATTGCCGCTGCCGATGAGTTGCAGGCACTGGATCAGATCCGGGTGCAGTATCTGGGCAAGAAGGGTGTGCTGACCGAGCAGATGAAGTCGCTGGGCAAACTCTCCGCCGAGGAGCGACCTGCCGCCGGTCAGGCGATCAACCAGGCCAAGGGTAAGGTGCAGCAGGCTCTTGAAGCGCGCAAGCAGGCGCTGCAGGACGCGGCGCTAAACGCCCGTCTGGCAGCGGAGACCATCGATGTGACCCTGCCGGGCCGAGGCCAGCCGAGTGGCGGACTGCATCCGGTG
Source organism: Gammaproteobacteria bacterium (assembly GCA_026196275.1). Classification (GTDB taxonomy): domain Bacteria; phylum Pseudomonadota; class Gammaproteobacteria; order Thiohalomonadales; family Thiohalomonadaceae; genus JAPHTQ01. The sequence goes on from JAPHTQ010000023.1 coordinate 9,651, forward strand.
AGCATGACCATGGAGCGCATCGAGTCGCTGTTCAGTCAGCTCGGTTTCACTGTGGCGGAGGGGCCGGAGATCGAAGATGACTTCCACAACTTCGAGGCGCTGAATATCCCCGAAAGTCATCCGGCCCGCGCCATGCACGACACCTTCTATTTTGATGCCCACACCCTGCTGCGTACCCACACCTCTCCGGTTCAGGTGCGCACCATGGAGCAGCATCCGCCACCGCTGCGGGTGATCGCGCCAGGGCGCGTCTACCGCTGTGACTCCGATCTGACCCATACGCCGATGTTCCACCAGATCGAGGGGTTGCTGGTGGATGAGCAGGTAAGTTTTGCTGATCTCAAGGGCATTCTCGATGACTTCTTGCGTAACTTCTTTGAACAGGAACTGGCGGTGCGCTTCCGTCCCTCCTATTTCCCCTTTACCGAGCCCTCCGCCGAGGCTGACATCCAGTGTGTCATGTGCCGTGGTGAGGGGTGTCGTGTCTGCAGCCATACCGGCTGGCTAGAAGTACTGGGTTGCGGCATGGTTCATCCCGAGGTATTCCGTCACGTCGGCATCGACAGCGAAAAATACAGTGGCTTCGCCTTCGGCATGGGTGTAGAGCGTCTGGCCATGCTGCGCTACGGGGTTAACGACCTGCGACTGTTCTTCGAGAACGACCTGCGCTTCCTGCAGCAGTTTAACTAACTAAATTCACCGCAAAGGCGCAAAGGACGCGAAGAAGAGCTGATGATGGATTGGGCGGGATATGCCCTAACGGATTTTTACCGCAGAGGAGCAAAGACGCGGAGGTTGCAAATGCCGTCATTCCGGCGAAGACTGGAATCCATTAGGAAGTCACGCGGATGTTTGGATTCAAGCTTGCAACGGGATGACGACGAAGTGTCGGCATAGTGGGCAGGTTGAGGCATGCCCTCTGGATTTAGCCATGTTTTCCTTAGCGCCTTTGCGCCTCTGCGGTGAAATAATTATTTTTGAATCAGGTTTGAAACAACATGAAATTCAGCGAACAGTGGTTGCGTGAGTGGGTCAATCCCGCCGTCTCTAGCGATGAGCTTTGTCACCAGTTGACCATGGCCGGTCTGGAGGTCGATGCGGTCGATCCGGTTGCCGGGGAGTTCAGCGACGTTGTTGTCGGCGAGGTGCTCAAGGTCGAGCCGCATCCCGATGCCGACAAGCTGCGGGTGACCCAGGTGAACGTGGGCGCCGAGGCGCTGCTCAACATCGTCTGTGGTGCGGCTAATGTGCGTGAGGGACTGAAAGTACCCGTCGCCGTGGTGGGTGCGAAGCTGCCCGGTGATTTCAGGATCAAGAAGGCCAAGCTGCGTGGTGTACCTTCCCACGGCATGCTCTGTTCCGCCTCTGAGCTGGGACTGGCCGAAAGCTCGGAAGGGCTGATGGAGTTGCCGGCTGATGCCCCGGTCGGGGAAGATTTTCGCTGTTACCTTGAACTGGATGACGTCACCATTGAACTGGGGCTCACTCCCAACCGTGGCGACTGCCTGAGCCTTGCCGGTATCGCCCGCGAGATCGGGGTGCTCAACCAGGCGGCGGTCAGCGGTCCGCAGATCGAGGCCGTTGCGGGTTCGAGCGACGAGACCCTGGAGATCGATCTGCAGGCCAGTGCGGCATGCCCGCGGTACATCGGACGGGTAATTCGTGGTGTCAATGTCAAGGCGGAGACGCCGCTGTGGATGCAGGAGCGTTTGCGTCGCAGTGGTGTGCGTAGTCTCGGGCCCGTGGTTGATGTCACCAATTACGTTTTGCTTGAACTGGGTCAGCCGATGCACGCTTTTGACCTGGCAAAACTCGATGGCGGCATCGTCGTGCGCATGGCCCGGGAGGGTGAGAAACTGGTGCTGCTCAATGAGCAGGAGGTGGAGCTGGATGAGCAGACCCTCGTGATTGCCGACCGCCGTGGTCCACTTGCCATGGCGGGGGTTATGGGCGGCCAATCGTCTGCCGTCGGTGATGAAACCGTCGATATCTTCCTTGAAAGTGCATTTTTCTCTCCGCAAAGCATCGTCGGTCGGGCACGCCGTTATGGTCTGCATACTGACTCATCTCACCGTTTCGAGCGCGGCGTTGACCCGCAGATGGCGGAACAGACGATGGAGCGCGCCACGGCACTGCTTCTGGCGATCACCGGTGGCAGTGCCGGTCCGCTGGAGGAGGTGTTGAGTGAGGATGAACTGCCGAAGCGTCACCCTATCCACCTGCGCCAGCAGCGGGTCAACCGCATTCTCGGTGGCAATATCGCCGCCAATGAGATCGAGGATATCCTTCAGCGCCTGGGGATGGCGCTTAACCGCATTGATGATGGCTGGCATGTTGAGGCCCCTTCGTTCCGTTTTGATATCGCCATCGAGGTGGACCTGATCGAGGAGATCGGCCGCATTGTCGGCTACGAGAACCTGCCGAGCAGCCGTCCGCAGGGGGCATTGACCATGCAGGCCCGTCCTGAGGGACGGATCGGGCGGCGCGAACTCTCCCGTCTGCTGGTTGACCGCGGCTATCAGGAGGCGATCAGTTACAGCTTTGTCGATCCAAAGATGCAGAAGCGCTTTGACCCGCAGGGGGAGGGCGTGGCCCTGGCCAATCCCATCTCCAGCGATCTGGCGGTGATGCGTACCACCCTCTGGTCGGGCCTGATGCCACTGCTGCAACACAATCTGAACCGCCAGCAGCCTCGCGTCAAAATGTTCGAGTACGGTCTTAGGTTTATTCAGGAAGGTACTGAACTTAAACAAGAAAATATGCTAGCAGGGTTGATTTACGGTACGCTGATGCCGGAGCAGTGGGACGCAAGCAGCCGCAAAGTCGATTTCTACGATCTCAAAGCCGATGTCGAGGCGTTACTCGCTCTGACCCGCCGCATGGATGAGTTCCACTTCGTGGCCGAAGTGCACCCGGCACTGCACCCCGGTCAGAGTGCCCGGATCTACCTGGGCGAGGAAGCCGTTGGTTGGCTTGGTATGCTCCACCCCAACCTTGAGCGTGAGCTGGATCTGCGTGGAAACAGCTATCTCTTTGAAATTAAAGCAGATGCTATTTGTGGTAGATCTGTTGCTAATTTCGCCGAAATTTCTAAATATCCGGCGATTAGACGCGATCTCGCTGTGGTTGTCGATGAGCAGGTCAGTGCCGACACCGTGCTGGATTGTATCCGTCGAAGCGCCCCCGCAAGCCTGACGGACTTAAAGCTGTTTGACCTCTATGCTGGCGAACATATTGATTCAGGAAGAAAAAGTCTCGCTTTGGGCTTGACCTTACAGGAAGGATCACGCACTCTTACCGACGAAGAAGTTGATGCTGCAATCAAACAGGTAGTAACTACCCTGGGTAGTGAGCTCGGGGCGACATTAAGAGAATAATTATGGCGTTAACCAAAGCAGCTATTGCTGAGCAGCTATTTGAAGAGCTTGGATTGAACAAGCGGGAAGCCAAGGAGCTGGTTGAGCAATTTTTTGAAGAGATCCGTGTCGCGCTGGAAAATGGTTATCAGGTCAAGCTCTCCGGCTTTGGTAATTTTGACCTGCGTGACAAGAATGAGCGCCCCGGCCGCAATCCGAAAACCGGGGAGGAGATCCCGATAACGGCCCGACGGGTTGTTACCTTCCGTCCGGGACAGAAACTTAAGGCAAGGGTGGAAGCATATGCTGGAACCCAGCAATAATAACGAACTGCCGCCTATTCCGGGAAAACGCTACTTCACCATCGGTGAGGTCAGTGAGCTGTGTGGCGTCAAACCACATGTGCTGCGTTACTGGGAACAGGAATTTCCACAACTTAAGCCGGTCAAACGTCGTGGCAATCGTCGCTACTATCAGCGACAGGACGTGCTTATTATCCGCCAGATCCGTGCGCTGTTGTACGAGCAGGGCTTCACTATCGGTGGTGCCCGCCAGCAACTGGAGGGTGAGGACAACAAGGCCGATGCCAATCAGAGTCAGCAGATCGTCCGGCAGCTGCGCACCGAGCTGGAAGAGGTCCTTGACATCCTCAAGCGTTAATAAATCCGATTAGCGTATTCTCAAACATCCTTATCTGGTGTATGATGCGCGCCTTCATTCCTGCAGCGAATGACAGTTTTTTCGGGGCGTAGCGCAGCCTGGTAGCGCACCTGCATGGGGTGCAGGTGGTCGGAGGTTCGAATCCTCTCGCCCCGACCAATCAGGACAACGACTTGGGTCACCTTGACGGGTGGCCTTTTTTGTTTCTGCCGCCCCTGACTAAAGACCAGGGCATTTGCGTTTTAAAGAGGCTGGTCTTCGCCTGCTTCAGTCGACATAATGTCAACTCCTATCTTCTCTACCACAGAGGCCACTCAGGCTGTCCTGTTTTGCCAAGATGTCACGCCTATTAAAGAGCGAAATCCCCTTTCCTGACGGTAGCGGGATCAGTCAGCTGTTCGAGCCGCTCGCCGGGCGTCCCTGGTCGGCCTGGCTCGATAGCGGGACTGCCAGTGCAGCCACCGCCGGTTTCGATATCCTCGTTGCCGATCCGGTGAAGACCCTGGTTACCCGCCATGGCATGACCACCATAACCTCGGCTGAGGGTGAGACGTTGAGCAGCGGCGATGATCCCTTCGACTTGCTCCGCACCGCCCTGGGGCCGAGGGAGCCTGTCGATTTGGAGGGTATCCCCTTTGCCGGCGGTGCGGTGGGCTATTTTGGCTACGACCTTGCGCGGTTGCTGGAGCGCCTGCCGGAGGTGGCCTGCGATGACCTGGGCATGCCGGAGATGGCCGTGGGGATCTATGAGTGGGCCGTGGTCTGTGACCGAGGCGAGAGGCGCTGCTGGCTGGTCTCCAGCCAGTATGGGGATGAGCGATCGCCACAGTGGCAACGGCTGCTGGAACGCTTTGGCAGGGAGTGCCAGGGGAAGATTTACCCGTCTGGTCCGCCGATGCAGGCGACCGCTCCGGTCGAGGTCAATATGAGTCGTGAGCGCTACGCTCACGCCTTTGACCGTATCCAGCATTACCTGGAGGAGGGCGACTGTTATCAGGTCAATCTGGCACAACGTTTCTCACTGGCTGTGGAAGGCGACGCCTGGGAGGGCTACAAGCAGTTTCGCCAGCGCAGTGCCGGACCGTTCTCGGCCTACCTGGATCTGCCCGGCGGGCAGATCCTCTGCACCTCGCCCGAGCGTTTTCTCCGGCTTGAACAGGGCCGGGTGGAGACCCGGCCAATAAAGGGAACTCGGCGCCGCGATCCCGAGGCCGCCAGGGATGCTGAGCTGAGCACCGAGCTTCAATGCAGCGAAAAGGATCGGGCCGAGAATCTGATGATCGTCGATCTGCTACGCAACGATTTGGGCAAGAGCTGCCGCACCGGTACGGTCAGGGTGCCGCAACTGTTTCAGCTGGAGAGTTTCGCCACCGTACACCACCTGGTCAGCAGTGTGGTGTGTGAACTGGGGGAGGGGCAGGATGCCCTGTCGCTGTTGCGCGGCTGTTTTCCCGGTGGCTCGATCACCGGTGCACCGAAACTGCGCGCGATGGCGATCATCGAAGAGCTGGAGCCGCACCGTCGCGGGGTCTACTGCGGCAGCATCGGCTACATCGGTTTCAACGGCGAGATGGACAGTAATATCGTGATCCGTACCGCGATCCATCGAGAAGGCAGACTCTATTACTCCGCCGGTGGTGGCATCGTACGCGACTCCTCCTGCGAGGAGGAGTATCAGGAGAGCTTTGACAAGGCCGCGGCCTTTCTCAACTGCTTTAGCCAGTAATGGGAGATATGCCGGAAATATTTTCCATAGCCACTATCCTGAAGGTATCAGGCGGTGTGTTCCGGGGAACATGTTGTAGCAAGGCAATCTTGAGCGATGAGTGAACTGGCCGAAAACAGAGAGGTCGTCTTTCACGCCAGTGGCGTGACCAAGGTCTACCAGATGGGCGAGGTGCAGGTGCACGCCCTGCGGGGCATTGATCTTGACCTCTATGCCGGTGAGCTGGTGGTTCTTCTCGGTCCCTCGGGCAGCGGCAAGTCGACCCTGCTCAACATTCTCGGCGGACTCGACACAGCCACCAGCGGCCATGTCTCCTATCATGGCCGTGATCTGACCCGGGCCGGTGACAGGGAGTTGACCGAGTACCGTCGCTACCACGTCGGCTTTGTCTTCCAGTTCTACAACCTTATTCCCAGCCTCACTGCGCGGGAGAACGTGGCCGCGGTGACAGAGATCGCACGCCGACCGATGGCGCCGGAGAGAGCGCTTGAGGTGGTCGGTCTGGGCCACCGGCTGGATCACTTTCCCTCGCAACTCTCCGGTGGTGAGCAGCAGCGTATCGCCATCGCCCGTGCGATTGCCAAGAACCCCGAGGTCCTGCTCTGCGACGAGCCGACCGGTGCGCTCGATTCGGCCACCGGCATCGTCGTGCTGGAGGCGCTGGAGCGGGTGAACCGCGAACTGGGTACCACCACTGTACTCATCACCCACAATGCCGGTATCGCGGAGATGGCGGACCGGGTGATTCATCTTGCCGATGGCTCAATCAGTGATATGCACGTCAATACGGTGAAGAGAGCGGCCCGGGAGTTGAGCTGGTAAGGGCGATGCGCGCACTCGATAAAAAGGTGCTGCGGGAGTTGTGGCAGATGCGTGGTCAGGCGCTGGCGATCATCGCCGTGATCGTCAGCGGTGTCACGACCATGGTGATGTTCCTCAGCACCTACGATTCGCTGATACAGACCCGCGAGAACTACTACGCCGAGAACCGCTTTGCCGAGGTCTTTGCCTCGCTCAAGCGCGCCCCCGAGCATCTGCTCGCCCGTATCCAGCTGATCCCGGGGGTCGAGCGTGCCGAGAGCCGTGTCGTTGCCGCGGTCAATCTCGACATAGAGGGGTTCAACGAACCGGTGATCGGCAAGCTGATCTCCCTGCCCGACGCTGGCGATGCCCGGCTTAACCAGCTGCACCTGCGTCGCGGCCGGTTTATCGAACCCTATCGTGATGATGAGGTGATGCTCAGTGAGGCCTTCGCCAATGCCCACCGATTGCAGCCTGGCGATCACCTGAGCGTGATCATCAAGGGCAAACGCAAGACACTGACCATCGTCGGTATCGTGTTGTCGCCCGAGTATGTCTATCAGATCGCCCCTGGGGCCTTTTTCCCCGATTTCAAACGCTATGGTGTGATGTGGATGGGCCGTAACGGCCTGGCCAGCGCCTACGATATGGACGGGGCATTTAATGATATCTCACTGACCCTTGGCAGCGGGGCCGCCGTGGGCACAATACTCGACCAGCTTGATGATCTGCTCAAGCCCTACGGTGGGTACGGTGCGTATGCCCGTGAGGATCAATTCTCACATCGGTTTCTCTCCGAAGAGGTCCGTCAGCTTCGTACCATGGCCACGGTCTTTCCGTTGATCTTTATTGGTGTCGCGGCCTTTCTGCTCAATGTGGTGCTGAACCGGTTGATCAACACGCAGCGGGAGCAGATCGCGATCCTTAAGGCCTTCGGCTACAGCAATGCGGCGATCGGCTTGCACTTCGTCAAGCTGGTGCTGCTCATCGTGCTGCTTGGTATCACTATCGGTGTGGCGCTGGGGGGCTACTGGGGCAGGGAGCTCAGCCTCATCTACATGGAATTTTACCGTTTTCCCTACCTCCACTACCTGCTCCGCCCATCGGTGGTAGTGGTTGCTGCGACGGTAACTGTGCTTGCGGCGATCAGCGGCACCTTGTTGGCAGTGAGGCAGGCGGCACGACTGTCACCGGCCGAGGGGATGCGACCCAACTCCCCGGTGGTTTACCGCGCCAGCCTGATTGAGCGTCTCGGGCTGCAGCGCTTTTTCAGCCAGCCAACGCGCATGATTGTTCGCCACATCCAGCGCCGTCCTTTCAAATCCCTGTTGTCGGTGATCGGGATCGCCCTGGCCGGTGGCATCATGATGGTGGGCAATTTTCAGGAGGATGCTATCCGCTACATGGTCGAGGTACAGTTCTCCATCAGCAAGCGTGACGATCTTTCAGTGCGCTTTACCGACCCCACCTCTCGTCGTGCGCTGCATGAGCTGCAGGCGATCCCGGGTGTGCAGCATGTGGAGGTCTTCCGAACCCTGCCGGTACGGCTGCGTTTTGAGCACCGCACCTATCGCACCGCACTGGAAGGGGTGCAACCCGAGGGGGAGCTAATGCGGGTCCTTGATACCCGCCTGCAGCCTGTTGCGTTACCCCCGCAGGGGGTGGTGCTCACCGATCACCTGGCAAAGATACTGGGTGTGCTCCCCGGTGATATGCTCACCATTGAGGTGCTGGAGGAGAGCCAGCCGGTACTGCAGGTACCCGTAGTTGGCCTGAGCAAGCAGTACCTCGGTGTGTGGGGCTATATGCGTATCGATGCCCTCAACCGCGTGATGGGCGAGGGCGAGGTTATCAGCGGCGCCTACCTCGCTGTTGACCCGCAGGCGAGGGGAGAGATCTATGCGCAGCTCAAGGAGATGCCGCGGGTGGCGGGCATCGTGGTGCGCAAGAGTGCGATCCAGAGCTTTTATGACACCATGGCCGAGACAGTACTGTTCTTCAGCTTTATCGCCAATCTGCTGGGTGCCACCATTGCCGTTGGTGTAGTCTACAATACCGCGCGCATCGCATTGTCTGAGCGCGGCAGGGAACTGGCGAGCCTGCGGGTGCTGGGCTTTACCCATGGTGAGATCGCCTACATCCTGCTGGGGGAGCTGGTGCTGCTGACCCTGGTCGCCATTCCCCTGGGCTTTTTGGTGGGGGAGGGGTTATGTGCCTTTCTTGCCAGCCAGTTCAAAACCGATCTGTACCGGGTGCCACTGGTGCTTGAGTCGCAGACCTATGCCAATGCCGCTGCTGTGGTGCTGTTCTCGGCCTGCGCATCCGGGGCGGTAATCTGGCACAGACTGGGCAGGATTGATCTTGTCTCCGCACTGAAGACGCGGGAGTGATAAGCGAAGCTGAGTAACAGCGGCTGAGGGTTAGACAGGAGTAATGATGTGAAACGTGGCCTTGGAATGGTACTGCTGGGCTTACTGGTACTGGCCGGTATTATCTATGGTTTCATTCCGGCGCCGGTGGCGGTGGATAGTGCCCTGGCAGTACGCGATTCACTGCGCGTGACGGTCAGTGAAGAGGGAAGAACACGGGTAAAGGACCGTTTTATTGTCTCTGCGCCAGTGGCCGGCTACCTGCGCCGTATCGGACTGCAGGTCGGTGACCGTGTCAGCCATGGCGCTGTACTGGCAAGCCTTGAGCCGGTCCGCTCTGAGGTACTCGATGCGCGCAGCCGTGCTCTGGCCCAGGCACGGGTTGCCGCTGCCGAGGCGTCGCTCAGTGCGGCCACGGCCCGTGCCCGTGCCGCCGCTTCCGAAGCTCGCTATGCACGCAGTGAGTACCAGCGGTTGAGCCGGTTGTGCGAGAACGAGTGTTTCATCTCCGCGGATCAGCTGGAACGGGCTGAGGCACAGGCGCTAGGCAGTGAGGCGAGCCAGCAATCGGCACAATTTGCGGTCGAAGTCGCACGTTTTGAACTGGCGGCGGCGCGTACGGCACTGGAGCACTCTGCGGCACAACCACAAGGCAGCGCCGCGGAGACCGTGCAGGTGCTCTCGCCAATCAACGGGCAGATCCTGGGCCTGCAGCGGGAGAGTGAAGGAGTGGTTGGTGCGGGCCAGCCCCTGCTGGAACTCGGTGATCCGAATGCCCTTGAAGTCGTTGTGGAGCTTCTTTCCACCGCGGCGGTACGGGTCGAGCCGGGGACCCGGGTCCTGTTCGAACGCTGGGGAGGGGAGAGCGTGCTGGAGGGGCGGGTAAGGGTCGTAGAGCCGACCGGCTTCACCAAGATCTCCGCCCTCGGGGTCGAGGAGCAGCGGGTGAGGGTCGTGATCGACCTGATCTCACCGCCAGGTGCCTGGCAACGGTTGGGCGACGGCTACCGGGTGGAGAGTACCTTTATCCTTTGGGAGGGGAATGACATCCTGCAGATCCCCGTCAGCGCGCTGTTCCGTCGCGGTGGCGAATGGACCGTGTTCGTTAGTGCCAACGAGCGGGCAGAGCGGCGCAGGGTCGAGGTGGGCCGCAGCAATGGCCTGCGGGCGCAGATCCTGAGTGGACTGAGCGAAGGGGAGCAGGTGATCCTGCACCCGGATGAAGGTATTGAGCACGGCACGCGGGTGCAACCGCGTCGAGAATAATCTGAAACCGGTGATTATGACGTGACCAGCAAGGGGCCTTGGCCACATGTTCCATATCAGTCACGTTCGATGCCCAGTTTTTTCATCTTCTCCCAGAGGTTCTTGCGGCTGATCCCCAGTTCGTTGGCCGTTTCATTAATCTGAAAATCGTGACGGCGCAGGGCTTCGGTGATGAGCTGGTGCTCGTATCGCGAGAGGCGATCGCGCAGATCGGTGCTGCTGTCGGACTCATCGTCCACCACATCGCCGGCAAAGGCGGAGGCGCCGATGCCTGGTTCGGGAGTGAGAATGGTCGCCCGTTCGATGCTGTGGTGAAGTTCCCGCAGATTACCGGGCCAGTCGTGCTGCAGCAGTTGCTGTTCGGCCGAGGGGAGCAGGTGGCGTTCATTGTCGGGATCGATCTCGTTGAGAAAGAGACGGGTGAACCAGAGAATATCCTCACGCCGCTCACGCAACGGGGGGATATGCACATGGACCACATTGATACGGTAGTAGAGATCCTCGCGAAAGGTCCCCTCGGAGACCATCTGCTTCAGATCGCGGTGGGTGGCACAGATCAGGCGAAGGTCGAGGGGGATGGGGGTCTCACCGCCGACGCGCACCACCTGCCGTTCCTGAATGACCCGTAGCAGGCGCACCTGCATGTTGGGTGGCATGTCACCGATCTCATCTAGAAAGAGGGTGCCGCCATTGGCCTGTTCGAACACCCCGCGTCGGGTGCGAACGGCGCCGGTGAAGGCCCCTTTTTCCGAGCCGAACAGCTCGGACTCCATCAACCCCTCAGGGATAGCGCCGCAATTGACGGCGACAAAGGGGCGATCACTCTCGCCAAAGGCACAGCGGTGCAAAAAACGCGCAGCGTGTTCTTTGCCGACCCCGGATTCGCCGGTGATCAGCACTGTGGCGTCGTGGCCGGAGACCCGGCAGAGGGTCTGTTCCAGCGTCCGCATGGTGGCGGAGATCCCCAGTACAGGCGCTCTCTCCTCACCCTGCGGTATCTGTTCGCGGCAAATGGCGCGCACCTTCTCCATCAGGATATCGAGATCAAAGGGTTTGGTGATGTAGTCCGCCGCGCCTTTCTTCAGCAGCTCGACCGCATCGCCGATGCTGCCGAAACCGGTGATGAATATGGTGGGGGGGAGTGTGCGCCCTTCCTTCAGTAACTGTTCGAACAGCTCCGTGCCACTCATGTCGGGCAGCCGGATATCGCTGATCAGGGCGGCGTAGTCCTCAGTGCCTATATGGGACTGTGCGGCAAGCGCAGTCTTGAACCAGTCACAACGGAAGCCCTCCAGCTCAAAGCGGTAGCAGAGTGATTCACCCATGATCGGGTCGTCTTCGACAAGGCAGAGGGTCTGTGGCGTGGTCATGATGGTATCGGAATGGTTGCGGTGAAGCAGGTTTCGTCATCCCTGTTGGCGGCTTCAATGGTGCCGCCGAGCTGGGTGACGATTTGGTAACAGACCCATAGCCCCAAGCCGTTGCCATCGGCACGGTAGTGCACGAAGGGTTCGAACAGATGTGACATCTGTTTTTCCGGAATCGGCTCGCCGCTGTTGCAGATATGCAGCACCAGCTTCCGTGTATCGGTAGTGACCCGGCAGAAGACCCGCCCGCGGGATGGGGTCGCCTTGACCGCATTGAGCAGCAGGTTGATGAGAATCTGTCGGATCAGTGAGGCGGAGAGGGGGACGGTTCCCACTCGGACGTCCCACTTCAGTTTCGCCTGTTGGCGTTGGATGTCGGGGGTGATGAGGGTGCGGATGTCGTCCATATCCTCGGGACCGAAGTCACGGCTGCTCTGGCGGGCTTCCACCAACAGGGCCGAGACGGTGTCCTTGATCTGCAAAAGCCCCCGTTCAAGCAGTGCCAGAGTTTTATCAGTCATCGCGTCGTTGTGGCCGTAGCGCTTCTGGGTGCTGATGGTATTGAGCATGCCGCCGAGCGGGTTATTGATTTCATGGGCGATGGAGGCGGTGAGCTGCCCCACCGCCGCGAGCCGCTCGGTGGCGATCACTTGCTGCTCCAGGCTCTGTTTGATCTGCAGTTCGTGCAGCATCGCCTTGAAGCGGGTGCCGACCTGGCCGATCTCATCCTTCGACTCGTACAGATCGCAGTGAAGGTTGTCGGGCGATTCACGGCCGATGCGTCCTAGACAACCGGCCAGCTTGACCAATGGATCGGCCAGGCGCGTCCCCCAGTACCAACTCAGCGGCAGTAGTGCCCCGAGTACGATGAGTGTGGCGATGGCCGCACGTCCGGCAAAACGGACGAAGCGGGGGGTGAAGCCCTCTCGCGGATAGCTGATCACCAGTGTGCCGAGACGGACCTTGTCGGAGATTATTGGAGTGGTGACGTAGAGGTGCTCTGTCTGTGGCAGGTCCAGCACCTGGGAGGTGGCATCGCTGTTCTGCCGCAGCTGTTGCTCCAGCAGGGCAAATTCGGCACCGGCGGTCGTTAGGGGAGAGTGCATCTGAAACCGTTCGGGGTCGGAGGCCACATAGATATTATTATCATTGTTGATGATCAGGATATTCTGTGCCTGTAACGAGGAGCGGGTGAGCGCGGCGGCGCTGAATGGGGTGCGGACGATCTCGAAGGCGTGCCAGATATCGTCCTTGAGTATGGCCGGGACCAGGGTGTGCGCCATGACTCCGGCCAGCCCCTCTGCGTTGGCAATCAGATCCTGCTTCAGATCGTCATAGGCGCGGAAAATCAGAGCGGCGGTAATGGCGAAGGAGGTGATCAGGATCAGGACGGTGCCGCGTAGAGGGATTTTGTAGCGGAAGCTCAAATCACGGAACATGCCTGAATGCTCCAATCGTATGCGCCATCTCGGCGATATCCTCATAGGCAGCCGGATCGCCGGAGGTGAAACCGTCGAGATTGAGCCGGTCGAGCAGTGATGCGGCGGTCGGATCGCTGCCCATGCCGAGCAGCACATCGCCCATCTGGCTGTTCAGTGTCGCGGAGACGGTGGGGCCGGCCACCAGCGGCGGGAAGCCGAACTCTCTTGAACGGGTTACCACCCGGGTTGCGCGGGTGATCTCCGGGTTGAATCGCTGCATACTCTCCCAGACATAGCCGTCCACATGGGCACCGCCCGCCAGACCGACACTGACCGCTTCGATCGCGTTACGGTGGCCGCTGGTGAAGAAGGTCTTGCGGAAAAAGGTGTCTGGATCGATACCCTGCTGTATCAGCTGAAAACGGGGCACCAGAAAACCGGAGTTGGAGTCGGGATCGGCATAGGCGAAGACTCGGTCACGCAGGTCGGTAAGAGTGTTCGTTGCGGTATCCCGTATCGGTACGATGAGGTAGGAGCGGTAGAGTGGTTTTCCCTGGAAGAGCGGTACCGCAGTCAGTTGCAGGCGGGAGCGGTTGGTGACGTAGGGGAGGCCGCAGATCCAGGCAAAATCGAGTCTCCGGGCAAGCAGGTTGTTGATGATGTCGCGATAGGTGTTGCTCTGTTCGAACTGTACCGGACGTTCGAGATGCCGCTCAAGATAGTCGCGCCAGTCACGGATAAGCGAGGTTCGCTCCGTCTGGAACACGGGGGTGATGCCGATGCGTACCGGTGCCTGTTCATCGGCGCGTACCATCCGGTGCGACGCCAGCGTTGTGGCGGCGATGTACAGGAGCAGTTGGCGACGGTTTAGCATGGACATCTCATGTTTTTTTGCTTATCGGCGTGGTGTGGCGGTTGATTCAATATACCAGATATCCCGATCGCAGTTCTTCTGGTGCCGGGCCTCCGTGGCGAAGCGGCTGCGCACTCAGCCGCCTGTAATGGCCATCAGGCGCCGGCCACGTGTGGGTGCTTGATTGAAATGGTGGTGTCCCGGTTTGTGCGCCAGCGCATGGAGGATCGCCTGGCGCACCGCCTCGTCGTCGGCGCCCGCGTGCAACATTTCGCCCAGTTCCACGCCCCCGATGCCGTCCAGACAGGTATGGAGCGTTCCGGTGGCGGTGAGCCGTACCCGGTTGCAGCTGGCGCAAAAGTGTTGCGACAGGGGGGTGATAAGCCCGAGGCGCAACCTGCCGTCACTACTCTGCCAGTAGCGGGCGGGGCCGCCGCCGTCGAGTTGTGTCTCGCAGAGATCGAAACGTACCTGCAGACGTTCCAGAATCGCCGCCATCTCTGCCGGACGGGAGTAGATGTCGCCCATGGGCATCGGCTCGATGAGACGCAGGATATAACCGCGACGGGCGCAGAACGCCGCCATCGCCTCCACGTCATGGTCGTTGATGCCTTCCATCACCACCATATTGATCTTGATGGGGCCGAGCCCGACAGCATCGGCACTCTCCAGTCCTGCCCGGATTCGGTTCAGTACATCTGCGCCGGCCAGTTTTTTGAACCGTGCAGGGTCGAGACTGTCGAGGCTGACATTGATGCGTTTCAGGCCGGCCGCCTTGAGTGCGGCGGCATGGCGTTCGAGCAGGACGCCGTTGGTGGTCATCGAGATATCCTCGATGCCGGGCAGGGCGGCGATCCCCCTGACCAGTTCGGGCAGGTCTCGCCGGACCAGAGGCTCGCCGCCGGTGAGCCGTATCCGTCGGATACCGAGATCGGCAAAGATGGCGGCCAGGCGGGTCAGTGCCGCAACATCGAGGAGGTTGGGCGGTTCCGGCGGCGCGCCGTCAGGCAGGCAGTAGCTGCAGCGCAGATTGCAACGCGCCGTTACCGACAGGCGCAGATAGTTGGTCAGGCGGCCGTGCCCGTCTTGGAGTATTTTCACTGTACCCGTCACATGTTGTCCCCAACGTTGTCGTTTCCAAATGATTACAGCAGGAAACGGGCCATGTTCCACAGGGGGCGCCTGTTCCCCCCGTTTCTACCTATTCAGCTTCGGGTTGTTACGTAACGGTAACGCGTGTCGTTCGCTGCGGCGACGATCCCGCGTGCTATCCGCGCTGCTGAGGAGATCACACGGCCGTTACCAACAGGTAACCCCTTGCAGACGATAGTGAGGCAAATAAGTTACCGAATGGTAACGAGGTGATGTCGATCCGATATGAGGCGGATTATCCTCGGCCACCAGTTCCACACCGCTGTTCTTACTGTCCCCCGATCTGAGGCCATTTATAGCGGACGGCCGGGTCACTCCAAGCCCTGTCAGCACGCTCTGTCTGGAGTTGGATCGGTTCTTGCTGCTAGCGAAAGCGAATCAAACAAAAACAGGAGGAGTGGGGATGAGCGAAGAGTTGAGAATGTCGCCGCGTGAGACCCGTGGAAAAGCGGGATTGCGGCGCTACGGGATGGTCATCGATCTGCGTCGCTGTATCGGCTGCGATGCCTGTATGGTCGCCTGCAAGGCTGAATACGATGTGCCACTGGGAGTATTCCGCACCTGGGTGCCCTACCGTGTCGTGGGCAAGTATCCGACGGTCAAAAAGCAGTTTCTGCCGCGTCTCTGCAACCACTGCGACGACCCGCCCTGCGTACGCGCCTGCCCGGTGGGCGCCACCTACAAGGTGGAGGATGGCGGCTTCGTGCTGCAGCACTACGACCGCTGTATCGGCTGCAAGGCGTGCATGGCCTCCTGTCCCTACAACGCCCGCTTCATGCTGCCGGAGCACCGTACCCGCACCAACATCACCAGCGTGGTCGACAAGTGTACCTTCTGCTACCACCGCGTGATCCAGGGACTGGTGCCCGCCTGTGTACAGACCTGTGTCGGTCGTGCCCGCGTGTTTGGTGATATGAACGACCCCAACAGCGAGGTCTCGCAACTGGTCGCCCGTCACGCCACCCAGACCCTGCGGCCTGAGCAGGGAACCAAACCGCAGGTCTTCTACATCGGCGCCGATCGCAACATGACCGAGTATGGCCGCAACATCTACGATGCCAGTCCCGAACAGGATGACGAGCGCGCCGTATTCAACCGTAATCATAAAGTCTAGGGAGGGTCAACGATGCTTGACTATAACGTATTTCACACCATCGCCTGGCCCGGAGCGTACGCCTGGTACTTCTTCGTCATCGGGATCTCCGTGGCGCTCTTCTTCTTCTCGGCGCTCTCCTGGTTTCGCGAGGAGTTCCAGCCGCTGCGAAAGTCGGGGTTTTACCTCTCCTTCGTGTTGTTGGTTGTCGGCGGGCTGCTGCTGATCAGCGACTTGTCGCAGCCGATGCGCTTTCTCAACATGATCAATCCCGCCTACCTGAAGTTCGATTCGCCGCTGGCGTGGGGCAGTCTCAACCTGATCACCTTCGGCATCGCCTCGGTCGTCTACCTGTTCTTCATGAACAAGGGCGATGACGGTCTGGCAAAGAAAGCGGCGGTAATCGGTGCGCTGCTGGGCCTGGGACTGCCGATCTATACCGGCTTCGACCTGACCGTGCATCAGCACCGGCCGGTTTGGAACACACCGTTGATGCCGGTGCTGTTCGTGGCGCTCTCTCTGCTCTCCGGTGCAGCGGTTGCCTCGTTCCTGGCCAAGGGCAATGAGAAACTGATGGTGATGCTGCGCCGCTTTATGCTTTGGGCCGGTGGCGCCACTGCAGCGATGCTCATCTCCCTGCTCGGTACCACCGCCTACGGCGGTTCGGCCGCGGAGATCACTTTCATGTTCATGACATCAGGAACCATGGGGATGATCTTCATCGGGCTGGGGATGCTGGTAGGGCTGGCCGCCCCCATCGCACTGCTGCTGGCGCCGGTAGGACGACAGCCGATGGGCGTAATGGCCGCCGGTGTGCTGCTGCTGGTCGGTGGCATGGCGCTGCGTTACGCCATTCTGATCGGGCCGCAAATCGTCCATACCTACTACTAAAAACCGTGGTGAAAGCGGAGGAGTGAATACTATGTTAGAAATGACACGCAGAACTTTCATGAAGGCCAGCGCCGGCACCACGGCAGCGGCATTGGCAGCACCGTCGATGCTCCATGCGATGGAGAATGAGCTGGGCGGTCGCGACTACAATCCCGATACGCTGAAGGAACGCAAGGCGATCCCCACCAACTGTCACGTCTGTAACATTCAGGACGGGGCGATGGCCTTCGTCGAGGATGGCCGGGTGGTCAAGCTGGAGGGCAACCCCAACCATG
This sequence comes from Gammaproteobacteria bacterium, assembly GCA_026196275.1. GTDB lineage: Bacteria > Pseudomonadota > Gammaproteobacteria > Thiohalomonadales > Thiohalomonadaceae > JAPHTQ01. Next base: position 26,881 of record JAPHTQ010000023.1, read on the forward strand.
TCTCCACCCGTGGCCGACTCTGTGCCAAGGGCAATGCCGGGATGTGGTACAGCTACGACCCGGACCGGATCATGTATCCGCTCAAACGCGTCGGCAAACGGGGCGAGGGCAAGTGGAAGCGGATCAGCTGGGACGAGGCGCTGAGCGAGGTGACCGCCCGTATCGACGATGTGCTGAAGAATGGCGACCCCAACGAGATCATGCTGAAGTACGGGCGTAACCGCACCGGCGGTGTGCTGCACCGTTTTATGGATACGCTGGGATCGGCTACCGTCCTCAACCACACCTCGGTGTGCGAATCATCCAAAAAGGTGGGGATGGAGCCGACCTGGGGCCCCGACATCGAGACCCCGGACTTCGCCAACAGCAAATATATCCTCAACTTCGGCTCCAACATCCTGGAGGCGGCCTACTTCCACAACCCCTATTCGCAGCGTATCACCGAGGGGCGTGTGGACAGCAACGCCAAGATCGTCACCTTCGACGTGCGCCTGTCCAACACCGCCGGCTTCTCTGACGAGTGGATCCCGGTCTATCCCGGCACCGACGGGGCGGTGGCGCTGGCTATCGGTCATGTGATCCTGCGCGAAGATCTGCAGGACTCCGGCTTCATCACCGACTGGACCAACGTCACTGTCGAGGAGCTCAAGGAACACTACCGGCAATTCACGCCGCAGTGGGCCGAGGAGCTCTCCGGTGTGCCGGCCGATACCATCGAGCGCATCGCCCGTGAGTTCGCCCTGGCCAAACCGGCCACCACCTACACCTACCGCGGTCCGGCCAAGCACCTCTACGGCGCCTACAACGAGAAGGCCTGCATGATGCTCTCGATCATGACCGGCAACGTGGAGAAGCGCGGCGGCTACTGTCTGCCCCGCGGTATGGGCTACGGTCAGCCGCAGCCGGAACCGCCGAAGCCTAAGCACGGTTCGATCCTGAAGAATCCACCGGAGTTTCCGCTCGCCTCGCATCACGTCAGCCACCTGGTGCCGTTCTGGATCGCCGAGGGGCGGCAGAAGATCAGTGTCTATATCAACTATATGGATAACCCGGTCTATACCAACCCGGGCTCCGAGACGGTGTGGGGCGAGCTGTTCCGCAACGAGGAGCTGATCCCCTTCCGCGTGGTGCTCACCCCGTTCATGGGTGAGGAGGCGCAGACTGCGGATATCATTCTGCCGGAGCTGCCCTACCTGGAGCGTTGGGAGCCGGAGTCGATGCCCAACTCCCTGTGGCCGTGGCTGGGGATCCGTCAGCCGGTGATCGAGCCGCTGGGCGAGGGCAAGGAACACCGCGTCTATCTGCAGGAGATCATCCACCGCCTCGACCCGGACGGATCCCGCGGGATGAAGCAGTACTGGAACTTCAAGGACTCCGAGGACTACATGCGCCAGCAGTTCGAGAACGTCCCCGGGCTGAAGGAGGTCGGCGGTCTCGACTGGCTGAAGAAGCACGGCGTCTGGCCCGTCTACGGCAAGCTCAACCCGGCCACCGGCAAGATCAGCGACAAGACCGGTCGCGAGATCCGCGCCGAGTACGGCCTGCACATGAAGGAGCTCTCCGCTGCCGATATGCTGGGCGCCAGCGTGGATGAAAAGGGGATTATCCACAAGAACGGCAAGGCGATCGGCGTGCAGAGGCACGGCAAGAACTACGTCGGCTTCCCCAGCGGCAGCCGGCTGATCAATGTCCGTGTCGACGAGTGGGCGGAGTACGGCTTCAATCCGATGCCCACCTTCAAGCGCATTCCGTGGCACGAGAATCTCAAGGATGACGAGATGATTCTCACCACCTACAAGTACAACGTCCACGTGCAGTCTCGCACCGCCTCGGTCAAGTGGCTGGCGGAGATCGTCCACCGCAACTGGGCGCCGATCAACACCGAAACGGCCAAACGGATCGGCGTGAAGACCGGCGACCTGATTCGGGTGGAGAGCCCGGTGGGCCACCTGGTCACCAAGGCCTATGTCACCGAGGGGCAGCACCCCAACGTCATCGCCATCTCCACCGGTTGCGGCCACTGGGGTTACGGTCGCCTGGCGCAACTCAAGCTCAAGGAGAAGGGCGGCCAGTACGGCGCCCAGGAGGATCCGGACATGAACAACGTCTGGTGGGAGGACAAGGGGGTTCACCCCAACAACATCATCCCCGCCGTCGCCGACCCTATCGGCGGATCCGCCGGTTGGTACGACACCGTGGTGAAGGTGACCAAGGCGAAGGCGGGTGACAAGTATGGCGACACGGAGGCATCCTGGGACAAGCACTTCGAGTGGTACAAAAAAACCATGAGCTTTACCTACGTGGGCGATGCGCACCGCAAGATGCACCCGGAGATGGCCTCCTGGGCCGGCCCCGATAGTGTCGAGCCCAAAGAGCCATCCGGTCACTAAATCGGACCAGCGGTATTGTGGGCCCCGTTCCGGACGGGGCCGCACTTACTTAAGAGAGGAATACTATGATCGAGTCCAGGGAACAACCCAATACCATTGATGAACTTAAGAGCCGCGCCCACTGGTACCGGCTGCTGGCGGGCGTCTTCGCCGAGGAGCCGCAGGCGCCCTTTTTGCGCGAGCTGCGCAGTCAGGCGTGCATAGAGTCTCTGGCAGAGGTCGGTGTGAGTTTCGGCGAGGATTTCCTTGCTACCGATGAAGAGATGCTGCTGGATGATCTGGCCGCGGAGTACACTATGCTGTTTGTCGCCCCCGGTGGCTTCCCACCGGTCGAATCGGTGCGGCTACAGGGCGGCTACCGCCAGAGCGCGTCCAGTGAGGTGCGCGATGCCTATACCGCCGAGGGGTTCAGCGTGCAGTCCGGGCGTTTTGCCATCTTCGATGACCACCTTGCCGCGCAAATGCAGTTCGTCGCCGCGCTGCTCGAGCGTCAGGCCGAGGCGTTGGCGGCTGCCGAGGAGCAGGAGGCCCGGCGTCTGGAGAAGACGGTCAAACGCTTCTGGATAAAGCATCTGGGGCGCTGGTGCCGGGGCTATGCCCAGCTGGTAGAGGAGGCCGCTGAGCACAGCTTCTACCGCGAGATGGCGCGACTGCTCGACGCCTTCGTCACGGCAGAACTCGATATTATGGGACTGGATGTGGCCGATGAGGATGGCGGCAAGCTTCGTGCGCCGAAGCCCAAGGCGGTTACCGAGCCAATGCAGTGTGGTGGAGCCGCCACATGAGTCTGTTGCTGTGGGATGAGCTGACCGTGCTGTGGCAGTCGGGCGACTTTCGCGGCGTGCACGACTGGATCAACGAGCGCTGGTCGCGCACCGTGCAGGAGTCGCCGCAGGGGGATGCCGATCCCTTTGCCCGCTTTCTGCAGGGGATGGCCTTCGCCGCCCTGGCGTTCCACTTCGCCGAGGAGCAGAACGGTGAAAGCGCCGCCATCTTTGTCGAGGATGGCCTCGATACCCTGTCGCGGTTTCCGCCATCCTATGCCGGTGTTGAACTGTCGCCTATCGTCGATGCCCTGGCGGAGCTTCGCCACAACCTGCCATCCGCCGACTCCGGTCTGCCCATCCCGCCTGTCGTCTCCGGGGTGCGGGCGCTTCGCTTCGCCGGGAGAGTGGTGCAGTGAACGATTGCCGCTTTTTAAGCTGGCGTGACGCCGCCGCAGCCGCCGCCCAGGAGCCTGGTTACCTTCACGAGGCGGCCGTGTCCGCGGAGGAGCGGCTGGACGGCTGCTCCGTTGTCTCCGCCACGGGTGACCTTGAGCGTGTCGATGCGCTACTCGCCGCCGGTGCGCAGGAGGTGTTGCTGGGAGAGGGCGCACTGCGCGACAGCACGCTGGTGCGCGAGGCGGTCACCCGCCACGGGGAGCGGATCGGCCTCTGGCTGCCGGTGCGTCGCGCTGAGGCCAGTTGGGGGCTCGACACCGTCAGCAATGCCGACTTCAGCACGCTGGCTATCACCAATCCGGTACCGCGTTGGATGATCTGCCAGGCTGACGGCACGCTCACCGATGTCGACGCCTGCTGGTGGGCGGGGGAGATGATCAAGGCCGGTTGCGGCAAGGTGTTGGTCTCGGTGGCGACGCCGGAGGATGACGACCTGCTCGCTTGCGCCGAGATGGCGGAGTGCGCTGGGGAGCGTTTCTGGCTCGATGCCGGGTCGGCCGATATCGAAGAGTTGCGCTTTTGGGTCCGCTACGGCCAGGCGCGACGGCTGGTGCTGCCGGCCGGGAGTGATACCGTTTCGATTCATACGGCGCTCGCACAGCGGCTGGACGACAGCGAAGGATTTCCAGATGCTTAGAGCGATATTACTGCTTATGTCGCTACTGTTCAGTACCGGCGCAGCTGCTGAGGAGGTGGTGGATGCCGAGGCACTGGCGGCGTTGGAGGGGGCCGGGCACTGGCCGGTGGTCGATGTGCGGGATCTCGCCGACCAGAGCCGCGTCCCCATCCCCGGCGCCCTGGAGTTCGGCCCGGAGTTGGCGCTGAGCGGACCGGTGCTGGTGGTCGGCTCCGAGAACAGCATCGCGCGCTTGACCGCTGTCGCGCTTGAGTCGCGTTTCGACGGAGTGCAGGCTTACGCCGTTGAGGGGGGGATCGATACCCTGCGTACCATCCGCACCGAACTCCTGCCCTCACTCGGCGGCGACAGCATGCCGGGAACCTTTACCATCCCCAGCGACACCTGCCAGCCGGGTCCGGCGCTGCATACCTTTTCCGATGAGGAGCGTTGAGGCGTTATGTCGCTGCCTGTTGGAGATCTGCCTGAACTGCGTAATTCGCGCTGTGTGCGCTACCGTTTTCGCTACAGCCAGTGCAGCCGTTGTGCCGACAGCTGCCCGCCGGGGGCGTTGACACCCGGCGAGGAGGGGGTGGAGCTGGATGTCACACGCTGCAGCGGTTGCGGTCTGTGTGTGCCCGCCTGTCCCGTGGGCGCCTTTCATCAACCCGCCTTCCCGGCCGCTGCCCTGGCGAAGCCTGCCGATAAACAGCTCTCCGTGGCCTGCAAACCCTCCGGCGAGGAGGGTGATTTGCGTATTCCCTGTCTCGGCGACATCGAGCCGGCGTTGCTGGCCAGTCTGGCCGTGCGCAAAATCGCCGTAACCTTGCGCGGGGTGGGCCACTGCGCCGAGTGTGCGTATGCGCCACAGGGCGGTGAGGCGCTGCAGTCACTGTTGGCGGGCATGGAGGCGCTGGCCGAGTCCGCGCCCGCCCACTGGAGCGCTCCGGTGGTTGGCGGAAACGTCGGTGGCACCGGCTATCGCGCGGATCGGCGTCAGCTCTTTCGCCGTTTCAGCAACCGTGCCGTGCAGAGTATTCGTGACGAGGGTGGTGTGGAAGAGGTGCCTGAGCAGGCGATAAGGGCCGCGGCCCACTTCGTGCCGGCCCGGCGGCAATTGGCGGAACGCGTGCTGGAACGGCTCGACGGGATCGATGCCGGGTCGCCGTTGCCGGCACTGTTCGGGGTCGCAGCCGTGGCGCCGATTACCGGCCGTTGTACCGGCTGTGAGGCGTGTGCCAGGGTCTGCCCCACCGGCGCCCTGAAGATCGACGAGGCGGAGAGCCGCTGGGCGTTGCGCTTTCGTGCCGTCCAGTGTGTCGGTTGCGGCGTCTGTATCGAGGCTTGCGGGCCGGAGGCGTTGCAGCTTGAACCGCGTTGGCACCCCGAGTCTGTTGAGTCAGACTCCTCCCTGCATGAACTCGGACGCTACCGCTGTGAAAGTTGCGGTCGTTTCTTCATCGGACTGGAGAATGGGAGCTGTCCGGTCTGCCGCGATGACGAAGAGAATTTTGACGCTATATTTGGCTGAGGAGGTGGATAACATGCAGTGGGAATTTACACCGGAAGAGGTGGTCAAGAGAGAGGTTGATTACGGCCTGGAAACGTTTCGCCGCGATCTTTTCGAAGAGGTTGCGGGTAACCTGGGCAGTGATGATGAGAATTTTCTGCAACAAAGTTTCGACCTGATCTACGACCTTTGCTACTGGGAGGCGACCGGTCGCGAGTTTTCCGATTTTGTGATCACCCTCGACGAAAACGTTCCCCTGGAGGCGCATGTGCTGCAGGCAATCAAGGAGCATATGCGCGACAACATCACAATGCTGGGTGCGATCCTCCAGCGGATGATTATGGACGGTGTCGAGAGTGGCCTGGTGCTGGAGCAGGCGATAGCGAACGCGGCCGAAAAGCACAAGCTCGCTGTGGCACAAAGCTGATGAGCAAGGATACCGGTGGCCACGCAAATCCCCGTGTTGAACGCGAGCTGGACCTGAGCGGTCTCAATTGCCCGTTGCCGATCCTGAAGACGAAGGCGGAACTGGCTACCATGGCGCCGGGCGAAGTGCTGCGGATCATCGTTACCAACAGCGATTCCGTTCGGGAGATCGAGCACTACGCCAAACAGACGGGCGCGGAGTTGCGGCAGGACTCTTCTGCCGGTGACGGCTCCTTCATCTTCTATTTTAAAAAGGGGTGACTGTCTCCCCCCTGGCAGCCTGTCGGACTTAGGATGCTCCTGCTGCGCCGGTGGGAGAGCGGCCCAAATTTCCCTGATTTGTCGTTGCGTAGACCCACTATGCGCCTCGAAATCATAAAAATTTGGTCTTGCTCTCCCACCTTGCTCGCTACGGGCACCTAAGTCCGACAGGCTGCTAGCATGCCACAGGATTTCAGCTGGTTTCATCACGATAGAGGTACTCAATGACACTGCAACAATTGCGCTGCATCGTCGCGGTTTCGCGGCAGCGGCTGAACATCACCGCTGCGGCACGTGCGCTGTACATGACGCAACCTGGCGTAAGTCGCCATGTCAGGATGTTCGAGGATGAGATCGGTGTCAGGGTTTTCAGCCGCTCCGGCCCGAGCCTCTCCCATGTCACTACCGCCGGCAAGGCGATCATTGAGCAGGCCGAACAGATCCTTCACGCCTCGCAGCATCTGCAGGATCTGGGCCGCTCACTATCGGATCCCACCTCCGGTACGCTGGCCATCGGCACCACGCACACCCAGGCACGATACATCCTGCCTGATGTGATCAGCCGCTTTGTGGGCAGATACCCAAAGGTCAGTCTGCAGCTCCACCAGGGTACACCGCAGCAGGTGGCAGCGATGGCCGATGAGGGGTTGATCAATATGGTTATCGCAACGGAGGCGATCGAGCGGCACGAGTCACTCGTTGCGCTGCCCTGTTATTCGTGGGATTACGCGGTTATCCTTCCCTGCGACCACCCGCTGGCCCGGCAGGGTCAGCTTGACCTGCAGATGTTGTCCCAATACCCGATCATCACCTATATCGAAGGTTTTACCGGTCGCGCCACCATCGATCAGGCGTTTGCGGCTGAGGAGATCGTCCCGAACATAACGGTTACAGCGGCTGACGCGGATATCATCAAGACCTATGTGCGTAACGGGATCGGCATCGGCATCGTTGCGAACATGGCCTATGATCCTGAAGTTGATGCGGATCTCTGCGTTATGGATGGGGCCGGACTCTTTCCTTCCTCTACTACCCGCCTCGGCATCCGACGCGACGCCATTTTGCGTCGTTTCGATCTCGATTTCATCGAGTATTTCGCGCCGCATCTCAGGTGCGAACTGGTAGAGCGTGCCGTCGGTGAAAAATCGCAGGCCGCCGTCGATGCCCTGTTTACATCCGTTCCGCACTACGCGCCCCGGCTGGCGTCGTTTTCCCCCTCACTGGCGACAGCCTGATTCCGAAATAAAAAAATCCGGTGTTCATTGCAAACACCGGATAAATCCGCTCTACGGGCAGTAACCGGATGGGCACGCTGCGTTTTGCCCATCCTACATGCTTTCGCTCAGGTCGGTTAGAAATCGTAAACCATACCGATGGAGATGCCGGAGGCCTTGTCCCCGGCGGCGGGAGCTCCCGGGCTGGCACCGTGGCCCCAGTTGAAGGGGTGGTAGGTGCCGCCGTCATCGTTGTCCACCGTGGCGTAGGAGACGTAGACGATCGTGTTCTTGTAGAGCGGGTAGTCATAGCCCACGGCAATCATCGTTGCCCCGTCATCGCTGTTTTTTACCCCTTCGTCCGCGGTGGTGTACTGGATCTTTGCCGTACCGCTTCCGGCGTTGAAACCGGCACCCAGGGTCATAATGGTGCGGTCGCCATCGTCGACGCCACCCTCATTGGTGTTCTGCACGCCCATCGCCTTGACGCTTCCCATGCCGAAGTCGTAGCCGGCACTGACCGCTATCACCGACTCCGGTGTACCGCCGGCGGCAAGTGCATCACCCAGGGCGAAGTAGGTCAGACCGAGATCGACCCCGGCCGCGTTGAAGGTGACGCGGGCGCCGTTGGCACTGCCATCTTCGGTGCCCTGCTCGAACTTGTGGGTCAGGGCGATGGTGGCGCTGCCAAATGCCGGTAGCACATAATGGAGCGCATCGTTGACACGCCCGGGCATTGCGGTGCCGGTAAAGGTGCCGGCATCACCGACCTGATCAGCGAAGAGGTTGGCGTCGTAGACGTACTGGTTGGCGGCGGGAAGGCGGCCGGCAAGCAGGGTGCCGAAGCCGCCCTTGAGACCCAGATAGCTATCGCGCGTGGTCCCCCAGCGTGTATCGGCAGAGCCGTCGTCGCTCATGCTGATACCGCCTTCGAGCTGGAACATGCCAGTCAGGCCGTTCTCGAAGTCGGTGGAACCCTTGACCCCCAGACGGGATGAGTTGCTGGAGAGGTAGGTGCTGCTGGTGGTGTCGTTATCGAGACTGTCAGCGGAGAGATGAACCTTGCCATAGATATCAATATCGGCCATCACCCCCATGGGCAATAGTGCGGCAGATACGGCAACTGCGATTAATTTTCTTTTCATTGGTGCTCCCCCTTGATGGAGTATGGATAAAAACCAGGGACGGATGACGCTCTCCATCCGTTGGTGTAACAACTGCGACGCCCTGCAGCGTTATCACACAGAGATAAGCAATAGCCGGGCCATCTCGTCATCGTTCATACAGAATAGGGGTGCGCCGGGACTGTTGTGTGGCAAAACATCTGTTATGCCATGTTGGTTCTGCCAGGAACGGCAGTGTTGTTGCTTCCGATATTTTCTTTCATAATCATTGTCGGGTTACCGTTCTGTAACCTTTGGCGGCATACTCCATTACCAATCAGTAACATCGTAATGCTGTGATGGTAGGCGTTGTCGTGCACAGCAGAGGAGTGGATGTGATGAACAAACGTAACGATCAGGCAGTGCAGTAGATCGAACTGGAACTGCGTGGTTTTCGTTTAGATGAAAGCATTGATCACGGCACGCGGGTGCAACCGCGAAAGTAAAATTGTCTGCAGAGCGAAGAGGAACTAATAAACATGTGTGTTCGCCGTACGCTGAATTTCTTGCTGTCTGCATTGTTGATGAGCAGCATTGCCGCCACTGCACAAGAGGACGATGTACTGCAGCTGCAGCAACTCGATGAGCATGTCTATGCTGTGGTTGGCCCCTTTGGTAACCGCAGTGCGGAGAACCTGGGCAACAATGCGACCTTCGGTTTTGTGGTGACCGGTGAGGGCGTGGTGGTGATCGACGCCGGTGGTAGCTACAAGGGAGCAGCAGCTATTGATGCGCAAATCCGCAAGGTGACGGATAAACCGGTGAAGGCAGTGATCAATACCGGAGGACAGGATCACCGCTGGTTAGGCAACAGTTTTTTCAAGGAGCGTGGTGCGCAGATTATCGCCAGCGAGGCGACGGTAACCGATCACCGTCAACGCCTGCAAGACCAGATGTTCGCCCTGGGCAACCTGGTAGGCAACGAGGGGATGGCAGGTACCGAAGCGGTCTATGCCGACAAGCTCTTCAGCGAGCGTACGAGCTTCACCCTGGGGGGAACCACTTTCGAGCTTATCCATGCAGGACCGGCGCATACCCCCGGCGACACCTTGGTCTGGTTGCCGAAGGAGCGCATCGTGTTCAGTGGCGACATCGTCTACACCGGGCGGATGTTGGGGGTGATGCCCTATTCAAACAGCCGTCACTGGATCGAAGCCTTCAATACGATGGCTGCACTTGAGCCTGAACAGATCGTGCCCGGGCACGGTCCTGTCATTACTCTGGAGAGAGCCCGGAGTGATACGCTCGACTACCTGACCTTTCTGCGCAATGCCGTAGGCAGCTTTATGGACGAGGGTGGCAGCATTACCGAAATTGGCAGCATCGACCAGTCACCCTTCAGCTACCTGGTGGATTATGAAATCCTCAAGGGGCGCAATGCCCAGCAGGTCTATCAGGAGATGGAGTGGGAGTAGTCGCGGCGCACGGTGCACTCCGCAGGGAAGCTTGTGGCCGCCACTGCGCGCAACTGTGCTGATGTAAACCTTTCTAGCAGCAGGCTTGTCCACTGGCGGTGGGGCTACAGCCGCAGCTCTCTGTTACGACAGGTTTCGACTCTACGGCCTGCGCATCGAAAGCGGCGTCGAGCTTTTGCGCCGCCTCGTCACGAATGTGGCGGGCGATCTCGATCACCGCGTCGATTTGGTGTTCCGGCACACCCGCCTCACGCAGCCGTTGCAGTTGGCACTGGCCCATCGCCGGATGGCTGGCAGCGATGCCGGCGGCCAGCGATACCATGGCGACGATGGAAGAGTGAAGTTGCGGTTGTTCGGTCATCGATTATCTCCTCTTTGATCTAAATATTTCATTATCGGTGTTCATTGCTGTCTGCCTTTGGCTCTATGCGTTGCATTCTTGCGACGGTGCGGCAGAGTGAAGAAATCCATTCTCATTCAACTTTGCGCCTCTGCGCCTTTGCGGTGAGATTTTTAGGGGCGCGGCACTATACGGCAACGAGGTTGAAGCCCCAGCCCACCAGGGTGAAGGCCACTGCCAGTACGCCGGCGTAGAGCGCCAGAGCCGGCCACTTGATCACCTTGCGCAGGATGATCATCTCCGGCAGGGAGAGAGCGGCGATGCTCATCATAAAGGCCAGGGTGGTGCCGATGGCGACCCCCTTGCCGAGCATCGCCTCGGCCACCGGGATCACGCCGGTGGCGTTGGAGTAGAGCGGCACGCCGAGCAGTACCGCGCCGGGCACCGCCAGCCAGTTGTCTTTACCGCCAAGGTACTCGGTGACCCACCCTTCCGGTACATAGCCGTGGAACAGGGCGCCGACGGCGATGCCGGCGATGACCCATTTCCAGAGCCGACCGACGATCTCCTTCACCTCGGACCAGGCGTAGCGGTGGCGACCCGCCAGGGAGGTGTCGGGCGCTGCCATCTGCATCTGCCCCATCTGGATCTTCCAGACATACTCCTCGACCCAGCGCTCGGGCCTGAAGCGCTCCATGACGATACCGCCGACATAGGCGACGGTTAGCCCTGCCGCCACGTACATCAGTGTTAGCTCCCAGCCAAGGATACCGGCGAGGATAACCACCGCCACCTCGTTGATCATCGGTGAGGCGATGAGGAAGGAGAAGGTGACCCCCAGCGGGATCCCCGCTTCGACGAAGCCGATAAAGAGCGGCACCGAGGAGCAGGAGCAGAAGGGGGTGACCGCACCGAGCCCAACGGCGGTGCCACGGGCCAGCCACTTGGGCTTGCCACGCACGTAATCTCGCACCTTCTCCGGTGAGAGCAGGGCGCGCAGCAGGCCCATCACGTAGATGATTACCACCAGCATGACGAAGATCTTGGCGGTGTCCATGACGAAGAAGTGGAGCGCAGCGCCGGTGTGGGAGGCCGGATCGATCCCCATCCAGTCGAAGACGATGAAGTTGGCGAGTGCGTCGAACATGAGAGGCTCCAGGTTTTATTCTGCGCTGGCAGAGGTGGTGGTGACGGGTTGCGGCAGGGCAAAGGAGAGTACCGCAGCGGCCAGCACGAAGATGGTGGAGAACCAGAGGCACCCCTCCAGACCATAGTGCTGATAGGCCCAGCCGGAGAGTACCGTCCCGGTCAGTCGCCCCCCGGCGTTGGCCATGTAGTAGAAACCGACGTTCATCGCCACCTTGTCGTGGTCCGAGTAGGCGAGGATGAGGTAGGAGTGGACCGCCGAGTTGATGGCGAAGACCGCGCCGAAGAGCAGCAGGCCGGTGACGATCACCGCATCGGCCGGCCACCCCTGCTGCAATCCCAGCGCGATACCGGCGGGGAAGAGCGCCAGGACGAAGGCCCATAGCCGTGCGCTGCCGCCGCCCGGCCCCCGGCCGTGTCGGCTGTGGCGCAGCAGTTTCGGCGCAGCAATCTGGACAAAGCCGTAGCCGATCACCCACAGTGCCATGAAGCTGCCCACCTCGGTGAAGGACCACGCCAGCACCTCGTAGAGGAAGACAGGCAGACCCACCACGAACCAGACATCGCGCGAGCCGAAGAGGAAGAAGCGGGCCGCCGAGAGCCAGTTGATAGCAGGAATGTTCGAGAAGAGCTGGGCGAACTTCGGCTTGGACTTCATTTTGCCCACCCCGGCGGGGAGTAGCTGTGCAGTGATGATCAGTACCAGTGCCAGCATCCCGGCCAACACTGTCAGCGCGCCGCGAAAACCGACCCACTCCAGCAGCGCCGCACCGATAAAAAAGCCGGCACCCTTGAGCGCGTTCTTCGAGCCGGTGAGCAGCGCCACCCAGCGGAAGAGAGTCGACTCCTGCCCATCCTGCACCAGGCCCTTTACCGACGCCTTTGCCGACATCTTGTTCAGATCCTTGGCGATGCCCGAAAGCGCCTGCGCCGCCATCACATAGGGCACCGAGAGCCATACGTCAGGCACGGTCAGCATCAGAAGCGCCGCTACCTGCATTCCCATGCCGATCTGCATGGTCAGGTTCAGCCCGATGCGTGCCCCCAGCCAGCCGCCTACCAGGTTAGTGACGATGCCGAAAAACTCATAAAAGAGAAACAGCATCGCCACCTCGAACGGCGAGTAGCCGAGCTGGTGGAAGTAGAGCACCACCAGCATGCGAATGGCGCCATCGGTAATAGTGAATGACCAATACCCGCCGGTGACCACAAGATAATTTTTCAGATTTTCATTCATAAAAAAGTTTTCAACGCAAAGGCGTTAAAAATTCTCTAGAGAGACAACGCGACCTTGCGCGCGAGGTCCATCATGCGATTGACGTAGCCCCATTCGTTGTCGTACCAGGCGTAGATCTTTACCTGGGTGCCGTCGGTCACCATGGTGGAGAGGGCATCAACGATACTGGAGCGAGGGTCATTGACGTAATCCACGGAAACCAGTGGACGCTCCTCATAGCCGAGAATGCCCTTGAGTTCGCCTTCGGCGGCTTCCCTGAAGTAGCCGTTGATCTCCTCCGCCATCACCGGACGGGACGCTTCGAAGACGAAGTCGGTGAGCGAAGCATTAAGAAGAGGAACCCGAACGGCGTGGCCGTTAAGCTTGCCGGCAAGCTCGGGGAAGATTTTGGTGATCGCCCTGGCCGAGCCGGTGGTGGTGGGGATGAGCGACTGGCCACAGGCGCGTGCACGGCGCAGATCCTTGTGTCCCTTGTCGACGATGGTCTGGGTGTTGGTGATGTCGTGGATGGTGGTCATGCAGCCGTGAACGATACCGACCTTCTCGTGCATCACCTTGACCACCGGGGCGAGGCAGTTGGTGGTGCAGGAGGCGGCGGTGAGCAGATTGTGTACCGCTGGATCGTACTGATCGTCATTGATACCGTAGACAACATTGAGCGCCCCCTCGGTGGGGGCGGCGACGATCACCTTCTTTATCCCCTGGTCGAAGTAGGCCTGCAGTGTCTCCGGTTTTTTATGGTGCTTGCCGGTCGCCTCGATGATGATGTCGCAACCGGACCAGTCGCCATCGGCGATAGCCGCATGGCTGCTGTAGCCGATGCGTTTTTCGTCGACGAGCAGGGCATCATCGTCTGCACCACACTCATGGTTCCAGGTGCCGTGCACCGAGTCGAACTGCAGCAGATGCGCTGAACCTGCCGCATCGGTGGCGATCTCGTTGATACGCACAATCTCGAATTCGGGAAAATTCCAACCAGCCCGCAGACCGAGCCGGCCCATGCGGCCAAAACCGTTGATGCCAACCTTGATTGTCATTACTCAATTCTCTTTTGAAGAAACTCTTAGGGCGGATTGACCCGTGACGGCGTGATCCGACCCACCACTCCTATTCGCTGACCCATTGGCGGATCAGATCAGGTCCCGGCAGACCACCGGCGTGGACCAGCTGACCGTCAACCACCACCCCCGGGGTCGACATGACGCCGTAGGCCATGATCTCGGCGATGTCGGTGACCTTCTCCAGTTCGATTTGAACCCCTGCCTGATCGGCAGCGGTCTGGATCAGCTTTGCGGTGGTTTCGCAGTTCTTGCAGCCGGAACCGAGTACCTTGATATTTTTCATGCTCAACTCCTTACAGGTCGTATTCGCCACTATAGGGGGTATCGCCCTCTACCACAGGCAGGGTCAGTTCGTTGCCCCAGTGGGACCAGCCGCCGTTATAGAGTCGTACATCGTTGTAACCGAGGTGTTTCAGATGCATCCAGGCCAGACTCATGCGGAAGCCATCGTGGCAGTAGATATAGACGGTTTTCTCTTTCGGCACGCTGGCGTAGAGCCTTGCCAGCTCCTCGTCGGATTTCCACTTCTGGTTGGCGGTGCCATCCAGGCTGACCACGTTGATGGCGCCGGGGATATGGCCGCCCATGATGGAATGGCGGATCACCTCGCCGGTGTACATGTCGTGCGGACGCGCATCGAGCAGTACCACGTCGGGATCGCGTCGTGAGACCACATCGTCATAGACATCGGTCCACTCGACGAACAATGCCGGGTTTGCCGGCTTGAGGGTAACCTTCCCCGGCTTTTTCACCGATTCACGCTCGGTGCTCATCTCCTCGAAGGCGCTCCATTCGACGGTACTGCCGTTGAGGATCTTCACCTGGTCCATGTTGAAACCGTAAAGCTCCAGCAGGTAATAGAGTCGGGATACGAGCGCGGTGTTGGAATCGTCGTAGAGCACCAGCGTGGAGTCGTCGTTCACCCCCCAGCGGCGCAGTGTCGCCTGAAACGCCTCGCGCGAGGGGAAGCGCATCAGCGGAGTGGCGTGGTTATCACCCAGATCCTTGAAACGCTGCACCTGCACGGCGCCGGGAATATGCCCCACGGTCAGGTAACGATGTGGGTGGTAGCGCACCTCCAGCACCAGCAGGTTGTCATCCTCGATATGTTCGCCAAGCCAGTCGGAGTCGACCAGGAAGGCGGGCTTGCCGAGCGCCAGGGCGGGTAGAGCCAAAAGGAGCAGTAACAGCAAGGGGGCATAAGAACGTTTCATGAATTTTCTCCGTATCTTGTCGGGTGATGGGATTCAGGCGGAGCAGACACCGCCGGGACGGTTGGGCATCTCGCCCAAGGCCGAGGCATCATGGAGGAAGGGTGCCTCGCTTTTCACACCTTCCGCAGCCGCACGAATTACCTCGTGTGCCCACGGTGGCAACCCATCCCGTATCCGGTAGTAGTTCCACAGTCCCTCCTTGCGATCAGTGACAACTCCAACCTTGCGCAGCGCTGCCAAGTGGTGGGAGACCTTGGGTTGGGGCAGGCCCAGCGCATGGGTCAGCTCACAGACACAAAGCTCATCATGACTGGCCAGCAGCACCACACAACGCAGCCGGGTGGCATCGGAAAGCGCCTTGAACAGCTTTATTGTATCCATATTGACCTATCTCTATATCTAAATATGTAGATATAATAAATAAGTCGTCCACATGGCGCAAGAGTATGAGGAGAAAAAAGAGTGGTGCGTTAGGTGTTGCGCTTACACCGGCCGGTAATGCGAGAGGCGCTTTAGTGCACGGGGTAGATGAACCTCGGCCACGGTACCCCTGCCTTCACGCGGCATCAGTTTTACCTCCCAGCCGTTGGCCTCAGCCAGTTGTCGTGCAATGGCCAGCCCCAGTCCGCTGCCGCCCGTGCGGCTGTTACGTGATTTTTCCAGACGAAAAAAGGGCTGAAAGACTGTCTCACGCATATTTTCGGGTATACCCGGCCCGCGATCGCTGACGTGAATGGTCAGTCCGTTGGCGCCACAGGTGTAGTCGATGCGAATGGGTTCGGACGCACCATAGCGAAGGGCGTTATCCAGCAGGTTTGAGATGATACGGCAGAGGGCGAGACGGTTTACCTTGCTGCGACAAGGGCCACTATCGATAAACTCGACAATGGCACCACCGCGTACGGCGTCATCGGCCAATCCCTGCAGTGCCTCGCGGATGTCCGTCTGCTCCAGCTGGTTTTCTCCCAGTGCGCGGCCGACATCAAGGAATTGCCCGATAAGGCTGTTCATCTCATTCAAATCGCGCTCAAGGCTGTTTCTCAGCTCCGCATCCATCTCCTCGGGCAGCATCGCCAGTGCCAACTGCATGCGCGCCAGGGGCGTACGCAGGTCGTGGGAGATCCCGGTCAGCATGGTGGTACGGTGTTCCAGCAGCTGCTGAATCTTCTGAGACATGGCGTTGAAACTGGTTGCCAGGGAGGAGAGCTCCCTGACGCCCTGTTCCGGCAGGGGCTCGGGCCAGACACCGGTGCCGATGAGCTGGGCGGCGCTGGAGATATCTTCAATCGGACGACTTATCCAGCGAGCTAGCAGGACCGTGGTCAACAGGATCACGATGCCACCGACACTGAGAACGATAAACAGGGCAAAAGGCGGATGTACGCCGATGCGAAATTCAGGGAATCCTACCCGTACCGTTTCACCATCAACCATAATGTCGGCCCAGTACCAGGCATTCCCATGGTCATCATGGCTGGTTAGCAGCCGTGTATCGGGACCGATCAGCCGATGCAGGGATGTCTCGACAAACCACAGGTAAGGCAGCAGGCTGTTCGTGTATTGATGCGGGCTGGAGTCGTTGGTGATCCGGATACTGTGATCCTGCCAGAGATTTTCAGCAAAGGCGCTCGCCTCGCTCTCGCCGGCTTGATGCCACTGTTGGGCGGAGTCCTGCATGATGGTGACCAAGTCATCTGCTGAGCGCTTACCCAGTGGCACCAGCGTAAGGTAGCTGATAATGGCCAGGGTGAAGAGTTGAAAGAGGATGGAAACACCGCCGATCGTGATGAAGATCCGGCGAAACAGACTGTTGCGTCGAGAAAGGGTCTTGGTCGACATGTTCAGCTGTCCGGACAGAACATATACCCTTCACCCCAGACGGTGCGGATAAAGGAGGGCAGGGAGGGGTCTGTTTCGAGTTTTCGTCGCAGACGGGTGATGCGCACATCAATGCTGCGATCATAGGGATTACGCTCATAGCCCTTGAGCTGGCTGAGCAGCGCATCCCGTTCCAGTACCTGGTTGGGGTGTTCGGCAAATATCCTTAGCAGGGAGAATTCCCCGGTAGTCAGTGCCACCACTTCATCATGATAAAACAGCTGATGGCGCTGCAGATCGAGCCGGTACGGCCCGAAGGCGATGATCTGGGCAGCAGGCTTTCCGGCTGTCTGTTCATCAGAAGTGGATCGCCGTCGCATAACAGCGCGAATGCGAGCCAGCAGTTCGCGTGGATTGAACGGTTTGGCAAGATAGTCATCCGCGCCGATCTCCAGGCCGACGATTCGATCCACATCATCGCCCCGTGCCGAGATCATGATCAGTGGCAGGTGGGATTCGCTGCGTAACTGTTTCGCCAGGGTCAGTCCATCCTCGCCGGGCAACATCAAATCGAGAATAACAAGGTCCACCTCCTGCGTTGCCAGGACCTGTTTCATCTCGACGCCATCCTGTACGGCAGTAACGTGGTACCCGTTTTCGGTCAGGTAGCGGCTCAGCAGGCTGCACAGGGCCGGATCATCGTCAACGACCAGAAGCTGCTCTTTTTTTTCGGACATCTGTTCGATCGCTCATGGATTGACTGAAATATTTTGTAACAATCGGTTACAGCTTGTTACCGGTACGAAATTGGATAGCAACAGTATCGGCGTAACGTTTGACTGGAACCGGGAGCGCCACGGTGAAACACAAACAGCATTGTACTTGGGAGAAAAAGATGAACACAACAGAAAACCAAACCACACAAAAAACCATGACAACCAGACTTCGCCACCTTGCAGCGGTCTCACTGATGCTCTCATGCGGAGCGGTCATGGCCGAGCAGGCACCGGCAGCCAAACCGGATATGAAGGCGCTGCAGAAGGTCATGAAACAGCAGATCAGCCTGATGACACCGGACAGGCAAAAGCAGGTTATGGCACTGTCGCCCGAAACCAAGGGCGCACTGATGACAATCTACGCCAAGCATACCCGCCGCAGCGACACCATCACCCTGCGCCAGGTGATGCACGAGGTATTGTCCGATTATCAGAGCATCGCCACCGGCCTGATGACCGATAACGGCGAGCAGGCTGCCGGGGCGGCACGTCGTCTTGCCAACCACCGCCTGCCGCGTGGTGGTCTGCTGCCCTACTTCCAGCCGGATCAGGTGAACGATGAGAAGCTCTCCGTGCTGGTCTCCTTTAACGATGCGGTGGAGGGTAATGCCCTGCGCCTGGCCGATGCAGCTGATAAGGGTGATTTGTCCACGGCCGCTGACTATTACAAGAAGGTAACCGATGGCTGCATGGCCTGTCACGCCACCTTCCGCGGTGTGCCCGGCCAGACACCCTACCTGCGCTAGGCATAAAACGCTAACAGCCACAATCGGAGGAGTGTGGCTGGAAATCTCATCATTGTCCGGAAATCAATGACCTGAAAGGGTCGATTAACAATCAATTATGTACGGCAAAACCCTAGGGGGGAGATATCATGAAACAACGAAATGTAATGCTCAAGAGTGCAATTGCTGTGGCACTGGGCCTTGGCTCGGCTGCGGCCAACGCGACCAACGGTGATCAAATGCTGGGTGTGACCGCGACCCAGTGGGGTATGGCGGGTGCTGTTACCGCGGCACCGCAGGATGCCGGTACCGTACTGACCAACCCGGCCGGTCTGGCGGTGATCGAGATGGATGAGTTCCGCTCCGACATGGGCTTCGGTTTCCTCAACCCGCCACGCACGGCCAACGGTAATAAGAGTGACTCCGACCTCTATATGATGCCCTCGGGTGCCATCGCGTTCCGGATCAACAATCGTCTCACCGCCGGCATGGGCATGGCAGGGCTTTCGGGGATGGGTGTCGACTTTTCTGATGTTAATCCTACCCCGGGTTCGGGTAACCAGGCGGTAGTGACCACGAAACAGTTCTACAAAATTGCCCCCGGCTTTGCCTACCAAGTGAATGACAAGCTCTCCCTGGGTGCGGCGCTGAATATCGACTATCAGAGCCTGGCCATCAGCAATCCCGACATGCAACTCCCGCAAAACCAGGTCTTCGGATTCGGCGCCACCTTCGGTGCGATCTACAAGATCAACCCGGTGCTGCAACTGGGCTTCTCCTATGTCTCGGAGCAGAACATGGACGCATTCAAATGGAATGTGGTCAGCGATCTGGATGATCCGACTGCCCCCCCCGGTGGAGTGTATGAGATGACCATGGACGCGCCGGCCCAGTATAGCCTTGGACTCGCCTGGACCCCGAGCGATACGCTGCTTATCGAGGCGGACATCAAGCAGATCATGTTCAGTGATGTGCTCAACAAGGTCGATCTCAAGACTCCAGGCGGGACGAATACGATGGAGTTTGGCTGGGACGACCAGACCGTCTACGCCATCGCCGTGCAGAAGCAGGTGAATGAGAAGACCACCGTGCGGATGGGCTACAACTACGGTGCCTCGCCCATCGAGGCAGAGGATGTTGCGAACAACATCGGTTCGCTGGCGGTCACCGAAAAGCACCTGACACTGGGCCTGACCCGTCAACTGAGCAAGAAGTTCTCAGGCTCGCTCTCCTACGCCAAGGCGTTTGAGAACAAGGTGGAGCACGATGTATCTCCGGCATACATCGAGCTGGAGCAGAACGTGTTCAATCTGCAACTCACCTACAAGAACTAAGAGGAGCGCTATATGACCGTCGATAAAATCGTGCACCTGGCCGCCGGGCTGATGATCCTCATCTCCCTGGGACTGGCGCACTATCATGATCCGGCCTGGTTGTGGCTCACCGCCTTTGTCGGCCTGAACCTGGCACAGAGCGGGATCACCAACTTCTGCCCGCTGGCGTTTATGCTGAAAAAGAGTGGCGTGCCGGAGGGTAACTGCTGCTAGTAACAGTGACTGGATAGCCAGTGACCACAGAAGGGCGCAGGGGGTTCTCCTTGCGCCCTTTTTTGCTTCATGGGTTATTGAGTTTGAGGGCAGCAAAAACAATGAGCAACGAAATCATTGACGGGGAGAACCTTCTCGATTAGAGTTAAAAGTAATTAATCACTCACAAATGAACTATGGGCAAATCACACGAAGTGCGCAAGCAGGAGATCATCGAGGCAACCATGGCCTTGTCGGTCGAGAAGGGGCTGAAAAAGCTCACTACCCAGGCGATCGCCGACCGGGTGGGGATCGCCCAGCCGACGATTTTTCGCCATTTCAAGAGTCGTGATGCGATCTTCGGCGCAGTGATCAACTGGGTCGGGGATAGCCTGTTCAAGGTTATCGGTGACCTGTTTTCCACCCCGGGACCGGCCGATGAGCGCCTGCATCAGATCATTCTCAAGCAGTTGGCCTTCATGGGCAAACACCGGGCGATCCCAAGGGTCCTCTTCTCCGATCGCCTCCATCTGGAGTCACCCAAACTCAAAACGGTGGTCCAGACCATGATGGATGGCTACGCGCAGCGACTCACCCGGCTGATTGAAGAGGGTATCGAGCAGAGGGTATTTAGCCCAGAGCTGGAGCCGGATCGCACTGCCCGCTTTATTCTCGCCGCCATTCAGGGGTTGGTGATGCGCTGGTCGGTCTACGAGTTCAACTTCTCCCTAGAGGAGGAGGCCGAGCCGCTGTGGCAATTTCTCCAGCCCTCGCTCAGACCGTGAATAGGGGCATCGTAACAGTAGCGAACAGAGTGGCCGGTCAGGTTATTGCCTGAGGGCAGTCTGTTTTTTTGATCCGTATGCAAGTAATTAATTGCTTTTGAGGATAATGTGATGCGACGACGGTACAGCTGGCTATGGATGATTGTCCTGATGCAGATCTCGACCCCGATAATGGCGGAAGGCGGTCCGATGGATGAAATCATGTTAGGACTCAGTGAGGAGATGACGCGGATCGGTGACGGGATATGGGCCGAGGAGTTTTCAACGATCGCGCTGGCGGCCGAGGCGATCGCCGAACATCCCTTGCCGCCGCTGATGCAACGGCTAAAGCTGCTTGCAGACCTAGGCAGCAACTCATCGCAGTTCATGGCCGCAGACAAGGCATTAAAGGCTGCGGCCCTGGAGGTCGTGGCGGCAGCGAAGCAGGAAGATCTCGAAGCGGTACTCAACCGTTATCAGGCAGTGCAACAACATTGCGTTGACTGTCACAGCTGGTACCGCAACAGCATTCAGCCTCAAAACTAAACGCGATTGGATAACAGGAATGGATATCAACAGGGTTAAAAAACACTCTCGACAAAGCGGCATAATAAAGCTTCGTGCAACATATCTACTGTTACTTGGGATCGCAGTGATTGTCGTTATCGCCGGGTTACAGCTGCGCGAGCGCCTGGCGATACCGGATGCGATCCCGATGCCCCCCCTGGTGGTGGAAACGGTCCAGATAACACCCAGCCCCTTTGTGGTGACAGCCGGCTATAGCGGCACTATTGAGGCGCAAAGACGTGCAATGATCGCCTCGCGTCTGGCCTCGACGGTTAGCGCCATTTCCGTCAGGGAGGGGGATGTTGTGGAGCAGAAGCAGTTACTGCTAAGCCTCGATGATGCTGAACAACGCCAGGAGCTGCAGCGCCTGAATGCAGCAGCAGACCGTATTCGTGCGGATCTGAAGTATTGGCGCGGACAGCTCAAGATTGACCAGAATCTCTTCGCCAAAGGAACTATCAGCGAGCAGAAACTGCAGGAGACGGCACGCCAGGTGGCAACCTTGAGTGCGTCGCTGGAGGAGAACAGCCATGCCAGGGCCACTGCCGAGACCCGTCTTGGTTATGCCGAGGTGGTCGCGCCGTTCCCGGGGATCGTCCAGTCAGTGCCGGTCAATGAGGGAGAGGCGGTTAACCCGGGAAGTCCACTAGTGGAATTAGTCGACACGAAAACACTCAAGGCGGTGATTAGCGCACCGCAGGCCGATCAGCAACAACTCTCACCGGGACTGCCGGTCTATCTGCATCTTCACAGAATGACCACCTCATGGCAGGGAGAGATCGGTCATATCTATCCCGCTCTTGATAGCCGCAGCCGCAATCTTACTTTCGATGTTCCCCTCGACAATGGCACTGATCTTCCGCTGCATGTTGGAATGAGCGTGGAGGCTGTTGTCGAACTCGAGAAGTTCGATGACGCAATATCGGTTCCGCTGCAGGCGGTGCAGCAACGCAGGGGCGACGAGGGTGTTTTTGCCATCAGGGAGGGACGAGCCGTCTGGCTGCCAGTCAAAACCGGGAAAATTCAGGATGGTCGCGTGCAGATCCTCGATGGCATCAAGGTTGATGAACGGGTGATCAGTACCCCTTACCCGACCCTTGAAGAAGGCACAATGGTGCAACGTTATCAGGAAGAAAAAGAAGGCCAAACTGCCTCCTCCGAGGAGTAAGCGGGTTTTTGTCGCTAAAACAAAAATGATGAAGTACACAAACATGAAATTCTTTTTCCACATCCGTTGTGGAGGTGTCTGGTGAGCTGGCCCCGTTTTTCACTGCGTTACCGCTATACGGTCTTTGCCGCATTGATCGCTGTGGTGATATTCGGCGTGATAGCCCGCCTGGAGCTGCCGATCCAGCTCTTCCCCGACTCCGATCCGCCGGTGGTCACTGTCATTACCTCCTATCCCGGTGTGGCTGCTGTGGATGTGGCCAAGAATCTCAGTAAGCCGATGGAGGAGGAGTTCGGCGGTATCGATGGCGTTCGCAAGGTGACCTCCACCAGCCAGGTCGGGCTCTCCATCGTCAAGGCGGAGTTCCATTACAGCCGTGAGGTCGAGGAGGCGGCACTGGATGTGCAGAATGCCATCGGGCGCATTCGTCACCGCTTGCCGGAGGGGATCGGTGAGCCACAGGTGCTGCAGTTCTCCTCCTCGGACAAACCGATCATGACCCTTGCGCTGAGCGGTGAGGGGATGTCGCTGCAGGCGGTGCGTGAGTTGGCCGACAATGCCATCCGTGATCGTCTGCAGGTGATCGATGGGGTCGCCGCGGTGGATGTGTTCGGCGGCCACAAGCGTCAGCTTGAGATCAGTGTCCAGCGCGACAAGCTGCGTGCCTATGGGTTGGATATGGCCACCCTGCGTTCCGCATTGCAGGGGTGGAATCTGAGCGAGCCCGGCGGACGTATCGACCGGGGTGAGCAGGAGGCGGTGATCCGCTTTGAGCGGCCACTGCGTGATGCCGTTGATGCCGCCTCACTGGTTGTTTTCCGCCAGGGGGATCACATCGTACGGCTCGGTGATGTGGCTACGGTTGAGGTGCACGCCGGAGAGGCCCGTTCTGCCTACCACTTCAACGGCGAGGCGGCCATCGCGGTGCAATTGCTCAAGCGCGACGAGGCCAACACAGTAGAGGTGGCGCAACGGGTACGTGCCGAACTGGAGCAGTTACGCTCGGCCTTTCCGCAACTGGATATTGCCGTAGCGGATGATGACTCGGTCTTTACCGAGCTGGTCATCAGCAACATGACCAGCAGCATCTTCACCGCCATTATCCTGACGATCATTGTGGTGCTGTTGTTCCTTACCCACCTGCGCCAGGCGCTGATCATCGCCACATCCATTCCCGTCGCCTTCCTGATGACCTTCAGTCTGATGTATCTGGCGGAGATAGAGCTGCACATGGTGACCATGTCGGCGATCATCCTCTCCATCGGCCTGCTGGTGGACGATGGCATCGTGGTGCTGGAGAACGTCCACCGGCACCTGCTGAAGGGTGAGCCGCCGGTACAGGCGGCGATCCGCGGCACCGAGGAGATCTTCCTGGCCGACCTGGCCGGCACACTCACTACCATCGCGGTGCTGGTGCCGCTGATGTTCCTCGGCGGTTTTGTGGGTAAGTTGTTCGGCCCGCTGGCCTGGACCCTGGCCTTTGCCCTGGGCTCCTCTTTCGTCATCTCGGTCACGCTGATCCCGCTGCTGACCGCGCTGTGGCTCCACCCCGAAGATGAGGGAAAGGGACGTTTCGCCCACTGGGTGCACCCCTTTACCGCCTTCATCGACGGGCTGCGGGATGGCTATCTTGCCCTGCTTGGCTGGAGTATGCGCCACCCCTGGCGAACCCTGTTGACAGCCTTTTTGCTTCTGGCCATTAGCGCGCGATTGATGACCATGCTCGGCAGCGAAATGCTGCCCAAATTCGATTCGGGCAATTTCCAGATCATGCTCGATACCGTGCCGGGCACGCCTCTGGAAAAAACCATAGAGGCGGTCAACGAGACCGAGCGGTTGTTACTGGCCGAGGCGGAGGTGGTGGCGGTCAGTACCCAGGTCGGTTACGAACCCGGTGGTCACTACCTTGGCAGCCGCGGGGCCATGGACGTCAATCAGGCAGAATTTGTGGTCAACCTGACGGCGCGTAACCGCCGTGAAGAGACGCTCTGGTCGATCATGGACAGGGTGCGTAAGGGCTTGCAGGAGATCCCGGGGGTCTCACTGGCCGTGGTCAAGGAGAAGGGCGGAACGGCGCGATCGAGCACTACAGCACCGCTGGATGTGCGCTTTAGCGGCCCCGATCCGGTCGAGCTGGATCGTCTCGGTAGTGAGCTGATCGAAAAACTTCGCACCATTCCCGGGGTCACCAACCTCTACAAAAACTGGGGGATGGATACGCCTGAGATCCATGTTTCCGTTAACCGTGAACGCGCTGCGGAGCTGGGTTTTAGCGGCAAGCAGATCGCACAGGCCGTCTATGAAGCGACCGAGGGGGAGGTGATCGCCCCTTACCGTCAACCACGTGACCGGGATCTCGATATCTTTCTGCGCTACCACCCTAAAGATCGCGAGGGACCGAATGATCTGAACGATGTACACCTTCAGTCACAGGATGGAAGCCAGGTACCGCTGCGTGAGCTGGCCACGCTGGAGACCCGTTTTGGCCCACGCATCGTCACCCGCGAGGATCTGCAACAGACCCTGGATGTTCTCGGTTACCACTATGGCCGACCACTCTCCGACACTATCGCCGATATCGATAAGGTGGTCGCAAAGATGGCGTTACCGAGTGGCTATCAGGTGACGATCGGCGGTGAGCAGACCGATTTCGAGGAGGCACGTTTCCGCATTCTACGCGCCCTGGCGCTGGGGATCCTGGCGGTCTACCTGGTGCTGGTGGCGCAGTTCCGTTCCTTCAAACATCCGTTTACGATCTTCATGGCAGTGCCGTTTCAGTTCATCGGTGTAGTGTTGGCGCTGCTGCTGGCGGGCAAGTATCTCTCCATGCCGGCGCTGTTGGGTGTCATTCTGCTGGTCGGCACCGTGGTCAACAACAGTATCGTGCTTATCGACTACATCCTGGCGCAGCGACGCGAAGGGGTGGGGCTGGAGAAGGCGATCACCGAAGCGGTGTCGGTACGTTACCGCCCGATCATGATGACCGCCCTGTCGGATGTGGCGGGCATGTTGCCGCTGTCGCTGGAGCTGGCTGTAGGTGCCGAACGCTTCTCTCCCATTGCTACCGTTGTTATCGGCGGCATCCTGGCGGCGACACTACTCACCCTGATCGTGATCCCGGTGCTATTCATGTTGTTTGAACGCATCGTACCTACCGGGACAGATCAAGACGACGAAATTCTCAAACAGATGGATGCGTGATTTTTTTAATATCAGAAGCAAACAGGCACTAACGAACTGGTAGACACGGCAGAGGTGGGACAGTGAAATATTTTGGCAGATTAATGATGGTGCTGCTTATCTGGAGTGGTGCAGAGAACGCTCTGGCTGAAACACTGTCGATTCATCAGGCGCTGGAGCGGGCGCTGCTGAATAATCCAGGTATCGAGCGACAACGTCAACAGGTGGAAAGTGAGAAGCTGGGAGAGAGTATCGCTCAGGCAAAACGACTGCCGGAACTGGGACTGGAAGCGGGTGTCACCCACTATTCGGATCCCACTCTGGTGTGGCCGATACACGAGCCGGGCAGTTTCCCTCCCTTTGATGATGACGTAGCAAACGTCGGGGTGAATCTGAAACTTCCGCTCTATATGGGAGGCAAGCTGGTGGCGTCTGTGAACCTGGCACAAAAGCTGACCCAGTCGGCTGAGTTGCAGTTGCAGGCATCAAAGCAGGAGCTCATGTTCAATGTTGTCTCTACCTACGGAAAGAGTTTGCAACTGCAACATCTGCGCGATGCGATGCAACACCGTATTCGGAACCTTGAATCGCAACTCAGGGATGTGCGTAAACGTTTTGAGTCAGGACGGGTTGCAGAGGTCGATGTGGCGCGGATCAAGACCAGGCTCTCCGAGGCCCGTTATGAGATGGTTGCTCTGGAGCAGGGGATGAACAATAGTCTCCAACTTCTCGCTACATTACTGGGAGACGATCAGGCACCGACTGTACTGGATGAATTGCCAATGCCGCCTCTTTCATCAGAGACAGGGCCCTCAGCGTGGGTCGAGAAAGCACTCGACAGACACCCCGGCTTGCGCCAGGCGCAAACCGGGGTTCAGGCAGCCGAACAGCGTATCGATATCGCCCGTGGCGAACGTTTGCCACAGCTGCATATGGTTGGCAACAGCCGTTATCTTGAGAGCGGTAGTGGCGAGGGGCAGGATGAGTGGCTGTTAGGTTTGGAGCTTTCAATACCTCTTTTCGACGGATCGGCTCGCCGTGACCGGGTTAGTCAGGCCGTAATTGAAAAACAGGTCGCCCAGTTTGAACTGCAGGAACTGCGTGACACGATTGACTACCAGGTTCGCGTCGCTTATTCCGATGTCACTACGGATGAATTGCAGTTAAGTGTCACAGAACAGGGCCTGGAAGAAGCCGAAGAGGTCCTGCGTATCGAAAAGCTCCGCTACAGTGCCGGATCAAGCACCATCACGGATCTTCTTGGTGCCGAAGCCGACCTCTGGAATGCCCGTGCCAAACGGACCCAGGCGGCTTATGACGTGATCATCAGCAAGAGCCGTCTGCTCAAGGAGACAGGGCAGATCACCCCGGAGCTTTTTACACAGACCGGAACCATATTGAATAGTGAGAAGGAAATACGATGAGACGATATCGCTGGATAATTCCCGTCATTATTCTTCTGCTTGCCGGATTAATCACGCTGACACTTAAGGTACAGCGCGGTGATCAGACCCCGGAGGGGAAACTCGAGGCTTCCGGAACGATTGAGGTGACGGATGTGCGGGTGGGTTTTCGCATGCCGGGCACTCTGTTGCAACGGCCGGTTGAAGAAGGTGACAGGGTGGTTAAGGGGCAGCACATCGGCGCACTGGATGATCGGGAAATTCAGGCCAGGATGCAGGAGGTCGCAGCCGAGGTGCGTGTTGCCAGGGCAACACTGGAAGAGCTTGAAAGCGGATTTCGTCCCGAAGAGATCGCACAGGCAGAAGCGGCAGTGCGCGAGGCAGAGGTTCAGGCAAGGAACCATGCCTCAGAGGCGAAACGATCCAGGTTCCTATTTGCCGAAGGTGGCGCCAGCCGTGAGCAACGTGATCGTGACGTGACCACCGCTCTGGCCTCGGCCTCGAGGCTGCAAGCGGCAAAAGAGAAACTTGAGCTGCTACAGAATGGGCACCGCAAGGAGAAGATCGCTGCTGCACGGGCACGCCACGAACAGGCACTGGCCATGATGGAAACGCTACGTGTGACATTGGATGATATGCGGGTGTCCAGTCCCTTCGACGGGGTGGTGCTACGTACTCATGCCGAGGTCGGTGAGGTTCTGGCGGCGGCACGTCCGGTGGCAACTATTGCGGATCTATCAAAACCGCGGTTGCGTGTCTATGTTCCGGAGCACCACATCGGACGCATTCGGTTAGGAGCCAACGCCGAGATCATGGTGGATGCTTTTCCTGAGCGACGTTTCCCCGGCAGCGTCAGTTTCATCTCAAGCGAGGCGGAATTTACCCCCAAGAATGTTCAAACCCGCGAGGAGCGGGTGAAGCTGGTTTTCGCCGTAGACATACAACTGGACAATCCTGACGGGATCCTCAATCCGGGGATGCCGGCCGATGCCTGGATAGAACTGTACAACGAGAAGGGGGTTGATAATGAATAACGGTAAAGAGACCGCCAAATGGTGGATTTTGGCGATAATTGCTGTCGCTTTTGGTGTCCTGACGATCAAAAGTGGCGGTGCGGTTCTCTTCTTCGAGGGTGAGGCCCGCGAGGCCGCCGGCGATTATGTACCTTTCGTTCTGTGGTTCAACTTTGTTGCCGGTTTTGCTTATGTTGCTGCGGGTGTGGGATTCGCCACGCGCTGGTCCTGTGCACCCCGATTGGCAGTGCTCATCGCTGTGGCGACGCTGGGGGTGTTCGCCGCCTTCGGAATACATGTTATCAACGGCGGTGCCTTTGAGATGCGCACGGTGGCCGCTATGAGTCTTCGCTCCCTTGTGTGGTTGACGACCGCGGTCCTTGCCTGGCGTTGGGCAAAGTTGTCCTCAGCACAGCAACCGCATTCCTGACAAGCATAGTAAAGGGGCTAATAATGGCCGTCAGCACAATTGCCCAAAATCGTATTGTACGGAGTCTTGGCAGTTTGCAACGACGTGACAGGCGTCTGTTGTGGGGCTATGGATTGTTGAGCTTGTTGCTGGTAGTGCTTGCCGAGTGGGGGGCGTTCTATTTTTCCATGGCAGAGTACTTTGGGGTCGAGGTGATAGTGCTGCGTGCGTCTATCTATGTGTTCCTTGCCCTGATTCTGTG
Source organism: Gammaproteobacteria bacterium (assembly GCA_026196275.1). Taxonomy (GTDB): domain Bacteria; phylum Pseudomonadota; class Gammaproteobacteria; order Thiohalomonadales; family Thiohalomonadaceae; genus JAPHTQ01. Next base: position 55,708 of record JAPHTQ010000023.1, read on the forward strand.
GGGCACGATACTGAAGATTAATCGTCACCAGATCGCGAACTTGTTGTGGCGTGAACAGGAGCACTTCGAGGCGATCCTCTCCGCCTATGACAGTGCCATCGCCTTGAAGGACCCCTATACAGGTGGGCACGGCCGACGCGTGGCGGCCTATGCCGCAACGATCGCAGAGGCGATGGGATTGGACGAGAGCAAGATCGAGCGTATCTACCATGCCGGCTTGCTGCACGATATCGGCAAGCTGGCCACCCCTGATCTTGTCCTGAAAAAACCTCATAAGCTGACCTTTGATGAATTCAAGAAAATCCGGGAACACCCGGGTGTGGGCGCTGAAATCATCGAGAAGATCCCCCAACTGCGAAAGCTTGCACCAGCGGTGCGCCATCACCACGAGCGATTCAATGGTTGTGGTTATCCCCACTCCCTGGCCGCCTTGAGGATCCCGCTGGAGGCCCGGATCATTGCCGTGGCGGATGTGCTGGATGCGATGAGTAGCGATCGCAGTTATCGCCCCGCCTTGAGCTGGGAGAGGGCGCTGAGCGAAATCCGGCAGATGGCGGGTACTTATTTTGATCCACAGATCGTTGCGATGCTCTTCGAGGAGCCTTGCCGCTCGGCACTTAACCGATTGCATGAAAAAGCACGGGAGGCGGAATGAAAGAGGCCGTAGTTACTCGCGGTCTCGGCCGCTCCTTTGCTGGGGAATGGGCAGTACGCGGGCTCGATCTGTCCATTCCCTATGGTGAGATTTTCGGCCTGGTTGGTCCTGATGGAGCCGGCAAGACCACAACCCTGCGTATGCTGGCGGGGGTGCTTGCACAGAGCGAGGGTGAGGCCTTCGTTGCGGGATTCCCGATCAATGGCGGAGAGGAGGAGATCAAGCGCCGCATCGCGTATATGTCGCAACGTTTTGGACTCTATGGTGATCTCAGCGTAGAGGAGAATATGTATTTCTACGCCGATCTCTATCAGGTGCCACAGCGTGAGCGGGGAAAGACCATGGATCGCCTGTTGGGTTTTTCCAATCTCACACCGTTTCGAAAACGCCTGGCACGTAACCTATCGGGCGGGATGAAACAGAAACTGGGTCTGGCCTGTGCACTCATCCATCAACCTGAAGTGCTGTTTCTCGATGAACCGACCAACGGTGTCGATCCGATATCACGGCGTGATTTCTGGCGAATTCTCTACAACATGCTCAAGGAGGGCGTCACTATCGTCGTCTCGACCGCTTATCTGGATGAGGCGGAGCGGTGTGCACGTGTTGGTCTGCTCGATCAAGGTCGTCTGCTTTTGTGTGATACGCCGCAAAAACTCAAGGCGGGACTTCCCGGACAGATGTACGAGCTGGAGTCGGAAAATGGACGAAAAGCCCGTGAGGTGCTCGCTGAGAAGCTGGGGCAGCAGCGAGTTGGACTCTTTGGCGGACGTGTTCACCTGGCCACTGATAACGAACAGCAGTTGCAGCAGGCGCTATCATGGCTTGCGGAAGAGGGAGTCGTGGTGTATGCCTCCCGACGTATCGTGCCGAGTATGGAGGATGTCTTTATTCAGGCGGTTAGCGGGGACAAGGCGTAATGAGTGCGGCGGTGGATGTCACTGACTTGACTCGACGTTTCGGCGATTTTGTCGCTGTCGATCACGTCACTCTGAAAGTGGAGCAGGGACGTATTTTCGGCTTTCTTGGCCCCAATGGGTCGGGTAAGTCGACCACTATCCGCATGCTTACCGGTCTTCTGCAGCCGAGCGAGGGTAGGGGCCAGGTGCTTGGGCTTGATGTAATGACCGAATTTGAGGCGATCAAGAAGCGCATCGGTTATATGTCGCAAAAATTTTCACTCTACGACGATCTCAGCGTGGAGGAGAATATCGATTTTTTCAGTGGTCTCTACGGGGTAGAACGTCACCACCGTTCCGAGCGCAAGAAGTGGGTGCTGGAGATGGCCGGCCTGACCCAGATGCGTAGCCATATCACCGCTTCGCTGGCTGGTGGCTGGAAACAACGTCTTGCCCTGGGTTGTGCCGTGCTTCATGAGCCGCCGATCCTTTTTCTTGATGAACCCACATCAGGCGTGGATCCCATGGCGCGTCGCCTGTTCTGGGATCTGATCGCCCATATGTCTCACAACGGAACTACGGTTTTCGTCACCACTCATTATATGGACGAAGCAGAGTATTGCGATGAGTTGGCACTGATCTACCGTGGTCGTCTAATCGCCCGTGGCGAACCATCCAAACTTAAAAGAGAGTCCCTGTCACGGCAGATCGTGGAGCTGCGCCCACAACGCCCCTATGCTGCGCTTGAAGCACTTGAATCTGAATCATGGATTCATGATGTTGCACTGTTCGGTGATACGCTTCATGTGACCGTGGAGGATGCAGAGCAGGTTATGCCGAGACTTGAGACTTTTTTCCAGAAGCAGGGTTTTGGCGAGGTGCCTTCAGAGTTAGTGATGCCTACAATGGAGGATGTGTTCGTTGGTCTGATTGAGGCAGAAGGTTGATGAGCACGTTATCCGGGCTGCGTCTGTGGGCTATTGTACGAAAGGAGTTTGTACATATCCGTCGTGACCCGCGTAGTTTGGCCATGGCGTTTTTGATGCCATTGATTCTTCTGGTGCTGTTCGGTTACGCCATCACCATGGATATCAATAACCTGGATTTGGTGGTGGTTGATCACGACAAGAGCAGTGCGAGTCGTAACTATATCCAGCGCTTTTCCGCTTCGGGCTATTTCACCATTATCGCGTACAGTGATGAAGAGGAGGATGCGCGGCGTTTACTTGATTCTGGTGATGCGCACATAGGGTTGATCATCCCACGCCATTTCTCCCGCGATCTTGAATCAAAACAGACGGTGGCGGTACAGGCGCTCTCTGATGGCTCGGATGCCAACACCGCCTCTATCGGCCAGGGCTATGTCGAGGGGGTAACGGGCCGTTTCAATGCCGAGTATCTCTCCTCCTTTACTACTCCCCTGCTCGAGAACCGTCTTCGGGTCTGGTACAACCCGGAGCTGAAAAGTCGATGGTTCATTATCCCCGGCCTGATGGCGGTGATTATGACTGTGATCACAGCTCTTCTCACTTCGCTGACCGTTTCCAGGGAGTGGGAGAGCGGCACCATGGAGCAGCTGATCAGTACGCCGGTTCAACCCATTGAGCTTTTGCTGGGAAAAATGTTGCCGTACTTCCTTATCGGCATGTTCGACATGCTGATTGCCACCGGACTCTCGGTTTGGCTGTTCGGAGTGCCGCTCAGAGGCAGTCTACTGTTTCTTGTCGGCTCGACATCATTGTTTCTCTTTGGTGGCCTTGGTCTGGGTATACTTATCTCCACTGTTGCACGCTCACAGCTTGTGGCGAGTCAGGTGGCCATGGTCACTACCTTTATTCCGGCATTCCTTCTATCGGGTTTTCTCTATTCAATCGAAAATATGCCTCAACCCTTGCAGGTAATCACACACCTGGTTCAGGCACGCTACTTCGTTTCGGTATTAAAGGCGATATTTCTCAAGGCAAGTCCTCCGGTCTATCTGCTGGAGGAGTTGCTTTTCCTCACTCTGTTCGCCGTTATCGTAACAACCGTTGCGATAAGAAAATTCGAGAAGAAAATTCGCTGAGGCATTTATGTGGGAACGTGTTTATCGAATGATGGTAAAGGAATTTCTACAAATGCTTCGCGATCGGCGAATGAAATTCCTCATCTTTGTCACCCCGGTGATTCAGCTTATCATCTTTGGCTATGCCGCCACGACCGATGTGGATCATATTCGAACTGCCGTCTACGACCTTGACAGAAGCGCAGACAGTCGTGCCCTGGTGGATGCCTTTACCGGATCGGGATATTTTCAGCTCAATGCCTGGTTGACGGATGAGGCCCAGGTTGTTGAGCAGCTGGACCGGGGTAAGGTGATCATGGTGCTGCGTATCGGGCGTGGCTTTAGCGAGGCCCTGCGAAGTGGTAAAACCAACTCCGTGCAGGTGTTGGTCGATGGTACCGACTCCAATACGGGAACCCTGGCGATGAGTTACGCCCAGCGTATCATTAGCGAATTTCCGGCTCGCCGGCTTGAACTGCCTGCCCAGGAAGGCGTTGTAGTACTGCGTAGCCGGGCCTGGTACAACCCCGATCTGAAGAGTCGAAATTTCAACGTCCCCGGGGTGATGGCCCTGATCCTCATGCTCACCTCGCTGTTACTGACCTCCATGGCGGTGGTGCGTGAACGCGAAATCGGAACACTAGAGCAGCTGATGGTGACGCCGATCCGTCCGATGGAGCTGATTTTGGGGAAGACTCTTCCCTTTGTGGTCATCGCCTATATCCAGTTGGTGATGGTCATGATGGTTTCACTCTACTGGTTCGAGGTGCCGATGGTGGGTAATCCCGTGATTCTCCTTTTCGGTGCCGGCCTTTACCTGATGTCGACGCTGGGAGTGGGGCTATTTATTTCCACTGTTTCCCAGACACAGCAACAGGCGCTGATGTCTTCCTTTTTCTTTTTCTTCCCGGCGATACTGCTCTCCGGTTTTATGTTTCCCATTGAGAACATGCCGCAAGCGGCGCAGTGGATCACCTATTTCAATCCTTTGCGATATTTTCTGGTTGTAGTGCGGGATGTTTTTCTAAAGGGAAATGAATTCCTCGTGCTTTGGCCCCAGTTTGCTGCACAGGCATTGCTCGGTATCAGTCTTCTGGTTTTGAGTGCATTACGTTTCAGAAAACGCATAACATAAGGTTTGTGAAGAAATGAGCTCAATCTCAACAATGTGCTACAGGCTATTGATTGTGCCGACTTTTCTTTCTCTTTTTACGCCCCCCCTCTTTGCCGAATCGGATCCACCTGAAACGTTCGTCAGTCTACAAATGGAAAATGACTTTTTTGCCAGCAGCGGGGATCGTTATTATACCCATGGAACCCAATTGTCGGTCCTGAAGAGGGAGGAGCCACCAGAAGGGTTATCTCGTCTGGCTGAATGGGTCCCCTTTTATGAACAAGGGGAGCAGCTCAGCCTGGTTAATTATACGTTTGGACAGAAAATATTCACTCCCGATGAGACCGAAGGGACCTCTGTGGTCGAGGATGACCGGCCCTACGCCGGTTATCTCTATGCCAGTGTTGCGGTATTGTCCCAGATTAGCTCAAGCGATCAGGTTGATTATGGGAATATGTTTGATATCACTATTGGTATTGTGGGTCCCAGTGCGATGGGGGAGCAGGCGCAAACCGGTTTCCACGATCTTGTTGGTATCGACAGCCCAGAGGGGTGGGATAATCAACTCGAGGATGAGCTGGCGATCGGGCTGTCATATTCCAGATTTTGGCGTCTCGTTCGACCCATCTCACAGGGATTGGAGTTAGGTGTGGCACCTCACATGACCATGGTTGTCGGTAATGCCTATACCTATGGGGCTGGTGGTGTGATGTTTCGCCTTGGCGATGGCTTGAAGCGGGATCTCAATCCCCCCAATATTCGTCCCGGCTTCCCAGGTCTGGCCTATTTTCGCCAAGGTGCCGAACCGAGCTGGTATCTGTTCCTGGGTTTTGAAACCCGCCTGATAGCACGCAATATTTTTCTCGATGGAAATACCTTTAAAGATAGCCACAGCGTGGAAAAGGAGAACCTTGTCGGCGATATGCAGTTTGGTCTGGTCTATCTGTTTGACCGCTGGCGTCTTTCGTTCAGCAATATGCTACGCACAAAAGAGTTTACAACCCAGGAGAACAACACCCATTATGGTGCCGTGAATATTACCTACGGCTTTTGAGCTCCATTATTCTTCAGTCCACCGAACTGGCGATAAAAGGGCACAGTTTAATGAATGGTGTGATTATCTGGTTTCGCCGCGATCTGCGCCTGCACGATAACCCGGCACTGATCTGGGCGGCGCAACAGGGACACCCCATCATTGCCCTCTATATCGACAGCGCGGAAGAGGAGGGGGAATGGGTCACGGGTGCAGCCAGCCGCTGGTGGCTTCAGCAGAGCCTGGATACACTCTCGCAACAGCTTGCAGAGGAAGGGATACGACTGCATTTTTTCCAGGGCCGGGCTGCCGATGTACTGCTTCAGGTGGTACGTGAAACCGCTATCATGAACGTGGGCTGTACCCGTCTTTCCGAACCCCATCTTCAGGCACGTGATCGGAAGTCAAAAGAGCAGCTGGCTGAGGCGGGTGTTACGCTGCACATTTTCGATGAGTGGCACCTACTCCAGCCGGACAGTCTGCTCAATCAGCAGGGTAAGCCCTATAAGGTGTTTACCCCTTTCTGGAAGCGGTTGCGGCGTGAGCTGACAGGCTTTCCCGTTGCCGAAACAGGCTCCCAAAGTACGCCGCACTTTCTCAAGCCTTCACCCCGGCAACCCTCGGGAGGCGGCTCTCTGGCTGAGTTGGCGCTGTGTGATCTCCATCCCTGGCAGCAGAAACTCGCCGTTCACTGGCAGCCGGGGGAGCGCTTCGCATGGCAGCGTCTGGAGCTGTTCCTTGGCGGCATGCTCGGTGACTATCCTGTCAGCCGTGATCGGCCCGCTGTGGATGGCATCTCAATGCTCTCGCCCCATCTCCACTTTGGCGAGATCACGGCACGCCAGATCCTTCGTGAACTGATGCCACTCCTTGATCATTCCGCCACCTCGGCAGCGGCAGAGGCGTGGTTGCGACAGTTGGGATGGGCGGAGTTTGCCCGCTATGTACTGTGGCATTTTCCCTATACGACGGATCAGCCGATGGACCCGCGTTTCGGCAATAACTTCTGGCAGATGGACGAGGTGAAATTCACCGCCTGGAAAAAGGGGGAGACCGGAGTTGCCATCATTGATGCGGGAATGCGACAGCTGTGGCAAAGTGGCTGGATGCACAACCGGGTACGCATGCTGGTGGCCTCTTTTCTGACCAAGAACCTCGGCCTGCCGTGGCAGGCGGGGGCAAGCTGGTTCTGGGAGACGCTGGTTGATGCGGATTTGGCGAATAACAGTATGGGCTGGCAGTGGGTGGCCGGGTGCGGGGTGGATGCCTCCCCCTATTTTCGCATCTTCAATCCCGAAACCCAGGCGCAAAGATTTGATCAAGAGGGTGCCTATTGCCGGCACTGGCTGGGAGATGAGTATGGGCAGCCGAGGCGTCAGCCGCTGGTCGATCTGAAGCGCAGCCGTGAGCAGGCTCTGGAGCGGTACCAAAGCAGGGTGCGATGAGACTGACCGAATGGCTGCAGCGCTGGTGGCGTGCGCGGGTACTGCTGAAAAAGCGTATCGCCGAGCCTGTATGGCGGCGTGTTGTGGCGGATGTGCCGGTGATTGCCCGCCTGTCGAGCGCGGATCAGCATCGTCTGCGTAAGTTGAGCAGCTTTTTTCTGCATCAAAAGGTTATCGTCGGTGCCGCAGGTATGGAGCTCGATGAGTACATGCGAGCGGTGATCGCCGCACAGGCATCCTTGCTGGTGCTGAATCTCGGTCTGGAGTACTACGCCGGCTGGGTTGAGATCATTGTCTATCCGGATGCTTTTATCGTCTCCCATGGGCAGCAGGATGATGCCGGGGTGATGCACCACTCACGCCGTGCATTGAGTGGTGAGGCGTGGGGCAGGGGGCCGGTTATCCTCTCCTGGGAGGATATCCGTCCGAAGCCGTACGCTGCTCACGGGCATGGCCTTAATGTGGTATTGCATGAGTTTGCGCACAAGCTCGATCTCCTCGATGGGAGTGCCAATGGCATGCCGCCCCTGCACAGCTCCATGCCCCCGCAACAGTGGAGCGATGATTTTACCCGGGCCTACCACCGGATGTTGAGCCATCTTGACCACGGTCACCGTAGCCGCATCGATCCCTATGCCATTGAGAGTCCGGCGGAGTTTTTTGCTGTGGTGAGTGAGTTCTTTTTCGAGAAACCGGAGCTTTTGCAGGAGGAGCTGCCGGCCGTCTATGCCGAGCTTGTGGCGTTTTATCGTCAGGATCCGCTTCAGTATTCGGCATCGTGATAGACGTTTTGCACATCATCAACATCGTTGAGCATGTCGATGAACTTCTCCAGCGTTTCCACATCCTCGCCGCTGATCGGGGTTGAGCCTTTCGGCACATACTGGATCTCATCAACGTCGAACTCGATCTCGCCAAAGGCATTGAGCAGCGCCTGCCTGGCCTTGTTGTATTCGGTATGGGGAACAAAAACGGTGAGTTTGCCTTCTTCACTCTCCACGTCAGAAACGTCGACATCCTCTTCCAGCAGGGTTTCCAGCACACTCTCTTCATCGCCTTCAAAGACCAGGATCGCGGCATGGTCGAACATGTGGCTAACCGTACCCTGGGTGCCGAGTTTCGCCTTGGCCTTGTTAAAACAGGTGCGCACATCACCGATGGTGCGGTTGGGGTTGTCGGTAAGGCATTCGACCAGCACCATGCAACCGCCCGGGCCGAACCCTTCGTAGAGTGCTGGCGAGTAGTCCTCACCGCCGCCACCCTTGGCCTTTTCGAGGGCTTTTTCAATAACATGGGCGGGCACCTGGTCTTTTTTGGCCCGTTCGATAAGGCCACGCAAGGTGAGATTGCCGCTGGGATCGATACCGCCGGATTTGGCGCAAACATAGATCTCACGACCGTACTTGCTGTAAACCTTGGTCTTTGCGGCGGCCGTCTTGGCCATAGAATCCTTGCGGTTCTGGTAGGCTCTACCCATTACACTGATGCTCCGTAAATGTTGAGTGCGCAGATTATAAGGGCAACAGGGGATGAAGGTGAAATTTTGCCTCTATTTCAACGCGTAACACTCCCTTTTGTTACACTGAGCGTATCTATCTAACGGCTTGGAGAGGGCTATGTCAGAGCGACCCACGGTCTTTCCGCATGGATTAAAATGCCCACGCCTGATGGCACTTCTTTTCTGCTGTCTGCCACTGGCGCCGGTCCAGGCCATGGAGGTGGATGAATTGATCCGGCATATCGACCGGCTCTGGCGCGGTGAGACCTCGCACGCCAGCATGTCGATGACGGTCAAGACCCGTCGTTACGAGCGCAACATGAGTATGGAGGCGTGGTCCAGGGGTAAGGACTACTCGCTGGTGGTGATCCGCGAGCCGGTCAAGGACCGCGGTATCGCTACGTTGAAGGTGGAAGAGAACATCTGGAACTACCTGCCCAAGATCAACCGTGTCACCAAGGTCCCCTCCAGCATGATGTCCGGCTCCTGGATGGGCAGCCACTTTACCAATGACGACCTGGTCCGCGAGAGCACCTTCGAGGAGGACTACGACTCCACCCTCAGCTATGAGGGGCAGCGCGACGGGCGCATGATCTATGAAATGACGGCCCTGCCCAAACCGAACGCCCCGGTGGTATGGGGCAAGGTGGTGATGCTTATCGAACAGCAGACGCTGGCCCCCTACCGGGCGCTCTACTACGATGAAGAGGGTGAACTGGTACGCACCCTCACCTTCGATATGCTGCAGCAGATCGGCGAGCGCGTCGTACCGATGCGCATGAGTCTGCAGCCGGAAGACAAACCGGATGAGTCGACCGTGATCCGCTACCACGATATCGAGTTCGGCGTGCCGCTGGAAACCGCTTTCTTCTCCCTGCAGAGCCTCAAGCAACGGCGCTAGTGGTCCATGCGGGAAATAATGCCACTCTCAGCCGGCCCACAAGCCTCATCGGCAAGGCGCGCGAGCGCAGGACTAGTTATTCTAATTCAAGCGAGTGCAACACAGACGATGAGGCTTGTGGACCGGCCCGGAGGGAGCCCCGCTAATGAGCCAATGCCGCGTTGCACTGCTTGGCAAGGGGATGGCCATTCCCTGCGCAGTACGCCTTGCCTTGGCTCATTAGCGGGGCTCTGAGAATGACATTATTTCCCGCATGGACCACTAGGGGAGTGTGATGCAGCACGACATGAACACCTCCTCCCTCAATCGTCTGCCGATGTTGTTCTACATCGCCTGGCGCAACATCTGGCGCAACCCCGTTCGCAGCCTGCTGACAGTCTCGGCCCTGGCCGGCGGTCTGGTGATGGTGATCCTCTATGCCGCGCTGCTGGAGGGGATGACGCGGCAGATGGTGCAGTACGCCACCGAGGTGACCACCGCCCATATCCAGATCCACCGTCAGGCCTTCATCGATGACCGGGATATGTACGCCACCATCCCCTGGGCGTGGCTGGATGAGATCGAGCAGGAGTTTCCACAACTGCGGTTTGCCCCCCGGCTCTATGCCGCGGCCCTGGCCAGCGCCGCCGACACCTCCGCAGGGGCGATGATCCGGGCGGTCGACCCGCAGCGTGAACTGCAGGTGACTACCATGCTGGGCCATGTCCGCCAGGGCAAGCCGGCGCTCGACGTGGCCGATGTCACCGACTACGGACTGCCACGCTACAACGTCGTGGTCGGGGCACAGATGGCACGAAACATGAAACTGGCACCGGGTAGCGAACTGGTGCTGGTCTCCCAGGCCGCCGATGGCAGTATCGGCAATGCGCTTTACCGGGTGGCGTCGGTCCTCAAGCCGATTGAGCCGAACTTCGATCGCATGGGTATCCTGATGTCCATCGAGGCCTACCAGCAGCTGATGTATCTGGAGAACGGCTACCACGAGCTGGCGATCAGACTCGATGACATGACCCGTCTGGATCCGGTGCAACAGGCCGTCCGGGAGAAGCTCGGGCAGCTGCAACAGCACCAACCATTGGACGAGTTGGGCGGCCCGGTGGTGGTGAGAAACTGGCGTGAATTGATGCCTGCCGTGGCCGACATGCTGGAGCTGAGCAAGTCGATGCTGCTCATCATCGGTTTTATCGTCGTAGGGCTGGCCTCGCTGGGGATGCTCAACACCATGCTGATGGCGGTACATGAGCGGACCCACGAGTTCGGGATTCTGCTGGCGATCGGGATGAAGCGGGGCTGGCTGCTGTTTATGGTGGTGCTGGAGTCGCTGTTCCTCGCCCTGGTCTCGGCGCTGAGCGGCTCGGTGATCGGTTCACTGCTGGCGCTCTACTTCGAGGAGCACGGTATCGATTTCAGCGAAAGCATGCCCGACGGCTACGACTGGGCGGGGATCGTCTTCGAGCCGGTAATGAAGGGTTACCTGTTACCGCAGGATGTGCTCTATGCCAGTCTCCTGATGATCGGCGTGGCGATGATCGCCTCGCTGCTGCCTGCATGGCGCACGGTTCGTCTCAAACCCGCGGAGGTAATGCGATGAGTGCCCGTCGCAGCCATCTGCCACTGCCGCTGCTGTTGATGCTGGCCTGGCGCAATATCTGGCGCCATCGGCGCCGCACGCTCATTACGCTCAGCTCCATCGGTATCGGTTTCGGTCTGGCGGTGCTGTTCATCGGCATCGGCGATGGCAGTCACAACTCGATGATCCGCAATGCCATCAAGCTCGGCGAGGGGCACCTCACCGTCCAGCCCGACGGCTACCAGGCCGCACCGGCCAACCACAAATACCTGGCCGAGGGGCAAACCCTGCAGACGCGGCTGAGTGCGCTCGGCATCGCCGGCAGCGTCGAGCCGCGTATCTCGCTGCAGGTGCTGGCCAGCACCGCCAATAACTCCGTCGGTGCCGCCCTGGAAGGGATGGGCGCCGAGGATGACCCGCGGGTGGAGATGCTGCGACCGCAGCTGGTGGAGGGGGAGTGGCTCGAAGCGGGTGATCACCGCGGGATCCTTATCGGCGATGGCATGGCCAGCAAGCTCAAGGCGCGGGTCGGCAGCAAGGTGGTGCTGATGGCTGGCAAGGAGGGGGGCGACTCGCAGGCGCACCTCGGCCGGGTGCGCGGGGTCTTCGATTCGCGCGTCGATGAGCTGGATGACTACCTGGTGCTCAGCGACCTCCGCTTCGCCCGGTACTTTCTCGAGGGCGAGGGGGCCGATACTGCAAGTGAGCCGGTAACGCGCTTCGCCATCTTTCTTGATGACCCTGACAGCATGGCGCACTGGAAGGCGCGTATCGACACGGCACTGGGGGACAACGGTGCCGTGGTGCTCGACTGGCAGGAGATGATGCCGCAGCTGGTGCAGTTCATCATTCTCGACGATGCCGGCAACTATGTCTTTCTGACCCTGATCCTCATTATGGTGGTCTTCGGTATCCTCAATACGGTATTGATGAGTGTGCTCGAGCGCACCCGCGAGTTCGGTCTGCTGCGGGCGCTGGGTATCAGTCGTCATCACCTCCTGTGGCTGGTCTTCTGCGAGTCGCTGCTGTTGAGTTTTCTCGCCGTGGTAATCGGCTGGCTGGTTGGCGGTAGCACCCACCTGTGGTTCTCCCACCACGGTATCGACTTCTCGGCGCTGATGAGCGGCGGGACACAGATGATGGGGACCTTCATGGACCCCGTCGTCTATACCGAGCTGTCGCGGGAACGGGTGGTGCAACTCACCACCATCGTCTTCGCCGCCACCCTGGCCTCCGGGATCTACCCGGCAATCAAGGCGGCACGGGTGACGCCGGTGGAGGCGCTTCGCACCTAAACCATGCAATGACGGAATCGATGATATGGCACTGTTAACACTGGAAGGGATCGGCAAGCGCTACCGTCAGGGCGAGATCGAGGTCCAGGCGCTCCAGGGGGTCGACCTGCAGGTGGCAGAAGGGGATTTCGCCGCCCTGGTAGGCCCCTCCGGATCGGGCAAGACCACCCTGCTCAATATCATCGGCGGACTGGATGCCCCGACTCAGGGCAGCGTCCGCCTCAATGGCATCGAGCTGACGGCCATGGGCGAGGCAGAGCTGTCGGACTTCCGCCTGTTCCAGCTCGGTTTTATCTTCCAGGCCTATAACCTGGTGCCGGTGCTGAGCGCCCTGGAGAATGTTGAACTGGTGATGGTGTTGCAGGGGCAGCACCGGCACGAGCGACGTGAACGGGCCGAGCACTACCTGGAGCTGGTGGGCCTGAAAGCGGTGATGCACCGTCGTCCCTCAGCGCTTTCTGGCGGCCAACAGCAGCGGGTCGCTGTGGCCCGGGCCCTCGCGGCGGGGCCGCGGCTGGTACTGGCCGACGAACCCACCGCCAATCTCGACTCGGAGAACGCCTTCGCCCTGCTCGACATCATGCATCGCCTCTCCCACGAGGAGAAGACCACCTTTATCTTCTCCACCCACGACACGCGGGTGATGGAGAGGGCCGAGCGGATCATCACCCTGCGTGATGGCCGGCTGGCCAGTGACGAGCGGCATGAGCGCCACAGCGCATGAGCGGGGCGTTGCCTCATCTTCTGCTGCTGGCGCTTGTTGCCCTGCCGCTGGGCACGGCCCAGGCCCTTGATCTGACCGGCCGCTTCTCCATGCTCGGCACCACGGCACGGGCCGGGGCGGGGGATATCGGCTACCTCGATGGGGAACGGCAGACCCTGACCGCGGACCAGCAGAGTCTGCGTCTGATGCTCGACGGGGTGGAGCAGCACGGCGAGTGGTCATTGCATCTCGATACCGCTCGCCTGCACCTGGACGGCTACCCGGGGCCTGGTGCGCACAGTAGCGAACTGTTTCGTTACCGCGAGTGGGCAGGGGAGTGGCTGGATGAGTCGGGGGAGCGGAGCAGCACCCGCATCGGCTATGCGCTGGACCGCGCCTTTTACCGTTACCGCACGGACAACCTGACCATGGCGCTCGGGCGTCAGCCCCTCGACTGGGGCAGTGGTCGCTTCTGGCAACCCCTCAACGTCTTTGGCGCCTTTTCCCCGATCGAACTGGATACCGACTTCAAACCGGGCATCGATGCCCTGAGCGTGGACTGGTATCCCTCGGCCTACTCCTCACTCACTGCGGCCTACGTGCCGGCACCGAAGGAGAACGAGGCGCTGGAGGAGAGTATCGCCGTCTACTACCGGCGCAATATGGGGATGGTGTCGGAGTTATCGTTGCTGGCCGGGAGCGTGTTAGGCAATCGCGTGGGCGGTGGCGCCTTCGAGAGTGCCTGGAAGGGGATGGGTTGGCGGGTGGAAGGGGTTTACTATCACCTGGAGGAGAGTGATGAGACGGCGCTGTTCTGGATCGCCGGGATCGATCACCAGTTCACTAACGGTACGCTACTGACCGCCGAGTGGTATCACAACAGTCACGGCGCGAGCAGGGAAGGAGAGATTGGTGCAACTCTCAACGATCCGCTTGTCGCCTATGGCCTGCAACCGCAACTGGGACGCCGGGTACTGGGACTCTCCTTGGCGCGGGATTTAACCCCCCTGCTGCATGGTAGTTATACGCTGCTGGTGGCCCCACTGAGTGATGAGACTGATCAGCAGCACACCTCACTGTTGCATCAGTTCAATCTGACTTACTCGGTCAGTAACGAATCGGATCTACTGCTCTCCTGCCTGATCGCCAACGGCAAAGGAGTGAGCGATGTGGAGGAGCCGCGGTCTGAGTTCGGCCATCTGCCGGCAAGCCTGAGTGTACGTCTTCGTTTTTACTTTTAGAGAACAACCATCTTTTGCTACCAAACGGTTTTGACGTGCCGATACTCACGAATTTTGGTATCAGCGGTTACTAGCGGCGCGGAATGATGCCGCGCCAGCGCCACGATCAGCCTGTCTGCCGGGTCGGGGTGGAACTCCCCAGGAAGGCGTACAGACTGAACCGCAACATCGGCATCTACCGAGACAAAGGAGACGCCCTCGATAGAGGCAACCGTTTCCAGCCAATCATCAATGTCCATCGTCAGCGCCAGACGTCCTTTAGACACCAGCATGGCGATCTCCCAGGCGCTAATGGCCGACACCATTACCTGACCATCAGCGGTCAGTTCGTTCTCAATGGCCTTACGGGCTTTCTGGCTTAGTTGCCCATCACCATTCACCCACCAAATGAGGGTGTGAGTATCCAGCACGATCACGCCAGCGCCTCCCAATCACCTTCACCTACAGGCTCAGTGGGTTCCTTATACTCTGTCACACTGCCCTTGAGGACTTCCAAGGGGCTGCGCTCTGTTTTGCGATAACGGCGTACCTCAATGGTTGGCTTGCCGTGGTCGGTAACGATCACAGCATTGCCACTCGATTCGACCTGTCGAAACAGTTCCAGCGCCTTGGCCTTAAACTGGGACTTTGAAACCTGCTCTTGCATATTTATGCCTATAGTCATATTACGATAGTCATAATTATAGCAAAAATAATGACCACAACAAGTGGTCATCATGCGTTGCTGCTCCGCGACAATTTTCGAGGCCGGAACGGAAGGAGGATGAAGGTTAGGTCGCCGCACCGAAATGCTTGTGGATGTTGTGGATATCCACCTCAGATTCGGTGTTGGCGTAGACCTGCCACTTGCCATCGATTGGGGTCTCTGCCAGTTTGGCGCGCAGGGTGTCGAAGGAGTGATCTTCAAGATAGTTACGGGTAAATAGCTTCCACTGCTTGCGGCTGACAAAGGCCTCGTAGGTATCGTCCCACTCATAGCCCTGTTCCCGCATGTAGGTCTCCTTGCCAAAATCATCCAGGTGTCCCATCTATCCACCTCCTAACGGGTTATTGTTCTTCCATCACAGGAATAGGCGCAGAGAGATGCTCAAGGTAGAGGCCCATCAGATGATTAACCTTGGTAAACCTTGAGGGGAACCCCGTCATCTCTTCAGCGGACTGAATCGCGCCGGGGCCGACCATCTCGTCGCGGCTGTTTTCAATCAGATTCTCCAGCCCAACCGGCGTCACCTCCAGATGGAACTGTAATGCCACAATATTATCCCGATAGATGAACCCCTGATTGATACAGTGGCTACTGGAGGCGATCCGTTGCGCCCCTTCGGGCAGCTCGAAGGTCTCTCCGTGCCAGTGCAATACCTCGGTGGTTTGGGGTAAACGCCGGCCAAACCCGGATGCGGCGAATGACTCATCCAGGTTAATGGGATACCAGCCAATCTCTTTGGTTTCTGCAGGGTACACCTTGGCGTCGAGAACGTCTGCGAGCAACTGGGCACCCAGGCAGATGCCGAGGATCGGTTTGCCACTGTCAATGACCTGGCGAATAAACCACTTCTCGGCCTTCAACCAGGCATGTTCCAGCTCATCATGGATACTCATTGGACCGCCCATCACGACCAGCATATCGTAACTGTCGGGTGAGGGTAGGGGGTCGCCGGCATAGAGCCGGGTGGAGGTAAGGGTGTGGCCGTTGGCCAGCGCCCAGGACTCAATGCTTCCGGGTCCCTCAAAAGGCACATGTTGCAGGTAATGGATATTCATGGCGCTTCGTAAATAAGACATTGAATATCCATTTAAACACCATGTTGCATGCTCTCGCAATACGTGGGTTAGCGTACGGAGCGATAGGTTCCCTGCCGTTGCTGCTTGCTCAGCACCAGTTGCCACAGCTGCCCCTCTTTAGCGCGGAACATGCCGGCACAGCACATCAGGTAGTATTTCCACATGCGGTAGAAACGCTCATCGTATTTGCCTTGCAAATCGGGCCAGGCGGCATCGAAGTTGTCCCACCAGGCCATCAGGGTGCGGTCATAATCGGGGCCGAAATTGTGCCAGTCTTCAATGACATACCGGCCCTCCACGGCGCAGGAGAGCTGGCGCGCCGAGGGCAGCTTGCCGTTGGGAAAGATATACTTCTCTATCCACGGGTCAGTGTTGTTAGTGCTGCTGTAGGTACCGATGGTGTGCAGCAAAAACAGTCCGTTATCCTTGAGCAGTCGCTGTACGGTATCGAAATAGACCGGATAATTCTTGAGTCCGACATGCTCGAACATCCCTACCGAGACAATCTTGTCGTAACTGCCTGTCAAATCACGATAATCCATTAATTCGATGTCTACAGGCAGTCCCTTGCAGCGCTCGCGTGCAAGCTTTTGTTGCTCCCGGGATACGGTAATGCCGGTAACCTCGACGCCGTAGTGCTCAGCGGCATGTCTGGCCATGCCGCCCCAGCCGCAGCCGATATCCAGCACTCTCTCCCCGGGCTGTAACTCCAGCTTGCGGCAAATGAGGTCGAGTTTATTGAATTGCGCCTTCTCCAGATCCTGTGCCTCAGCCCAGTAACCACAGGAGTAGCTCATGCTTGAATCGAGCATCGCCTCGAAGATGTCGTTTCCTGTATCATAATGCTGCTCACCGACCTGAAAGGCCCGGCGATAGCATTGCGGGTTCATCAGGGTGTTGCGTAGTACCTCGGCAAAGATGCGCCAGTGGTTCAGTCCCCTGACCTTTTCATCAATGCCGTGGGAGAGAAGTCGGTAGAACAGCTCATCCAGCCGCTCGGCCTCCCAATGGCCATCCATGTAAGCCTCGCCGAATCCCAGCGAGCCCTTACTGAGTATCAGGCGATAGGTTTTCGGATCCCTGATCTGGATATCCCAGGGACTGCTGCCGTTGAAGCTTACCCCTGTTCCAGTGAGGAGCTCCTTGAGCAGGGCAGGCGGCGTAGGGGGGGCACTGGAGGGCTCTGTAAATCGATGTAGCGTGGTGGCATTATCGTGTTTCATCCTTCCTCTTCCCTTCAAGGTTGGTTTGACGCACCTCTTTGGGTGCTTATCAATGACAGAGGATAGCTTTACATTCATGAAGTGTAGCTAAGAACAGGAATTTTTCACCACATCACTGTGACAATTCGTATGATCGGGCAATGCTATGCCGTACAGCTTCAATTTGGCGGAATCGATATTTATGAAACGACTTATCCTGACTGGCTTTTGCCTGCTGTTCCTCACCGCTTGCAACGAGCCACCACAAAGCAGCCAGTACCAAATCTACGTGTTTGGCACCCTGGTTGATATTACTCTTTACGGGGGCAGCGAGGAGAGGCAACAAAAGGCGGTAAGCCGCATCAGTGAGGACTTCCAGCGCATGCACCATGAGTGGCATGCCTGGAAACCCGGACCGCTGGTGCAAATCAACCGGGCGCTCGCCCAGGGGCAAAGCGTTCGTGTGCTCCCCTCGTTGATTCCGATCATTAAACAATCGAGCGTGCTCTCACAACAGAGCGAAGGGCTTTTCGATCCGGCTATCGGTGGATTGCTCAGCCTCTGGGGTTTCCAGAGCGATGGGCGCCCCAATGGCCCACCGCCGGATGCCGAGGCCATTGCGCGCTGGGTGCAGGCTGAGCCACACATGGCGGACCTGACCCTTGATGGGGATATGCTCAGCTCCACCAATCCGGCGGTACAACTCGATTTTGGTGCCTTTGCCAAGGGCTATGCCGTCGATCTTGCCATTGCCAGACTCAGGGAGGCGGGTATCGATAATGCGATCATCAATGCCGGTGGTGATCTGCGTTCCATTGGCAGCAAGAACGGCAAACCGTGGCGTGTTGGTGTCCGTCACCCCCAGGGCGAGGGGGTGCTTGCAACCATCGAAGTGTCGGGGGATGAGAGTGTCTTCACCTCCGGCAACTATGAGCGCTATCGCGAACATGAGGGGGTGCGTTATAACCATATCCTCGACCCGCGCACGGGGATGCCGGTTAATGGCGTAACCTCGGTTACCGTGCTGCACGACAATGGCGCTGTGGCGGATGCGGCAGCGACCGCACTGGTGGTTGCCGGCCCCGAAGCGTGGCATCGTATTGCCCGCCAGATGGGGATCAAGTTTGTGATGCTGGTCGATGATGCCGGGGTGGTTTATATGAATCCGGCAATGCAACACCGGGTGGAGTTCCAGGCAGAGCCGCCGGGCGATATTCGTCTGAGTGATCCGCTATAAGCTGCCAGGGTACTACAACAATCGCATCACCTGTTAACCTCGATACCTACTGCCGTAATGGAGCAACTGCCGTGGCGAATCAAAAGCAAGAGAGCATGTCCTTCCGTGAAGGGGTCGAAAGAATGGTCGACCGCGCTACCCTTGCCGCGGGACTGGATACGAACACTGCGCGTGTGATCAAGGCGAGTAGCGCGGTGCTGCAGATCCGTTTTCCGGTCAAGGTACATAGCGGCGTCGAGGTTTTCACCGGCTGGTGGTCGGTGCACAGCACCCATCGCCTTCCGGCCAAGGGGGGACTGCGTTTCGCCCCTCACGTCAATCAGGATGAAACCGAAGCGCTCTCCGCGCTGATGAGCTACAAGTGCGCGTTGGCGGATATCCCTTTTGGTGGTGCCAAGGGCGGGTTGATGATCAATCCCTCTCACTATAATGAGGATGAACTGCGCGATATCACCCGCCACTTCGCCCAAGAGCTTGCCCGTCGAGGTTTTCTCGACCCGGCGACCAACGTGCCTGCCCCTGACATGGGAACCTCGGCGCGGGAAATGTCCTGGATCGCCGATACCTACAAAAGCCTCTACCCTGAGGATATCAATCAGGATGCCTGTGTTACCGGAAAGCCGGTCAACCGTGGAGGCATCCCCGGCCGTACCGAGGCCACTGGCAAGGGTGTGCAGTACGCGTTACAGGAGTTCTTTCGCCACCCCGATGAAGTCGCCAAAACCGGATTAAGCGACGGTCTGACCGACAAAAGAGTGGTCATACAGGGGCTGGGTAATGTCGGCTACCATGCCGCCAAGTTCCTTTCCGAAGAGGATAACGTAAAGATCGTCGCCGTTATTGAACGCGATGGGGTGGTCTACAACGAGGAGGGGCTGAATATCCACGATGTTCGCCAGTGTATGGTCGAGCAGGGTGGACTGCGCGACTTCACAGGCGGCCAGTTCAGCGAAAACCACCACGAAGCGCTGGAGATGGAGTGCGACATCCTTATTCCTGCAGCGCTGGAATCGCAGATCCACGCCGACAATGCGATGCGTATCCAGGCAAAACTCATCGTTGAAGCGGCCAACGGCCCTGTTACCTACGAAGCGGATGAGATCCTGCGTCGCCGGGGGATCGTGATGCTGCCGGATGTGTGGGTTAATGCGGGGGGCGTTACGGTCTCCTATTTCGAGTGGAGTCGTAATCTGTCGCACATGCGATTCGGTCGCCTGCAGCGACGCTTTGACGAGCTGCGCGGGGCCAACTATCTCAGGGCCCTGGAGGATGTGTCAGGGCAGGAGGTTCCGGCGAAGATCCGTTCGCAGATCGTGCACGGTGCGAGTGAGCTGGATCTGGTTCGTTCAGGACTTGATGACACGATGCGATCGGCCTTTTCCGACATTCGCGATACCATCAAACACAACCCCGAGATCCACGACTATCGCACGGCGGCCTTTGTTATCGCGATACGTAAACTGGCCCAATCCTACTATGATTTGGGGCTGGCCGAGGTCAGGGAGTAGGCGGTGAACCGTCGGCAACGTACCGGGCTGTTTCTGGGACCGCTGTTTTTTCTCGTTCTGCTCTTTGTCCCTCTGCCGGATGGGATGAGCCCCGAGGCCCGTGCGGTGGCAGCCGTGGTGGCGCTGATGGCGGTGTGGTGGATTAGCGAGGCACTGCCAATGGCCGCCACCGCACTGCTGCCTATAGTGCTCTTTCCCCTGCTCGGGGTGATGTCCACCGCCGAGACTACCTCCGGTTACGCGAACCACCTGATCTACCTCTTTCTCGGCGGTTTCCTGATTGCCATGGCGATGCAGAAGTGGGAACTGCACCGGCGTATCGCCCTGCTAACCATCAGTCTGGTCGGCACCAACCCGCCTCGGGTCATTCTCGGCTTCATGCTGGCCACTGGTTTTTTGTCCATGTGGATCAGCAACACCGCCACGGCGATGATGATGCTGCCGATCGGTCTTGCCGTGATCAGCAGTCAGCAAGCCGAGGGTGAGCACGGCACAGCAGGTTTTGCTCCCGCGCTGATGCTGGCAATCGCCTATTCCGCCTCCATTGGTGGCGTGGCGACACTGATCGGTACGCCCCCCAATGCGATCCTCGCCGGTGTGCTGGAGGAGATGACGGGCACCTCGATCGGTTTTGCTGACTGGTTGCTGTTTGCCTTCCCGCTTTCAGCGCTGATGCTCGCTTTGGCCTGGCTCTATCTGACCCGTATCGCCTACCCCTCCAGTGGCATGGCCAGTGGTCAGACCCGGGAGCTTATCCGCAGTCAACTAAAAGCGCTCGGTCCGTTGTCACGGCAGGAGGCGATGGTGCTGGCGGTCTTCTCCTCGGTGGCCGCCGCCTGGATCCTGCGTGGCCTGCTGGATCTCCCCTGGCTGGAGGGGGTAACTGACGCCACCATCGCCATGGTCGGCGCGATTGCGCTGTTTATTCTGCCGGCAGACTGGAAGCGGGGCGAGTTTCTGCTTGACTGGCAGAGTGCGCTCAAACTGCCCTGGGAGATCATCATTCTCTTTGGCGGCGGCTTTGCTCTTGCCAGCGGTTTTGCCGAGAGCGGCCTGACCACCTGGGTGGTCAACCGCCTGGGCGGGTTGCAGGGTGTTTCGATATGGCTGCTCATCGCTGCGGTGACGTTGCTGGTGATCTTCCTCACCGAGGTGACCTCCAATACGGCGACAGCGACGATTGTGTTGCCGGTCATGGGGGCACTGGCCGCGGCGATGGAGGTGGCCCCTACAGTCCTGATGATCCCAGCGGCCATCGCCGCCTCCTTTGCCTTTATGCTGCCGGTGGCCACCCCACCCAATGCTATCGTATTCGGTGGCGGCCATCTGACAGTGCCGCAGATGGCCCGGGCAGGGTTGTGGATGAATCTGCTCGCTACGCTCGTGATCACCCTTTTTGTACTGTTCAGTTCACCGCTGTGACGGAGGAGGCGACATGCAATGACAAGCTGTCCGGTGCGGCTATACTTCTTGCACTGCATGGTTTTTCGTAGTCGTCAACCCATCAAATGGAGGTGCCATATGGCTAAAGAGAGCAAAAAACCCGCAACAAGCAAAGGGCAGGAGATCGCCCAGCAAACCACCCAGGCCCACCCGATGACCCCTTTCGAGGAGATGGACCGGTTGATGGAGAGTTTCTTTCCCCGTCGCTGGCTCCATCCGTTTCGTTGGGATCTCCCTTCCATGGCGGAGTTGGGCGCACCGCTTGATGCTCGCCTGCCAAGGGTGGATGTCATTGACCATGATAACGAGATCGTGGTCAAGGCCGAAGTGCCCGGGATCGAAAAGGAAGATCTGGACGTTTCGGTGGCGGACAATAGTGTCACCATAAAGGGCTCCACACGCCATGAGGAAAAAGAGGAGAGAGGGGATTATTACCGTAGCGAGATCCGCCGCGGTAGCTTCAGCCGTACCGTGGCGCTGCCCGCCTATGTGGACAGTGAGAAGGCCAAGGCGAGTTTCAAGGATGGCGTTCTTGAGTTGACCCTTCCCAAGGTGGAAAAATCAAAAAGAAAGAGTGTCACCATCGATTGATCTCACCATCCCGTGACCCGGTATCCGCCGGGTCTTCTTTCATCCATCAGATCCGAACCCATGCGCAGAGCCGAGTCCACCGATAACGAGCACAGCCGTGCCTGGCACAGCCTCAGTGCCGATAAGGCGATCGCCCATTGGCATAGCGATCGGCACTCGGGACTGACAAAAGCGCAGGTCTCACAGCAGCAACAGAGGTTCGGCAGCAATACGCTGCAAGAGGCTTCACGTCGTAGCTGGCTGAGTATTGCCGCAGGGCAGTTCAGCGATCTGATGATCCTCATCCTGCTGGCGGCAGCGCTTATCTCGGGATTTGTCGGTGAGATAGGGGATACCATTGCGATCGTCGTGATCGTTCTGCTCAACGCACTGATCGGCGGGGTACAGGAGTTTCGGGCCGAACGGGCCATGGCTGCACTGAAAAAAATGGTCAGTGCCGATGCGCGGGTGGTGCGTGAGGGGAATATCCAGGACGTCGCTGCCAGCGAATTGGTGCCGGGCGACATCGTCATGCTTGAGGCGGGGATGATCACACCGGCGGATCTGCGTCTTATTGAGGCGGCGGAGCTTCAGCTCAATGAGTCCGCCTTGACCGGCGAGTCCGTCACCGTGGAGAAACAGACCGCGCCCCTTGAAAAGACCGGAACAATGCTGCCCGCGGACAAGACCAACATGGCCTTTAAGGGTACCCCGGTTACACGCGGACGTGCCAGCGGCGTGGTGGTGGCCACCGGTACCGAGACCGAGCTTGGACGTATCGCCGCGCTGCTGGAGCGAAAAGAGCAAATAAAGACTCCGCTGCAGCAACGCCTGGCCCGTTTCGGCAGTCGCCTGGCGATGTTTGTACTGGCTGTCTGCGTGGTGATCTTTGTTGCCGGTCTGCTGCGCGGAGAACCGCTGGTGCTGATGTTCCTCACCGCGGTAAGCCTGGCTGTCGCGGCGATCCCCGAGGCGCTGCCGGCGGTGGTGACGATCTCGCTGGCCTTTGGCGCGCGCAAGATGAGTCGTCACCAGGCGCTGATTCGCCACTTGCCCTCGGTGGAGACGTTGGGCTCGGTGACGGTGATCTGTAGCGACAAGACCGGCACCCTGACGCAGAACCGCATGCACATGGAGGCAGCCTGGCTTGCCGGCCGGCTTTTTCAGCTGAGTGGTGAGGAGGCCGAGGCATTGCCCGAGCAGTCAACACACTTCTGGCGGGCTCTGGCATTAAGCAATGATGTGGTTCCTGCCAATAAAGGGGCAAGTGGACTTCTTGGCGACCCCACCGAACTGGCGCTCTACCAGGCCGCCGCAGAGGCAGGCTATGACAAAGAGCCGCTGCTTGAGCAGTTGCCACGGGTAGCCGAGTTACCCTTTGATGCACAGCGCAAGCGAATGACCACGGTACACCGGGAGGAGGATGGGTTTATCGCCTTTACCAAGGGTGCACCGGAGTCGCTGTTGCCGTTGTGCAGCGCAGGACTGACTGACGGATTTGATGCCGATGCGGTACTGCGCCAGGCCGAAAGCCTTGCCGCGGATGGTTACCGTGTCCTCGCCATTGCCTGTCGGCACTGGGATGAGCTTCCCGCAGAGGATGAGAGACAGCAGCTGGAAAACACGCTTGAGTTTCTGGGTCTGGCGGTGTTGATCGACCCCCCTAGAGAGGAGGCCTACGCGGCAGTGCAGGAGTGTATCTCTGCCGGGATCACTCCACTGATGATAACCGGTGATCATCCTGCCACTGCGCTGGCCATCGCCCGACGTCTTGGGATCGCCGAGGAGGATAGTGAGGCGATCACTGGAGAGGAGCTGCACACCCTCTCCGCCGAGCTACTGTCACACCGGTTGGACAAGGTAAGGGTTTTCGCCCGTGTCAGCCCGGAGCAGAAGATAGACATCGTCCGCGCCCTGCAGGGCAAGCAGCACTATGTCGCCATGACCGGGGATGGCGTCAATGATGCCCCGGCACTCAAGCACGCCGATATCGGGGTGGCGATGGGGCAAAAGGGGACCGACGTGGCCCGTGAAGCGGCCGATATGGTACTGCTGGATGACAACTTCGCCACCATCGTTACCGCGGTGCGCGAGGGGCGGCGCATCTTCGATAACATCCGCAAGTTCATCAAGGACACCATGAGCTCCAACTCCGGTGAGATCTGGACGCTTTTTCTGGCGCCGTTTCTGGGTTTGCCGATCCCGCTACTGCCGATCCATATCCTCTGGATCAATCTCATCACCGACGGTCTGCCCGGTCTCGCCTTTACCCAGGAGCCGGCGGAAAAGGGGATCATGCAACGCCCGCCGCGTCAGCCGAACGAGACGATATTTGCCCATGGCATGTGGCAGCATATTATCTGGGTGGGACTGTTTGTCGGCGGGATCTCCATCGCCTCACAGGCCTGGGCGATCTCCCGGGGAGTGGAGTATTGGCAGACGATCACCTTCACGGTGCTGACCATCTCACAGCTGTTTCACTCCCTGTCGGTGCGCAGTGAGCGCGAGTCGCTGCTTTCCATCGGTCTGTTCAGTAACCCCTATATGCTGGGGGCGATCGCCGTTACCGTCGGCCTGCAACTGCTGGTGATCTACCATCCGCTCCTTAACCCCATCTTCAAGACCGAGCCGTTGCCGTTGTTCGACCTGGGGATCTGTTTTGCGCTCTCCTCACTGGTGCTGGTGGCGGTGGAGCTGGAAAAGTGGATGATAAGGCGCGGCTGGATCTACCGTGAGACCGACAGTTGAGCGGATCCCGGGAATCTACGACTTCGCACAGGGGTGCTGTGCAAGCCACTGGCCAAAGGCTTCTGCACTCAAGGGTCTGGAGATGGCAAATCCCTGGCCTGTCTCGCAGCCAAGCTCGTGAAGCAGTGGAATGATAGCCTCCTGTTCAATGCCCTCGGCGACGACACCGAAACCGAAATCATTGGCGATCTTGATGATGGTCTCGACGATATTCCTGTCCGAGCGGTCGGTGAGAAGATTGCGAATAAAGGATTGATCGATCTTCAGCTCATCAACGGGCAGGTTTTTGAGATAGGCCAGTGAGGAGTAGCCGGTACCGAAGTCGTCAATAGAGACACGTATGCCCATTCTCTGCAGAGCCTGCAGGATGGTGATCGCATAGTCGATATCCTCAAGCAAGGCGCTTTCGGTCAGCTCCAGCGTCAGCAAATTTGGCGGGATCCCCCAGACACTCAAGGCGTTGCTTACCATATCGAGGAAACTCGGATCGGAAAAATTGCGGCTGGAAATGTTGACCGAGAGAGTAGGGGGATGAAGATTATCCATCCACGAGGCAAGCTGGCGCAAAGCGCTGTGCAGGCACCAGCGGCTGAGAGGATCGATGACGGCGGAGTTTTCCACCAGTGGAATAAAACTGCTGGGGGAGAGGTAGCCATAGCGGGGATGATGCCAGTGGATCAGCGCCTCGGCACCGGTTGTGCAACCGGAGGCGGTAGAGATCTGGGGCTGAAAATGCAACTTCAGCTCATCCTCTTTCAGCGCCCGTTCGATCTCGGCCTCAATATTCCAGTGGAAGAGCTTCTCATCCCGGTTTTTCGGTTGATAGAAGAAAAACGCCTCCCCGCACTCTCTGGCCCGATCGACAGCCAGTGATGCCGTACGCAATAACTCCTCACCATTCGCCGCCACATCGGGCCATACAGCAATGCCCAGGCGCGGGGTGATACGCACCGTCTCAAGCTCGCTATTTTGGTATTGCGTAATTTCATTGAGCAGCTTGCGTACGGCCAGGCGCGCATGGCCGGCGCTCTTGATTCCAAACAGTACCAGCAGCAGCTCCGTATCACTCAGTACCACATGCCTGTCATCGGGGCGAACAGTGCTGCAAATGCGCTGGTGAAGCTCACGCAACAGCTGTTCGCCACGCGGGCCTCCGGGATAGGAACGTAAACGGGTGGCAGCGGTGATCTCAACGGCGATGACGGCAAGCTTTACCTGATCGCCAACTTGTGCCGGTTCAGGGTGGCGGGTGATCCACTCATTGATCACCGCCAGTAGTTCAGATTCCTGACGTGAGCGCTGCTCAATGACATCCATGTACATAGTGGCCCTAGAGGAAGTGTTCGGCGGGGTCGATACCGTAGCTGCCGGATGTGAGGCACTTGCTGATGCCAAGTGGCATGCCGTCCTCGCCGTGCTGGTGTTTTTTCATGTCAAATTCGTAATAATCCACGGCGAACTGTTTGTTGCTCTCCAGCACCACCATCACCACCGGCCTGAGTCTGGCCTCCATATGCTGCGCCACCACGATCCCCACCCGGCCATCGCTGAGTTCGACCAGGGTGCCTACGGGGTAGACGCCGATCACCTGAATAAACTGCTCGATCAGGGCTCCCTGAAACTCCACATCGCGCCATTCGTAGAGCATGCGAATTGCCTCATCCGGGGTGACCTGGGTGGCGTAGGGGCGATTGGATGTGATCGCATCGTAACAGTCGACAATACCGGCGATTTTACCGTAGAGCGGGATCTGATCACCGCTCAGGCCCAGCGGATAGCCCGAGCCGTCGTGCCGTTCGTGGTGGGTCTCGATCATCCGCAGGACATCGGGAGTGATATGCTCGCTGACGGCAACGGTATCGAGAGAGAACTGTACATGCTGCTGTATATGTTCCAGCTCATCCTCGCTGAGTCGACGCGGACGGGCAAGTAGCTCATACGGCAGCCGCGCCCGGCCAATATCGAAGAGTGCCGCACCTAGCGCTAGGTTATGCAGCATTTCCTTCGGCAGTCCGATCTGCCTGCCTGTGGCAACTGCCAGTACGGCGCAACTCATGGCGTGCTGATAGGCATAGGCGTCGAATCTTTTGAGGCGGGTGAGGAGGACAAAGGCGTCAGGATTCCGCACCACGCTATCGACCATTGGTCCTATCGCCCCTTTGAGCTGCGGAATATTAAGCTTGTGGTTTCGGGCGACATCCATGATGAGCTGATCGTAAACATCGGTTAGCTTACTGTAGGCTGTCTTGGCGGCCTTAAGTTCTTCATGACGCGTGGTTGTTCTTGGATAACTGACTGTTCGTGACCGCTCAAACAGCTCGCCGGAGGCCGGTGATGAGGCCATGGCGACGCCTGCGGCTGGTGGGGGAGCAACCCTGCTTTTTTCCTTATCGATATAGACATACTGGCACAACTCGTTCAGTTGCTTGATATCCTTGGCGGTGAGGATGAATCCCTGAAACGGAAAAGGGGTATCCAGCCAGGGCCTGTCGAGGTAAGAGACATACATGCCTGGCTTGAGATCGGAGACGTGTGTTTTAATTTTTTCTAGCACCATACTGCGTGATTCCTTAGTAAACCCCTCGCTTTCCACGGGGTGATCTCGTGACCCGCGGCTATTGTACTTTGCCTGTTCTCATGGTGCTATAGATGGTACAGCAGTGTACCGGAAGGAGGAGCTGATGGCTCGGGAGAAGGGGATGGAACAGATGCTCGAGGATATCCGCCTCGAGACGGAGCTGACCCGTGGCTATACCGGTTACAAGCAGTTTTCCGATGCGGTGATGAGCGCAATGGCCGGGGTGCCGCGTCACCGTTTCGTGCCCGAGGCGTTGCAGCCGTTTGCCTATGCCAACGGGCCGCTCTCCATCGGCTATGGCCAGACCATCTCCCAGCCCTACATTGTTGCATTGATGACCGAACTGCTGGCGGTCGGCACCGACTCCCGTGTGCTGGAAATTGGTACCGGCTCGGGTTATCAGACCGCCATCCTCTCCCGGCTGGTGGCCAGGGTCTACAGCATGGAGCGGGTCGAACCCTTGGCTAAAGTGGCCAGGGAGCGTCTGAGCTCCCTGGGCTATGACAATATCGAGATCCGCAGCGGTGACGGTTATCTGGGCTGGCCGGAACACGCCCCCTATGATGGTATTATCGTTACCGCTGCCGCCCCCTATATTCCCGATGCGCTTACCGACCAGCTCAGGCCGGGAGGTCGGCTGGTGATCCCCGTCGGTCAATCCTTTGGTGCGCAGGAGCTATTACTGATCGAAAAGGGGAGCGGTAATGAGTTCAATACCCGAAAGATATTGCCGGTGGCCTTCGTTCCGCTCACCCCCGGTACCGAGGAGTGATGGTGCAGACTCAAGGGGCGGGGGTGAGCCGCCTGTGGCGCTCATCTCTTCCTGTGTAGTGCCAGAGAGTGCAGCTCCAGCACCTCCTCACGAAGGGGCAGCATGGGCTCGACATTGAGATCCTGGCGCAGGCTGACGGCGAGCTGCTGCCGGCCATTCTCCTCGCCATGGGTCAGCGCCAGCGGTGGCTGTCCATCGAAAGCCTGGTACCAGGCGAGCAGACCATCGTGATCGGCATGGGCAGAGAATCCCCCCAGGGTATGGATCCTCGCCGCCACCTTCACCGTCTCCCCCCAGAGACGGATATGGCCGGCGCCATCCACCAGGCGTCTTCCCAGCGTGCCCGCAGCCTGAAAGCCGACAATGACCACATGGCAGTCGCGGCGCCAGATATTGTGCTTGAAATGGTGTTTGATGCGGCCGCCATCGCACATGCCACTGCCGGCGACGATAATGGCGCCGCTGCGGATGCGGTTGATCGCCATCGACTGTTCTGCAGTGCGACTGATGTGCAGGTTGGGGGGGCTGAAGGGCTTGCGTCCCCCGCTGAACAGATGTCTCGCCTCGGCATCATAGAGTTCCGGATGGCGGCTGTAGACCTCGGTTGCCTCGATCGCCAGCGGGCTGTCGAGAAACACAGACCAGTTTTTCATTCCCCATTCGTGAAAATGCTCACCGAAACTGTAGAGCAGATCCTGAGTACGCCCGACGGCAAAGGAGGGGATCAGGACGTTGCCGCCATGTCGGGCTGCCGAATCAAGGATCTCGGCCAGCTCCTGCCAGGTCGCATCCCAACTGCGATGAAGACGATCACCATAGGTACTCTCCATTACCACCAGATCCGCCTCCCTGATGCGCACCGGATCACGCATCACCGGCGCACCGATGTGGCCCAGGTCGCCGCTGAATACGATTTTCCGCTCCAATCCTCCCTCGGCGACCCATAACTCGATGATCGAGGAGCCAAGGATATGGCCTGCATCCTGCAGCCGCAGACGCACCCCGGGAAACAGTTCCCGTTGATCCTCGAAGTTGAGCGGGCGGAACTGTTGCAGCGCGGCCAGCGCATCGGCGGCCCCGTATAGCGGTTCCCGCAGCGTCAGCCCCTTGCGCTGGCGCTTGCGGTTTTCCCACTCCACCTCCCTCTCATTGATATAGGCGGCGTCCTGCAACATGATGCGGCACAGATCGCGGGTCGCATCGTGGGCGTAGATCGGCCCGCGAAAACCACGCTTGACCAGCAACGGCAGACGCCCGGAATGGTCTAGGTGGGCGTGGCTGAGGATGACCGCATCGATCGACGCCGGCTCAAAGGGGAAGGGCTGTTGATTTCTCGCCTCGTCTTCGGCGCGTCCCTGGATCAGTCCGCAGTCGATCAGCAGTTGCAGGCCATTTGTCTGCAAGAGATAACAGGATCCGGTCACTTCACCTGCAGCGCCGAGAAATCGGAGTGTTGCCATCGCTCTTCCATCCTTCGTTTTTCTGGGTTTAATTAGGGTGGCGCCACAGGTAACTCTTCCCGCAGGAACGAAAAACCGTGATGGGCGCGCCTCTTACTAATGATAGACCATGCCGGATCAGGCCATCCCCGTCGATCACGACAACAGCGGCAGCACCGGCCGCGAGGCGTTCTCTAACGTCTGAAGGAGCGCCTTTGATCGGGCGATGCGCGCGCGGTTTGCCGGGTTTGGAGATGAAGTCGGGTCGGGTTTTGGCTATAATCGAGCGCTTGGCTCAGTTATTGGTTCAGAACCCCCCATGAAGTTCTATATCCGCACACTCGGTTGCAAGATGAACTGGCTCGATTCCGCGCGCCTGGCCGCGGCGCTGCAGACGGCAGGCAATACCGCTGTAGCCGACGAGGCCGAGGCGGACTATGTCTTCGTCAATACCTGTACCGTCACCGCCGAGGCGGATCGCAAGTCGAAGCAGATCGTCAACCGTGCCGGCCGACAGCAGAAACAGGTGGCCGTGATGGGCTGCGGCCCGCGGGTCGAGCGCAACGAGTGGCAACAGCAGAGCGCCAATGCGCTGGTTTTCAGCGACGAGCAGCAGATGCTGGCCCACTTCGGCATCGAGAACGATGAGCTGCTGCTGCCGCTTAACTCCCGTACCCGGCTGCCGGTGGCGATCCAGACAGGTTGTGACAACCTGTGCACCTTCTGCATCACCCGCGTTGCCCGCGGCCAGCACCGCAGCCTTCCCGCAGAGCAGATCGTTCGCCAGATCGAGCTGGCCCTGGAGAACGATATCCGTGAGGTGGTACTGACAGGCATCAACCTTGCCGCCTGGGGCTGCGAGAACTCTAACCATCCGGAACAGGCGCGGCTGCATGAACTGCTGGAGATCATCCTCCAGCGTACCGCGATCCCGCGCATCCGCATCTCCTCGATCGGGCCGCAGTTTATCCAGCCTGCTTTTTTCGATGTCTACCGCGATGAGCGCATCTGTGACTACCTGCATATCTCGCTGCAGAGCGGTTCGGACAGCGTGCTACAGCGGATGGTTCGCGGTCACGGTACCGAGGAGGTGGCCCGGATCGCCGAGCGGGCGAGGGCCGTGCGGCCCGACACAGCCCTGTCGGCCGATATCATCGCCGGCTTCCCCGGGGAGTCCGAAGCCGAGCATCGTCAAACCCTGGCTTTTCTCGAGCAGGTCGGTTTTGCCAAGCTGCACGTTTTTCCCTACTCCATCCGCGAAGGAACCCTGGCCGCCGATATCGCAGGGCAACTGCCGCAGGAGCTGAAAAAGGCGCGGGCTGGGGAGGTTCGGGAGTTGGCCCGCATCCTGCGCAAGCGGTTTATCGCCGAGCAGTTCGGCAAGCGTTTTCAGGTGCTGGTGGAGGGCAACGGCAGCGGGCTGAGCGGCAACTACCTGCGTTTGTTGAGCGGCGATCACACCCAGGGCGAGATCGTCGAGGTCGTTGTCAACGAAGAGAGCCTCGCCGAAAGCTATTAATTCTCGCCACTGCGCCAGCGCAGCCACCACTTCTCCAGTTCCACCAGGAACAGTACCGAAGAGGCCACAGCGACGATCTCCAGCCACGTAACAAGGGAAAGTGGTGTGGTCTGGAACAGTAGCTGAAACGGCGGGGCGTAGGTGAAGGCCAGCTGTATCAGGATCAGCGCCCCGCTGGCGATCAGCGCATAGCGGTTACCGGCCAGTCCCTCCCGGGTCAACGACGGTGCGATGAAGTGGCGGGCACTGAACAGGTAGAAGATCTCGAACATCACCAGGGTATTGACCGCTACGGTGCGAGCCTCATCAATACCCACCTCATTCATCCGTTGCCACAGGAACATACCGAAGGTGCCGCTGACCAGAATCAGCGAGACGAAGACGATGCGCCAGATGAGCAAGGGGGAGAGCAGCGGTTCATCGCGCCTTCGCGGTGCCCGACGCATGATATTCAGCTCTGCCGGCTCAAATGCCAGGGTCAGCGCCAGGGTAACAGCGGTGATCATATTGACCCAAAGGATCTGTACGGCGGTTATCGGCAGCATGCGCCCGAACATGATCGCGGCGAGAATCGTCAACGCCTCACCACCGTTGGTTGGCAGGATAAACATGATCGATTTTTTCAGGTTATCGTAGACCGTACGCCCCTCACGTACGGCATCCACGATGGAGGTGAAGTTGTCGTCGGTCAACACCATTTCCGAGGCCTCGCGTGCCACCTCGGTCCCCTTCACACCCATGGCCACCCCAACATCGGCACGTTTCAGGGCCGGGGCATCGTTGACCCCGTCGCCGGTCATGACTACTACGTCGCCATTGGCCTGCAGGGCGTTAACCAGGCGCAGTTTGTGCTCCGGGCTGGTACGGGCAAAAACATTCTTCTGCGCCACCAGACGCTGCAGGGCCTGCTCATCGGCCCTGCCAATCTCGGCACCGACGACCACACCTTCGCGTGTGTCCAGTCCGAGCGCCTCGGCGATCACCCGGGCGGTGGTGGCGTGATCGCCGGTGATCATCTTCACTCCGATCCCGGCGCTGCGGCAGGCGGCTATCGCAGCCTTTGCCTCCTGTCGGGGCGGATCCATGATGCCGACCACACCCAGCAGGGAGAGGCCATCCTTCACATCATCGAAATTCAGCGTATGGTGATCACCCCCGACATAAAGGTAGGCCACCGCCAAAAGTCGTTGTCCGGCTTCGGCCTGCGCTTCCATACCTGAGAGCCAGTACTCTTTGTCCAGCAGGACATCATCTCCCTCTTGGCGCTGGTAACGGCACATCCCCATGACCACCTCGGGCGCTCCTTTGAGGTAGATGAAGTTGTGACCGGCATGATCATGGTGCAGGGTGGCCATGAACTTGTGTTCAGACTCGAAAGGGATCACATCGGTACGGGGAGAGGCCTGCTGCTGATAGTCCCCGTCCAGACCGGCCTTCATGGCCATTACAATGAGTGCGGCTTCGGTGGGGTCACCACGTACCTGGTAGCGTCCCTCGTCCTTGGCCAGTCCCGAGTCATTGCATAGCAGTACGGCACGGCACAGCTCATAGAGGGTAGGGTAGCTATCACAGCTCTCCAGCTTGACATCATTGAGTCTGAACACACCGTGAGGATCATAGCCGTTGCCGCTGATGGTAAAACGCCCCTCATCGGTGAGTACCGATACCGCCGTCATTTCATTGCGGGTCAGGGTGCCGGTTTTGTCCGAACAGATGATGCTGACCGAACCCAGGGTTTCCACCGCAGGCAGACGGCGGATGATGGCATTGCGGCGAGCCATCTTCTGCACCCCGATGGCCAGGGTGATGGTCATGATAGCAGGCAGCCCCTCGGGGATCGCCGCCACCACCAGACCGACAGTAGCGAGAAACATCTCTGTCGCGCTGTAGTCCTGCACCAGTAACCCAAAGGCGAACGTCACGGCAGCAACAACCGTAATAACGATACTCAGAGTGGTGCCGAAACGGGACATCTGGCGCAGCAGAGGCGTTGTCAGGGTCGTGATCTCCTGCAACATACCGCTGATCCGCCCCAGCTCGCTCTGATCGCCTGTGGCGATGACCATTCCCTGCCCCTGTCCGTAGGTGACGAAGGTGCCCGAATAGGCGATATTCAGCCGATCGGCAATGGGGGTTGCCGCATCAAGCCGTTCGGTCTGCGTGGCGGCCGGCGCCGATTCGCCGGTGAGGATCGCCTCGTCAACACGCAACTCCCTGACCTTGAACAGACGAAGGTCGGCGGGAACCCGATCACCGGAAGCCAGGGTGACGACATCGCCGGGCACAAGTTCTTCAGCCGGTATCGACCTGATAACGCCATCCCGGTAAACATTGGCGCGGTGGGAGAGCATTGCCTTGATCGCATCCAGAGCCCGCTCCGCCTTACCCTCCTGGATAAATCCAATCAGGGCATTGATCACCACCACCATGAAGATCACCGCCGAGTCGACATAATGACTAAGTGCCAGTGTAATAAAACCGGTGGCCAGAAGGATATAAATCAGGACATTGTGGAACTGTATGAGAAAACGCCACAACGCAGAGCGCTGTTTTCTCTCCGATAGCTGGTTGAAACCATATTTATGCAGGCGCTCCGAGGCGCTCTTCTGGCTGAGACCATCAAACGAGCTTTCGAGTCTGGCCACGACCTCCTCATCAGTCAGGGCATGCCAGTTCGGCGATTGTGGCTGGGGGGGTAGAGAAGAAGTGGTGTTACCTTGTGGCATTGACACAGACCTCCATTGCCCAGTGGGTGGCATGAGCAGTTGTCCCGTCTCAAAGCCTAACATAACAGGAGGACTGCACCACCTCCTTCACTACGGGAATCCGTGATCCTTTCCTCTCGTTCTGAGGCCCCGTACTGACAGGCGCTGTACAAATTCCCTGATATTGCTATACATTGTGTATTGTTCATGCTGTTGAAACGTTTATCCAGATGTCCCAACAAGGAGTAAAGTGTAATGAAACACAAGTCTGTAGCGATCATGCTGTTGAGTGGTTTTTTTGCCGCAGGAGCGGTTTTTGCCCAGTCGATGCTCTTTGAAGATCTCGACTCGGATCATAATGGCGCCATCAGCATGAAAGAGGCCAAAGCCCATGCGGGGCTGGGCAGCAATTTTCATGAAGCGGACAGCGATGGTAACGGTTCACTTTCGGTCGATGAGTACACCGCGCACATGAACCGCGGCAAGCTCGCCCCGGAGGATATGGAAATTCCGGAGCCGGGTGCGGCGCCGGTACCAAGCAATTAGTCGACAGCAGATCGGAAAAAGCTCTTGAGAGCAGCGGCGCTTGCCGCTGCTCTTGTGATCCAGCCTCAAATTTTCACTCTCAGTGCGTTAACGACATCGCGATAGGTCTCAGGGGCGCTCGAAGGTGTAGATGATATCGCCTCCGCCGTGCAGACCACCTTCCCCCTGCAGCTGCCAGTGCTCACTCAGCTGATAGCGCACAATTACCGAGTAGGCCTCTTCATAGACACCCATCCCATAACGGACGTAGAGTCTTGGCGAGAGGTATTTGCCGACCACCACCCAGGGAGACTGGGTATCAGGGGCGGCCTCCACCCGCGCCTCGACCAGACCGAACTGTCTGCCGATGTAACCGGCAAGGTAGTTTCCCCCGACCAGCCCGGCGGTACTGGCGGCACCTGAGAGAGCTTCGCCCTCACTCTGATTGGCACTGCCCAGCGGATGCCCCAGGGTAAGGTAGGCGAGGATATCGGCCTGGTCCATCGGCGGCTCGGAGTAGAGAGTCAGCCGCGGGGCCTTTGCCGTACCACTGACATCGACCCCCGCAATGACATCGCCGATGGTGCGTGCGGCACGGATATTAAGCGTCGGATTATCGACCGGACTGTCGGCGAAATTCAGACGGCCGCGTTCAACCGTCAGTTTTCTGCCAAAGGCACTATAGGTACTGCCGGGTACGGCCTGCAAGATGCCACGTCCACGGGTGACGCTGCCCGGCTTATCGACAAGCAGCAGCTCCCCGCCGATCCACCCATCATAGCCGTGGCCGATAAAACGGATACTCTCCTCCGCACTGACGCGAACATGGGTATGAATTTGCCAGCGTTCGGTTTCGGCCTTCGGCCCATCGTTATTGATGATCACCACATCATCCGAAGGCCTGACGGCACGGCGGAGGTCGCGGGGTTCAAGTCTTGCGTAGGGGATATCCAGCTCGCCTTTGAGGTGTATCTCCCTGCCAAGGATACGCACACTCAGGTTGGGTGAAACCCGCATCCGTGCCTCGGGGATTTTCGCCACCTCGAAGTCCGCACCCTTCATGGCCAACTCCAGTGACCAGACGCCATCGCGCTGCGGTAGCAGCTGGCCGCTGAGTGACAGTTCACCATCGCCCGAGCGGGCACTGCCGGTAATCGCCATCTGCCGGGTATTATCACCACTGGCGCTCAGTTGCAGTGCATGGAGGTGCAATCCCAGGCGCGGGATATCCATACTCCCCTCATCAAGTCGGGCGAAACCACTCAGCGTTGGTGTTGCCAGGGTACCGGTGAGCAACACATCGGCACTCAATGTGCCACGTGGCGCCTGCACCTCCGGTATGAGACTTGAGATAAAGGTCAGGTCTTGTATGGACAGACGCAGGCGAGAGGTCAGAGGCTGTTCCAGGAGCGATTTCACAAGCCCTTTTTCCAACGAGGTCTGCAGGTTCAGCCCGATACGGTCAGTTTCATTGAGCGACAGGGTAAACTCACCCTTCACACTCCCTGCCTTATCACTGGCCAGTTCTATGACTCCCCCCAGAAAGGGTAGTGAGAGCATCTCAATATCGCTTTCGCCCTGCACCAGCTGAAGCTCTCCCTCACCGAGGTTGAGCCGGGCCTCAAGCTGCGGCGGTTGCTCAGCCACCATGGCAAGGGTGGCACGGCCATCAAGTTGGCCCGAAATGGTGAAACGGCTTGGCAGATAGGGGGCAAGCAGCTCAAGGGGGAAACGCTCACTGCTCAGCCTGGCCTCGAGGCTGCGCCGTTGTGCCCAGTGAGCCTGCGCACAGAGGTTTGCCGCATCCCGCTGCAGACAGAATTCATCGACCATTAGGTCTACCGGGCTGAGAGCAAAGGCTGTTGGTTGTGCCAGTGTCCATTGGCCCAGTTTTCGATCGTCGATCTGTAACCGCGCAACCGTTCCCGTCCAACGCTCCTGACCGTAGCCGGCGTCTGCCTCCAGGAGCAGCGACTGTTCAGCAGTATGGCTGGTCAGGCTAAAGTGGTGCGCTTCGTGCAGGCCTTCGCCCTGTAGTGTCACACTCTGCTGCGGCAGGCCGGGAAGTTGAAGCTGTCCGAGATCGAGTAGGAGCCGGGAGGGGGTGAGGTTTTGCAGATCCAGCTCGAGTTCCGCCTGAACCGTTTCGCTCAGGGCGTCCTTAAAGCCCAGACCCTGGCCTTCCAGCGCCAGCAAAACCCGCGGTGTGCTGAGGGGGCCATCGACACGCCCCTCCGCCTTGATCCTGCCTTGTGCCTCGGGCAGGAGATCGGCCAGCTCTGCGGCATCCAGTTGCCACTCAAAGGCCAGCACATCCTCCAGTTTTCCTTGTGCCTTCAGCCGGGCGGAGCCGAGTTGCAGTTCAAGAAACTTGAGCGTTGCACGACCGCTGCGCCACTGCGCTTCACTGCGTCCCTGCAGCGTGCGTTCGCGCAGCGTACCGCCCACGGAGGGGAGAGTCACTGCCACATTGAGCCCTTTTTCGGAATGCTCACCCCTGAACCGTGCATCCAGGGAGAGACGCCCCGGCCACTGCGGCCACAGACTCCCGGGATCGAGTCCACGTCCAGCCAGCGTCCCGTGCCACTGCAGGGTGGGCGCGAAGGTGAGGCTCAGATCCCCCGAGACGGTGCCGTCGAGGAGTTTACCCTCGAGCGTGCTCAGGCGAACGGCCTCCGTATCCCCCTCTCCCTGCAGGCGCCAGTCGCCGCTCGGCAGCTGCGGGCCCGCAAGCAGGAATGTGGTATCGAAGCGGTACTGCCTCTCCTCGCCTGTGACCTGAATACGCCCGCTCTCGCTGTAATAGGCTGCCTGTCCCACCGGCCAGGCCAGCGCCTGCCAGTTGGCCTGCAGCTGATAGCTTACGGGTGTAGAGAGCGCGATATCGCCATGGGCCTCGATGCGCAGGGGATCACCCGGTCGTTCAAGCGTTAACCGGGTGAGCCGCAGTTTCCGATCGGCATAGGCGCTCTCCAGCTCCCCCTTGATCTCCCCGACCTTTGCGATCTGCCCGGCAAACCGGGACGTGGCGCTGAAGGTGTCAGCTCCCCCTTGCGCCTCAACCACCCCGCCGAGGGAGAATTCTGCCGGAACAGGGAAGGGGAGCTGCGTGGATCTCAGCGTCGGGACAGTGAGTTTTCCCTGCCAGACCTGTTCACCGAACGGGTCACTGGCTGTAAGCGCCAGTGTGGCACTGAACGGCGCAGTGAGCTGTTGCTGCAGTTGCAGCTGACGGAGATCGCCCTGCAACCGGCCCTCCCCCTGCCAGGCAGGGGCATCCTGCGGATAAATCTGCCATGCCAGTTGCAGATCCAGTGCATACGCCTTCAGCGGCTGGAGCTCGCCCTTGAGCGCCAGGCTCAGCCGCTCTGCCTCAAGCTGCAGCGAGTGAAGTTGCAGCGTGTCGCGGTCCGTTTCCGCCTGGAGGGAAAACCGTGTGAAGAGGAGCGGTGCGGACTGCCCGGGAAGTACGATGGTGATCCCCTCGATGCGCGCCTCGTCGATGCGCAGGTTTACCGGCAGGTCGAGCGGTGGAGGGGGCGCGACGCCCCTTGACTCAGGCGCTGCGTCCTCCCCCTGCTGTCGATAGTGCAACCCTTCCGCCTTGAGTGCCGTAACATGCGCCGTACCGGCCAACAGCGCCGAGGGCTTCCAGTCCAGCGTCAGTGCTGCAAGAGAGAGGTGTTGATCGTCCTGCGCGTATTCGATCCCGCTCAGGCTGAACGGACCGGCAAGGCGACCGCTGACCTCTGTGACAGAGAGGGGTTTGAGCACCACCTCTGTCAGCAGCGAGACACCCCAGCGCAATCCCGTTTCGCTGTAGAGCATGAATCCCAACGCGGCGAACAGGGCCGCCAACGACAGCAACAGACCGCGCCAGTAGGGGTGCCGCTTCACAGGTCCGGCCCCAGGGTAAGGTGCAGGCGCCAGGGTCTATCCTCGCGGGAGATGGCCTGGGCCACGTCGATGCGCAGCCAGCCGATGGGCAGGCGCCGACGCAAGCCGATCCCGGCCCCCCGTTCAAGCTCACCATTGTAGTCGGTGAAGGCATTTCCCGTATCAAAGAACAGGGCGCCACTCCACTTCTCGCCAAGCCGATGCTCATACTCCGCGCTGGCCACCAACAGGTGTTTGCCGCCGATCACATTCCCTGCGCTGTCCTTGGGGCCCAGTGACTTGTAGCGATATCCGCGCACGCTGGTATCTCCACCGGCGAAAAAACGCACTGAAGGGGGAAGCTGCTCGAACTCCGGCGCCCAGCTTGTCCCCACCTCACTGCGGAGCAAAAAGCGCCCGTTGCCCACCGAGTGGATGTATTTGCCACTCAGGTTGAGCTGGGCAACAGAGGTATTCGAGACGATGCTCTCATCTGCCCCGCGCAGCTCCAGCCGGACGCGGCTTCCACGTACGGTGTTGAGCACATCATTGCTGCTGAGGCGACTCCAGGCGAGCGTTGGCATCAGAAGACGCGCATCCCCGCTCTGCAGACCGATATCAAATTTTTCCTGCTGAAAGTTCAGAAAATAGCTCCGCTGCCAATACCCTCGCGCCCGCTCGATACCGGCACCGAGCAGCAGGGCGCTACTGTCGATATCCTCGGTGCGATCCAGACTGTATTCGGTGCGAAAAATAAGCCGGTCGGTTTCAGGATTTTTCAGCGGCACAATGTAATTGGCCGTCAGGGTGTCCTTGATCTCCGAAAGGCCCAGTCTGGTGCTCAGACGATGCCCCCGGGGGTTGACATAGCGCTGCTCCATTCCGATGCTGCCACGTGCACCGGTATCGGTGCCGTAGCCAAGACCGAACTGGTAGCGCGTGCGCAGGTTCATCGTCAGTGCCACTGTTACCGGCATGTAAAGTCCCTCCGCAGCATCGCGTTCTACCCGGACATCCACGCGCGAAAAGTAATCGCTGCCGTAAAGTCCCTCATGAAGACGTAGCAGTGCGGCCGAGGAGTAGGGCTCTCCCTCGGAGAAGGGGATATAACGGGCGACAAATTCGCGATCCAGCAGCAGATCGCCGGTTATGTTCACCGGACCGAACAGATAGCGGGGACCGCTATCGAACTCCAGCTCTACCGTTGCCTGATAGGCAACGAGATCGACGCTGACCGTGTGACGGGTAAAACTGGCCTGAAAATAGCCCCGTTCATCAGCCAGTCGTTGAAGGTCGCTCTTCCACCTTTCGTACACAGTGTGATTGAGCGGATCACCCACCGCCAGGGGAGGAGAATCGAGTAACTCACGGAACACCGGGTCATCAGAGGCCGCACCCGTCAACCCGACATTGAGTTTACCAATGGGCAGGGGTGGCCCCGGTTCAATGCGATAACTGGCCTGCCAGCCCCCATCGGTTTCGCTCAACTCGGACTCAACCGTGACACGGTAGAAACCAAAGGGGGCAAGAGCCCGTCGGATCTCCTCCTCTGCCTTGGCATGCAGACGCCGCAGCCGTCCCTGACTGAGCTCCGGGTGGTTTTTTTGCTGCTCGATACTGAGCAACAGCATGACATTGTCATACTCCTCACCCGAGATCCCGCTTACCTCGACGTTGATATTCGACTGCGAAAGCACTGCACCCGGCGCGAACGCGAACAGGACAAATAAAATTGATCGAAGAGGATGGTTCATTGGAGGATACTGGATGACACAGAGCTACTGCTCCTCTGAGGTGATCGCCTCAAATCCGGCTACCACGTCCAGCAGTTCAGCGGTGATGGTGTTTTGGCGGGCACGGCGGAAAAGCATCGTCACCTCCTCCTGGCGCTCATTGAGATTACGTTCCGCCGATTGCATCGCCGCCAGGCGGCTTGCGTGCTCGCTTGCCTGGGATTCGGCACAAGCCCGGAAGATCGTCACGAACAGGTACTGATGCAATAGACGAGAGAGCAACGCCTCGCGCTCCATGGTGAAGGTGGGGAGAACGCGTGAGGGCCAGATCTCTTCTTCCAGACGATGGAAACGGCGCAGGTTGATAGGCAACAATTCGAAACCGGTGGGGTGATATCCCTCGCCGCCGGAGTGGCGGTTGTAGAAAAGGTAGATGTAGTGCACGCCAGCCTGTTCGCGCCATTCATCGAGTTTGAGCAGGATCTGCTGTACCGTCGCGGTAATTTGTGAGGCGGAGCCGGGCACCAGAAAGTTCTCTTCGATACGCTGCCCGGCATGTTCCAGGCTGGCGGCTACTCGGGCACCGACCGCAAGCAGCAGACGATGCTGCGGATCCGCAGCGGCAGAATCCATCCGCTCAAGTGCATATTCTGTGATCTCCTCGTTGAAGCGACCGCACAGGCCATGATCGGAGCCAAACACGATGGCGGCCAATCGCTTTGACTCGTGATGGCGTCGTGGGGGAGAGGGGGGTTCCGTACCCTCTAAGGCGACATGCAGTCCCCGCTCTACGGTCAGATAGTAGGCGGCAAGTGCGCTGACCGCCTGTTCATATTGGCGAATGCTTGCAGCGGAAAGCGCTTTCATGGTTTTGACGATGGTATGCAACTCATCAAGGCTTTCCAGTTGCCGGTGTAGTTGATCGAGTGATTCCATCGTCGCTACTCCTGCTCTTCACGGCGAAAACCTGACAGCACATCAGCGGCTACATCCAGCACCTTTTGCCACTGGGGCTTATCCAGTGTCTCGCCTGCATCCATCTGCTCGCAAAGCTCGGGAAGTTCCGAGATAACCCGCTGCTGGATCGCTGTTTCCGCTTCCTCCACATGTTCCAGCGGCAACCTATCGAACAGGCCGGCATTGACAGCCTTGAGCACAACCATCTGTTCACTGGCGCGCAGAGGATGATGCTCGCCCTGTTTGAGGATCTCGCGTACCCGCCGACCGTGTTCGATGGTGGCGCGGGTATCCTTGTCGAGGCGGGTGGCGAAACGGGCGAAGGTTTCCAGTTCCTCAAATTGGGAGTACGACAGACGCAGATCGCCGGCCACGCTACGAAAAGCCGGATACTGGGTTTTTCCGCCGACACGGGATACCGATTTCCCCACATCGATAGCGGGCAACATGCCCTTATGGAACAGCGTCGGGGAGAGATAGACCTGGCCATCGGTGATCGAGATCAGATTGGTCGGGATATAGGCCGAGATGTCCTGCGCCTGGGTTTCAATAATGGGCAGTGCCGTTAGCGAACCCCCTCCGAGTTCATCACGCAGGTGGGTGGCACGCTCGAGCAGGCGAGAGTGAATATAAAAGATATCCCCCGGATAGGCCTCCCGCCCTGGTGGTCGACGCAGCAGCAGTGAAAGCTCCCGGTAGGTTCTGGCATGGCGTGTGAGATCATCGTAGACAATGAGCACCTCCCGTCCCTGCTCCATGAAATACTCGGCCATGGATGTGGCGGCGTAGGGGGTGATAAATCGCAGTCCGGCCGGATCCGCATCCGAGGCAACGACCACAATGGTATTCTCCATGGCCTCATTCTTGCGCAAGGTATCCACCACCCGCGCAACGGCACTGCCTCGCTGTCCAATAGCGCAGTAGATGCAGATCACGTTCTTATCGCGCTGATTGATAATCGTGTCGACGGCCACTGAGGTTTTTCCGGTCTGGCGGTCACCGACAATCAGTTCTCGCTGGCCGCGCCCAATGGGGATCAGAGCGTCAATCGCCTTGATACCTGTCTCAAGCGGTTCACTGACCGGGGAGCGGTCAATGATCGCCGGGGCAGGGCGCTCCACCGGCCATCTCTGTATAACACGCAGTGCCTTGCCATTATCGAGCACACGCCCGGTGGCGTCGATCACCCGGCCCAGCAATCCCTCGCCGACGGGGGTGTCTACCTCACGGGCGGTACGCCGGACCTCGGCCCCCGCGGCCAGCCTCTCGTTGTTGCCGAGCAGGATGATGCCGACTTCATTCGGCAGAATGTTGGTTGCGATCCCCATCACGTTACCCGGGAACCGCACAAGCTCTTCCGATGTCACGCCAGGCAATCCCCTGACGCGGGCGATCCCACCACCTATCTGAAATACCGTGCCGGTCTCGTGCATATGCAGTCCGGAGGGGCTGCGTTCGGTCACCTTGTGCAGCGTGCCCATGGTCTCGTCCAGCAGTTTCTGCAGCACGGTGTTACTCCTCATCCTTTGCCGGTTTAGTAGGGCTGAATGCCTCTTCGA
Source organism: Gammaproteobacteria bacterium (assembly GCA_026196275.1). Classification (GTDB taxonomy): domain Bacteria; phylum Pseudomonadota; class Gammaproteobacteria; order Thiohalomonadales; family Thiohalomonadaceae; genus JAPHTQ01. The sequence goes on from JAPHTQ010000023.1 coordinate 98,259, forward strand.
TGCGTGTGTTCAGCTCATCGCTAAAGTCGGCCAGGTTCCAGCTCAGGCGTCGTCCGCCATGGCTAAGCTCAACGCCGCAGATCAACTCGGGAGAGTGCACATAGTTGACGGCGATCTCCTCAGCGATCTGTTCATGCACCGCACGGGTCAGGCGCCCACGCAGGGTGGGCTCCAGCTCGCCTGATGTGGTGATAAGAACCGGCTCATCACTGTCGGACAGTGCCTTGCTGGCCTCCTTGTCGAGTGATTTGAGATGGTTCAAAAAGATGTGGACAATGCGTTCCTCAAGGCTCGTGTCCGCAAGTTCCTCCAGGGCATTACGTGCGATGCTTTGCACTATGACAACCGTCTCGCGCTGAAGGTTCTCGAGAAACTCTGCCTTCTCCTGTTGGATCTCCTGCTGCCAGCGATCTCGTCGTTCGATAACCTCCCCACGCGCCTCATCGAGTAGCTGTTTTTTCTTCTCTTCGGCCTCTGCTCTGGCCTTGGTCAGGAACTCCTCCTCTCGGCGCACCATTTCATCGCGCATCTCCTGATAGTGATGAGCCTTTTCTTCGGCCTGGGATTCACGCTCCTGCGCCTCGTTCAGCCTCTGACCGATGCGCTGTTCGCGACGCTCCATGGCACGGATGATCGGCTGATAAAGAAAACGCTTCAGCAGCCAGACCAGGATCAGGAAGTTGACGATCTGCGCCGAAACCGTGATCCAGTCGATAGCCATACATCAGCCTCCTGCCGGAGCGATCACATAATCCCAGAAGGGGTTGGCAAAGATCAGGATCATTGCCACCACGAAGCAGTAGATCGCGGTAGACTCGATCATCGCCAGGCCAACGAACAGGGTACGTGTAATGGTGCCTGCCTCATCGGGTTGTTGGGCAATGGCGCTCAAGGCCTGGGATACTGCCCGGCCCTCCCCCAGTGCCGGACCGATAGAGCCGATAGCGATGGTCAGACCCGCGGTGATCACCGAGACCATGCCGATAAGTGAAAGACTTTCCATGCGATTCTCCTTGTTACTAACTCTTGGACTGTGCCGTGTGCTGATGAACGGAGGTGGCCGAGGCAATATAGACCATGGCCAGCACCGCGAAGATGTAGGCCTGAATCATACCGGTCAGCAGCCCCAGCAGCTGCATGACGACGGGGAACAGGTAGGGGGTCAGGCTGAGCAGAATGGCAACGATCACCGTGCCACTCATGATGTTGCCATAGAGGCGCACAGCCAGGGCAATCGTGCGCGAGATCTCGCCAATGATATTGAACGGCAGCATTAGCCATGAGGGTTTAACGTAGTGTTTCAGGTAGTTAACCGAACCCTCAGCGGCGACGCCGTAGATCGGAACCGCAATAAAAACGCAGATGGCCAGGGCTGTGGTGGTGGATAGCGATCCGGTCGGCGCCATATAACCGGGCACAACGTTGAGCAGATTGGACATGGCAATATATAGAAAGAGGGTGCCGACAAACGGCAGATAGCGTCCCGGCTCCTGGTGACTGACTTGGCGTATCTGGTCGTTGATGCCGGTGATCAGAACCTCCAGCAGGTTCTGCCAGCGAGAGAGCTCTGTGTCGGCGGACAGACGTCGCGTTACCAGCCAGGAGAAAAGCGTCAATAATCCCATCACCAGCCAGGTCAAAACGATGGTGGCATTAAGGGAAAAAATCCCCCATTGCCAGAATACAATGCTGTCAGGACTGATAGTCATTTGTCCGTTCCCCTCTTTTGCCTCTGCTTTGTCGATGACAAACGCCTAATGACGTAAAAGCGTAGCAGGGAAAAACCCAGTACCGCTGTAATAACATGCTGCCATCCGGCATAGCGGGCAAGAAAATAAAAGCAGCCCAAAACGATAGCAAAACGGACCACTGTGCTGAGTAACAGGCGTAAGGCGGGACGAGGCGCCTTGTCAAGATGTTTGACCGTTACCCAGAGGCCCTGCAAGAAGAACAGGCCCAGCAGTACCCCTGCACTAAACGATGCTGCGTACTCCACGAGTGTACTCATCAGGATTGATCCGGGCTGTCTTTGTGGTTGGTGTGAATGTCACCCACCTTAACCAGGCTCCAGCGGGTGGCAACAGGGCCGAAGACCTCAAAGACTACCGTTGATCCGAGGACCACCGGAAGAATCACGTCCCTTAACTCCGGAAAGCGCTGGCTGGCCATCAGCGCCATGCCAATCGCAACACCGGCCTGAGGTAAAAGGGCAAGGCCCATCCAGCGACGGCTGGTGGGGTCCATTCCGGACAGCTGCCCTCCCAGACGCGCCCCTAACAAGCGCCCGGCAACGCGAAGCACAATGTAGCCTGCCGCCAGAAGACCGGCCTGAGCTAATGCACTCACGTGCAAAGACGCGCCGGCCAGTAAAAAGAAAAGAATAAGAAATGGCCACTCGATGCCTTCGATAGCATGAAAGGGGCGTGTATGATGCCTGGCCAGATTGGCCACCATCGCCCCCAGCACGATGGCCGAAAGGATATAGGAGACCTCCATCCATTCGGCAATACCTGCAACCAGCATCACCACCCCGATAGCCTCCGCCTGGGAGGGCTCACCAGGGCGTATACGACCGGTAAGATAGGCCATGGCCAGCCCGAGCAATGCCCCCACCATTACTGCGCCACCGATCTCCCAGAGTCCGGTTAACAGAAGTTCATCGAAGCCATTGTGCCCGCGGATTGTATGTACGCCAGCCAGGAACAGGGTGAAGATCAGCAATCCCCAGGCGTCATCAATGGCTACAATGCCCAGCAAGGTATCGGTAAATTTTCCCCTGGCCCGATACTCATGAACCACGTCCATGCTGGCGGCGGGTGCAGTGGCCGTTGCGATCCCCCCCAGCAATAGAGCGATCTCAAGCGGGACACCGAAAAGCATCAGAACGCCGCAGACCATTACTATTGTCATAATAACCACAGACAAAGAGGTGATCAGCACGACGTGTCCAAGGTCCCTGAGTCTTTTTCGTGTCAGGTTCTGCCCCAGCAAAAACCCAATCATGGCAAGGGCAATATTGGTCAGTACCGGAAACCATTCGTCGGTAAAGGAGGGGATCAAGTCAAGCATTGAGGGACCAATGAGGAATCCCGCCAGCAGTAAGAGAGTGACCCGTGGCAGTATCGTATATCGACCGACAAGATCGGCCAACAGGCCAAGCAGAAAGAGCCCTCCGAAGGTAATAAGAATATGAGCGATGGTACCGTTATCACTCATCCCGACTCTCCTGCTTGATCCAGTACCAGGCGTTCAAGCAACCCAGACCCACGCCGATGATCAGAAAGGTCAATGTCCAGGAGGGGAGGCCGGGCCAGCGCGCATCGAGCCATAGCCCCACGGCGATACCGATAAGGGAGGGGATCGCCACAGACCAGCCCACCAGACCGAACATGCCGAGCCCAAACCAGGCGGTAGGTTTGTCCTGCTCGCGGGAGCGGCGCTTGCGTTCGGCACGACGGCCGATCTTCTCGCCTAGCGGATTATGGCCAGCGGGTTTGCGCTCATGCGGGGATTCAGCCACGGTGTCTCTCCTGCAGCTCCCAGAAACCGCGCACGGTTCCCGCCTCCAGACGTGCCAGTGCAGAGCGAACCTTTCTCTCGTGCTCATCAAGCTCGAGAAAGTGATCCTCGACCAGAGACTGCAGCTTGGCCAAATCGGTCCCAAGTACCCCGTTGGGGGTGGAGATCAGCACATCACGACCACTTTTGACCAGGATCCCCTCGTCGATCGCAGCAAAGCGTTCCTCCTCTTCACTGATATAGAAGCTCAGTACCCCCGGCACCAGTGCGGCGACGAAATCGATGTGCCGTGGCAGCAGGCAAAATTCACCGTTTTCGGCCTCCGCGATCACCTTGACCACCTCCCTGTCCACCAACACCTCGGTCGGCAACAATAGCTGAAGGTGCAGACGTTCGCTGTTGTCATGGGCTCCCTCACTCATCGCGGCGCTCCTTCGGCATCGACCTCATCGACAGTGCCTATCATGTAGAGGGCCTTTTCGTTCACCGCTGCAAATTCTCCCGCCAGAATGCGTTCACAACCGTCAATGGTTTTCTCCAACTTAACCAGCTTACCCTGCTTTCCGGTGAACTGCTCAGTGGTGAAGAAGGGCTGGGTCAAAAACCGCTCCAGTCGTCGAGCCTTGCTGACCGTTTCACGGTCCTGGCGTGAAAGCTCATCTATCCCGAGCATGGAGATGATGTCCTTGAGATCCTCATATTCAGCCAGCGTGGTACGAACCGCCTGTGCCACCTCATAGTGGCGTTTGCCCACCATGGTGGGGGTAAGCATCTTTGAGTCGGTTTTCAGGGGGTCGATCGCCGGATAGAATCCCTGGCTGGCACGCTTTCGTGAAAGCACGATGGAGGCCGACAGGTGGGCAAAGATATGGGTGGCTGCAGGGTCGGTCAGATCATCGGCCGGCACATAGACCGCCTGGACCGAGGTGATGCTGCCACTGTGTGTGCTGCAGATACGCTCTTCCAACTCGGCCAGCTCCGTCGCCAGCGTGGGTTGGTAACCTACCCGCGAGGGGATACGCCCCATCAAACCCGAGACCTCGGTACCTGACTGGACAAAGCGAAAGACATTATCGATCAACAGCAAAACATCGCGTTTGGCCACATCACGGAAATATTCCGCTACGCTCAACGCGGCGTGGCCGACGCGAAAGCGCGCGCCGGGCGGCTCATTCATCTGACCGTAGATCAGGATCGCCTTTTCCAGAACGCCCGACTCCTGCATCGAGCGATACATCTCCTCGGCCTCGCGCATACGCTCGCCGATCCCGCAAAACAGGCTGATCCCCTCGTACTGCTCGGCCATGTTGTTGATAAGCTCATTGATCAGCACCGTTTTGCCCACCCCGGCACCACCGAACATGCCCGACTTGCCTCCGCGCTCCAGCGGCGCCAACAGATCGATAGCCTTGATGCCGGTTTCAAATACCTCGGTACCGGTCGTGCGATCAGCAAGTGGCAGCAGTGGTCGGTGGATAGGCCAGTGCTCACTGGCCTTGATGGGATCACCGCCATCGACGGGATCGCCAAACACATTGAGCATCCGTCCCAGCAGCGCCTCGCCAACGGGCATCTCAAGCGGGGTCCCCATGTTCTTCACGGTCATTCCCCGGCCCAGACGACGGGTGGGTGTCAGTGCGATACAACGTACCGTATCAAGATTCAGGTGGGTCTGAACTTCCAGGACGACTTTCTCATCAGCACCGGTACGCAATTGATGGTTTCGTGGTGGGAGTGGGGGAGAAAAACGGACATCGACCACATTGCCGCGTACCGCACTGATCTGCCCTTGCTGCATAGTTGAGACCTCGAAAAAAGCCGAAATAGCTTTATAAACAGCTAGTTAAATCCATGCCAAGGTATTTCCGGATGCTTATCCAAGCAGAGCGAAACCTCAAAAGGCATTACTCATCGTAGCAGATGGTGAGCGGTGGATACGGGCATACCCTGATCTCCGGGTCTGTCCTGGGATATAGAGATCCTGCATCAGCCATGCGCTTCCAGGGCGCGTATCTCGCACTGTCCGCTGCGCAGTGGCAGCGAGCCGCTGATCGGATCGGCAACCCGGTTGTCGATGAGGGCGGCGAAGTTGGCGTCACCCTTGGCCGAGTCGTTCCAAGACCACCAACCATAGTGGGCGCAGACCACCTCGGCCAGCAGCTCGGGATTGTAACGGGCGCGTGCCCGCATCTGGCCCGCCGGCGAGCTGAGCACCACTTCATCCCCGTCGGCGATCTGTCGCGCGGCGGCGGTGGCGGGATGGATCTCCACCAACGGCTCGGGAAGCAATCTGCGCAGGCGGGGGATATCACGGTACTGGCTGTGACAGTAGGGGATCCACTTGGCGCTGGTCAGGTGCAGCGGGTAGCGGCCGGCATGCTGCGGGCTGTTGGCGGGGGCGACATAGTCGGGCAGTGGCGACTGGCCGGCATCGAGCAGCTGCTCGGAGTAGATCTCGACCCGACCGCTCGGTGTGTTGAAGCCCCGGGTTTTATATTTTCGATAGTGCAGGGGGAGCGGAAGCTGGACACCCTGCGGTTGCTGGCGCAACTGCTCCAGCGAAACCCCACTGGGGGCGAGGAGGTGGCGCAGGCCCGCCTCCACATCGCCGTCGAAAAAGTGCTCGCCCAGACCGAGTCGCTTGGCCAGCTCGAAGATGATCCACTGCTCGGCGCGCGCCTCGCCCTGTGCCGGCACCAGCGGCGAGCGCAACTGCAGGCGCGCATCGGCCTCCTGACTGATGGCAAAGCCGGCCATTAACCCCGAACGCTCCCAGGGCGAGGCGACCGGCAGCAGCAGATCGGCGAAGCGGCTCATCGGGTTGTGGTGCAGATCGCAGTGGACATAGAAATCGAGCCGGGCAAGAGCCGCTTCGCCCTGATCCGGCCGCGGGCGGCTGGTCAGCAGATTGGAGCCGAAAGCGAACAGGCCCCGTACCTGATAGGGATTGCCCTCGGTGATCGCCGGATAGAGCTCACGGGTGGTGATCCAGCCATTCTGGTGTGGACCCAAGGGGTGTGCATCGACGCCGAGCGCCCGCTTGCGCTGCTGCGCGGACATCAGCTCGAGCCCCATCACATTGTTGAGCGCCGGCTTGGTGAAGGTGACATTGCCGCCGGGGGCGTCGAGATCGCCGGTGAGGCTGTAGAGCAGGCTGAGCGCGCGGCTGGTCTGGGTGGCGTTGTCGCTCTGTGCCAGTCCCGCCCAGGCGTAGAAGGAGACCGGGCCCGACTGGTGCATCAGGCGGGCAGCCTCCCGTACCTGCTCGGCAGGCACGCCGGTGAGCGCCTCGACCCGCTCGGGCGGGTAGTCGCGACAGAGCGCCGCGTAGTGCGAGAAGGCCGGTCGGCAGGTGATCTCCCCCTCGCAGGTGGCGATCGGGTATTCACCGAACAGGGCAGGCTCGACCTTGTCGTGCTCGAAGCTGCGACTGACAGTGTCGTAGTGGATTGGTTGCTGGCGGCTGCTGTCCCACGCCACATAACCGGTTCTCCCTGCCCCCAGCAGTTGGGCATCGAGAAAGCGGCCGTTGTCTGCGCACACCAGAAAAGGTCCATTGCTCCAGTCGCGGATGAACCCCTGGTCGTACCAGTCGTTGCGCAGCAGTTCGGCGGCGATCCCCAGCATCAATGCGCCGTCGGTGCCGGGGCGAAGCCTGAGCCAGAGGTCCGCCTTGTTGGCCAGCCCGCTGCGGCGGGGGTCGACCACGATCAGTTTGGCCCCGTGCTTGATCGCCGCGTTGGCCGCCTGTGCCTGGGCCGGCCAGGTGGTGGTGGGATTAAAGCCCCAGTGAATGATGCAGCCGGTATTGGCATAGTCGGGCATGCCGTTGTCGGTACCCACGGTCAGCTGCGGTGTGAAGTCCTTATGCCAGTTGCAGACATGGGTAGTCCAGACCGTGTTGGGACTGCCAAAAGCGTTGATCAGGCGGAACATCCAGGGCATGGCATCGCCCACTGCCGTGCCGCTCGGGGTGGTGACGGAGAAGGCGACCGACTCGGCACCGCTCTCCCCGGCCAGTCGCTGCAGGTTTTGCGCGGTGATCTCCAGCGCCTCGTCCCAACTGATGCGCTGCCAGCCCGGATCGATGGCATCCCTGGGGGCAGTACGTTTCATCGGGTAGAGCAGCCGTTCCGGGCTTTCAACCTGTTCGGGCGCGGACTTACCCTTGATGCAAAAACCCTTTCCTGTGGGGTGTTCGGGATCGGCCTCCAGTTTAAGCAGGCGGCCATCCTCGACGGTGGCGATACAGCCACAGTGTGAGATACAGAGGGGGCAGTAGGCATGGATGGTTTCTTTTGCCACAGCTCATACTATCCACAACAATTTGCCACGGACCACCAGTGCCAGACTGAGGGTAACAGCCGAGCTTACGAGCTTTGACCGGGGGAGGGCGTCGACACCGAGCGACCACACCAGCTCCACCTCATCTGGGGTGGGTGAGGGGAGGGGGCCACGACGCAGCTTGCTGGCGTTGAGCATGCCTATGTCGATATTGGTAGTCTGGTACACCCGAATTTGGCCTTATTTTGCATAATTAAAATCAATTAGAAAACAGTGCTTTTTATTTTATATACAATATGTTACGCAGTTTTCTTTCGGTCTGCCCCCCGGGGGGCAGAATCACGCTTTAATCGCTGTTTGATGGCGCTGCGGACAACCTCCGTCTGTACACCCTCGGCTAACGGCGTCTGCCTGCGCACTAGCTTGATGGCCTCCTCGATCTCGTCCACCGCTGCATCCGAAAGCGTGAGACGAATGCGCACCGTCTCACCTTTAAAAGCCAAGCCGATATACTGGGATTTCAACGCTGGGTCCTGTTGTCGCAACCGGACAACCGCCTCACGAATCCACTGCGAATTTCTGGTATAACCAGAGTTTCAATTCATCCGTTCGAGTCCTTATACTAACGCGTTTCACACACCGTCCGGTAACCCATACCATGCCCAGATCAATTTTATCGCTGCTGACACTCCTTTTCCTCGCTGGGTGTAATGATAGTTCTCACACAGACGTCATGGGTACATCACCGCACTGGGTAGAAACCACAGAGGTAAGCGCCGTCACTTCGCCCACATTATCGCTTACCGGGCTGGTACGGGCTCGTTATGAGACACCGCAGGCATTTCAGATCAGCGGCCAGATCGCCACCCGCCACGTCGATGCCGGTCAAAAGGTCCATGCAGGAGATGTCCTGTTTACTCTCGACCCGAGGGATCTGGACGAAGCGCTTGGCGCCGCTCGTGCGGAGCTGGCTGCGGCCGAGGCGTCGCTGGCGGTGAAGCAAGCTGACCTGGCACGCGATCGGCAACTGCTGGAGAAGAATTTTTTGAGTCGTCAGGCCTTTGAGCGCGCGGAGCTTGCCCTGAGCGAGGCGACTACCCGTCGTGATGCGGCCAAAGCGCGAATGGAACAGGCGCGCAACGCCCTGAACTATGCAACCTTGCGGGCCGGATCGGATGGGCTGTTGATCGATGTCAACGCCGAGCCTGGGCAGGTGGTAGCGACGGGTCAGGCGGTCGCGGTGCTGGCGCAGGAGGGGCGCCGTGAGGTAGAGGTGGCATTTCCCTCCCACGTACGTCCACCGCAGAGCGGCGAGTTGCTGATAGACGGACAGAGTGTTGAACTCACGCGGCGCGAAGTGGCCGGTGCGGCAGATCCGGCTAGCCGCACATGGCTGGCGCGCTATCAGCTCGACACGCCGATAATGAGCCATGGTCTGGGGGAAGTGGTCCAGACCCGCTTCATCGTGGGCGATGCGCAGCCGGGGCGGTTTCAGGTGACCGTGTCAGCCGTCGACGAGCGCGGCGAGGCGCCGCGACTCTGGCAAGTGGTGCAGGGCAGGGCACAACCGCTGACGGTATCCGTTGAGCGGATGGGGCGCGAGTATGCCTGGGTCAAAGGCGAAGGGTTGCATGACGGTCAAACGGTGATCGCCCTGGGCACACACCTGCTTACCCCTGGCCTGGCGGTGCGTCCGCGGGGTCAGGAGGTCAGGCCGTGAGCTTTCCCAACCTCTCTGCACTGGCCGTACGCGAACGCTCTGTCACACTGTTCTTTCTTGCCATTTCACTGCTGGCCGGGCTTTATGCCTTCGCTTCAATGGGGCGTGCCGAAGATCCCGACTTTTCCGTGCGGGTCATGATGGTCTCGGTGCTCTGGCCCGGCGCGACGCCTGATGAGCTGCAGGATAGTGTTGTGGATCGCCTGGAGAAGCGTATCCAGGAGGTCAGCGATCTCTATCGAATCGAAACCACGATCCGACCGGGGCGTGCCGACCTGCAGGTGGAGTTTGAGGAATTTACCCATAGTGATGAGTTGCCCGAACGATTCTATCAGGTAAGGCGACGGATGCAGGATGAGGCGCCAGGCCTTCCAGAAGGGGTGATCGGCCCGATCATCAACGAGGACTTTGGCGATGTTTACTTCTCGCTGGTCGCGCTGACTGCGCCAGGGATGCCGATGCGCAAGATGGTGCGCGAGGCCGAGGCGATCCGCGATCGCCTGCAACAGGTTGAAGGCGTCAAAAAGGCCATCGTGGTAGGGGAACGCGAAGAGCGCATGTTCGTCAATTTCGATCTGGCTCTACTACAGAGTCTGGGGATTTCATCACAAGCGATCTTCGCTGCCATAGAAGGACACAATCGCCTGCTCCCTGCAGGGCGCATAGAGACCGCAGGGCCACGTATTCACCTGCGTCTCGATCGCCAACTCTCTGATCCGAAGGCGCTGGCCGAGGTGCCGATCCGCGTTGATGAGCGACTTATTCGACTGGGGGATGTCGCCGAGATATCGCGTGGTTACGAGGATCCGCCAAGCTACCTGGTACGGGCTTTCGGCAAAGATGCACTGTTGTTGGGCGTAGTGATGCGCAAGGGAGAAAACGGTCTGGAGTTCGGTGAGCGCCTCACGAAATTCTGGCAACAAGAGCGCGAGCAGCTACCGCTCGGCATGACGCTGGATGTGATGACCAACCAGTCCGATGCGATCGTCAGGGCCGTCAATCTGTTTCAGATCAAGTTCATGGTCGCGGTACTCGTGGTGATGCTGGTCACCATGCTCGCGGTGGGGCTACGCGCCGGTATCGTGGTTGGGATCGCGATCCCGGTGACACTCGCGCTGACCTTTACGGTGATGCTGGCGCTGGGGATCAACCTTGACCGGATCACCCTCGGTGCACTGATCATTGCCCTTGGGTTGCTGGTCGATGATGCCATCATCGCCATCGAGATGATGATCGTGAAGATTGAGCAGGGATGGGATCGTGTGCGTGCCGCCTCTCACGCCTGGAATGTCACCGCTGCGCCGATGCTGTTTGGCACCCTGGTTACCGTTGCGGGGTTTGTGCCGATCGGCTTTGCCAAGTCAGGCGTGGGTGAATATGCCGGCAACATCTTCTGGGTTCTGGCCATCGCGCTGCTACTGTCCTGGCTGGTGGCAGTGGTTTTCACCCCCTACCTTGGTGTGAAACTGCTGCGGGTTCAGCACACCGCGCATGGCGAAGCCGAGGCCTATCAGTCGCGTAACTACCAACGCCTGCGCCGGCTTGTCAGTGGTTGCGTCGGTTACCGTAAAAGCGTGGTAGGAATGACCCTTGTACTGCTCCTCATAGCCGTGGCAGGCATGGCTGGTCCTGTCGAAAAGCAGTTCTTCCCCAAATCGGACCGTCCCGAGGTGCTTGTGAGCGTTTACCTTCCACAGGGTAGTGCGATCGGCGCTACCGATGCGACGACCCGGCGCCTGGAGAGGCTGATCAACCGGATGGAGGGCGTCAGATCGCTGTCGGCATACGTTGGTGCCGGTGCGCCGCGATTCTTTATTTCCGCCAACCCGGAACAGCCGAACCCTGCCTTTGCCAAGCTGATCGCTGTGACCGAGAGCGTCGAGGCACGTGATCACCTGTTGGGGCAGTTGCGTGAGCGGATCGATGCGGGTGAGTTTCCCGAGGCGCGGGTACGGATCGAGACACTGCTCTACGGTCCCCCGGTGGACTGGCCGGTAAGCTTCCGCGTGCTCGGCAATGATCCAAACCGGCTTCGTGAGATTGGGCATGCGGTGCGCGAGGTGATCGCCGCACACCCCGCCACCCGTGATGCGCACCTGGAGTGGGACGAGCGGGTGGCGGTGTTGCATCTTGCGGTGGATCACGACCGCTTGCAGCTGATTGGTCTCACCCCGGAAGAGGTGGCGCGGCAGCTACAGTTCCAGCTTGAGGGGGTAACCATCACCGAATTGCGCGATGGTATTCGCCTGGTCCCCGCAGTGGGTCGAGGCGCTGCACAGGAGGTTGCCGACCTTCAGAGTCTGGAAGTGTTGACGCGCGATAGCCGACGTGTGCCGCTTTCGCAGCTTGGTGCGTTGACGGTGAGGTTTGAAGAGCCGGTGATTAAGCGCTACAACCGCAATGGCTTCGTGTCGGTCAACGCCGAGGTGCAGGGCGCCCAACCCAAAGATGTGACGATGGCGCTCTGGAAGGCACTCGAAGAAGTGCGTGACCGTCTGCCCGCTGGATACCGGCTGGATATCGGCGGTTCGGTGGAACAGTCGAGCAAGGGGGAGGCCTCCATTCAGGCGTTGCAACCGCTGATGGTCGTGCTGATGCTGGTTTTCATTATGCTGCAAATGCGCTCTTTCGCCGGCACCTTCATCGTGGTCGCCACGGCGCCGCTGGGGATCATCGGCGCCGTGGCATCGTTATTACTGTTTAGCCAACCGTTTGGCTTCGTTGCTACGCTCGGGCTGATTGGCTTGGCAGGGATCCTCATGCGCAACACCCTGATCCTCACTCAGCAGATCGCCGATAACGTGGATGCGGGTATGGAGATGCGCGAGGCGGTAGTGGAGGCCGGCGTGCAGCGGGCCCGTCCGGTCGTGCTCACTGCGATGGCGGCGATCCTCGCGTTTGTACCGCTGACGCTGGACAGTTTCTGGGGGCCGCTCGCTTACGTGCTGATCGGTGGCGTGGCCGCGGGTACTCTGATCACGCTGCTTTTTGTACCGGCACTCTATGCGCTGTGGTTCCGGATTCAGGCCTGAGGGGATACCTTGCTAAAGCCAGAGCGACATTAAGTGTCCGCTTCATAACCGTGCAGTGGCCGTCATTCTATCGGTGGGGTATGTGCAGGTGTCTCAAGACGGCGTGTCCACGGCTCAACCTGGCCGCTACTCAGGCGTCGCTCGGCCAGCTCACGCCAGGAGAGGGCCAGCGGTGTCAGCCCGGCGATTGTGCCCAGGGCACCCCTGTTCAGCGGTTCGCTATAGAGGTAGTGGAGCAGTTTTGCCAGCGGCCAGTCCGGGAGGGGGCGTTCGCGCAGGCGAAGCAGATCCCCCGGCGAAATGGTTCCCTCTTCCAGTACCCGGTAGTACCAACCCGTCCTGCCACTCTCCTGTACCTGCCGAGCCATCAGCGGCGAGCCAAAGCGCAGGTTGAGCTTCCAGCAGGGCTGCCGTGCCTGGGTCACCTGAAGAGTGGCCGAGCCGAGCGCGAAGATATCCCCCACGCACACATCCTGCTCGGTGATCCCGCGGGTACTGATATTCTCGCCAAATCCCCCGACGCTGAAGCGCTCGCCTGACAATTCGGGAAGCGCATTACGCCACGCTCTATAGTGCTCGGCAGGATAGTGGTGGATGGCCTTGTCGAGCCCCCCGTGATGGCGGGTGTCGCCCTGCTGATCGCCGGCAAAACCGGTGATATGCAACGCCAGCGGTCCGGCCACAGGGTGCTTGTCGATAGCGCTTGGCTCCCCGTTGGGACCATACGCCACGGCACGCCCAATCAGCAGGTGACTAACGCACACCGGGGGAAGGGCGCTCATGCTCCTCTCCTTGCAATGTCTATCAGCGGAATTTTACTCAAATATAACAGAACATGCTGGCGGTAATGGAGCCGGTTTCGACGATGGTTTTGATCTTTTTGGCAATATCTTCGCCAATGGCCGTCAAGCTGGCGAGATCCGCCCCTCCCCTGATCAGCCCCTGCATGCTTGGGGGTGCTGCCGGATAGTCAGCGCGGCATTGCGATAGACGCGAACCCTGAACGGATTGGCATCCTCGATTTCGCGCAGATCGGCAAGCGTTTCGAAAAGAACAGCGATCTCGGCATTGTGCACGGGCATGGGTAGACTCCGCTGCATCAGGTTGTGCCGCTAGTAGTCTAAAATCGGCGACTAAACAAATTTATTGCTCTGTGGCAATTGGGGGGATATAGAACAGAGTATCTACCCGGCCGTGCAGATCCGATTGCGACCGCTCTCTTTTGCCTGGTAGAGCGCCTTGTCGGCGGCGGCGATGAGGGCGGTTTCCTCGCTGGCGTCGGTCGGGCAGCAGGCGACGCCGACACTGACAGTCACCTGCACCTGCTCGTCGCCGCCCTCGCTGGCGGTACGCTGTTCCATGACCTGCTGACGCAGCCGCTCGGCGATGACCAGGGCACCGCCCGCCTTGGTCTCCGGCAGGAGGACGATGATCTCCTCGCCCCCGTAGCGGCCGACGACGTCGTTCTCGCGCACACACTCGGTGATCGTCTTCGCCACCTGGCGCAGTACCGCGTCGCCGGTCAGGTGGCCGTAGGTGTCGTTGACCCGTTTGAAGTGGTCGATGTCGACCATCAGCAGGCTGAAGTCACGCCGGTAACGGGCGGCGCGCTCCAGCTCGCCACGCAGGTAGTCGAGGAAGTTGCGCTTGTTGTGCAGGCCGGTCAGGCCGTCGAAGTTGGCCAGCTGTTCCAGCCGCTGCTGATTCTCCTGAAGCCGCTCAGCCATCCGGTTAAAGGTGTTGGCGAGATGGGCCAGCTCGTCATCTGCCGTAACATCGATCCGCTGGTCGAGGTGGCCGGCGGTAAAGGCAGCGGCGCACGCTTCCAGGCCTTTGAGCGGCGCGAGGATGGAGCGCGCCATCGGCAGGCCGATGGCCAGGATGATGAGTAGCGCCACGCTGGTCATTGTGATGATTAGCCACTCCACCTGCCGACGGGTGGCAGCGGTCTCTTTGGTCTTGGTCTCGATGGATAGTTGCAGGGTGTCATGGAGTCGGATGAGCTTCTGTTCCGCCGCCTCCAGCAATGTACGAAGCCGTTCATGAGCAGGGTCGCCGACGGGATCGGGCAGGGTGGCAAGACGCCCATAGAGTCTCGTTACTTCACGCCAGAGGGTGGCGGTTTCATGTAGCGAGGCAGATGCGCCGAGCAGGGTGAGATCTGTACCGGGCGCATCGGCAAAGGCGCTGTCGATCCGGGCTGCCAATTCGGGGAAGGCGCCCGACGCCTCATCGCTGTGGAGGTGGTGGAGACTGTCGTGGAGCGCGAGCGGTGCCTGGGCCATCAACCGCTGGAGGCGGGTGATGTGGTGTGTTTCATCGCTAACCTGGCGGACCGTAGCGTCGAAATCGAGGGCGAGGCGGTGGAAGAGGAGGTAACCACTGGCGGCGAGCAGCAGTAGTGGTACGACCATCAGGACGAGGCTGAGGATGATGCGGTGGCGCACCGAGAGCCGCCGCCAGAGGCGCTCACCGGTAGTCGGGCAGCTTATTGTTGTCACTCTTCAACCCTTTCCTCAGTTGGTGGTGAGTTCAAATCCCTTGTCACGGAACAGCCGGGTGCAGACATCGACCACCTCCGGGTCGTAGCGGCTGCCGCTCCCTTCGGCCAGTTCAGCAAGCGCCTCCTCGATGCTGCGACTGGGGCGGTAGGGGCGGTGGGCGACCATCGCCTCCACCACATCGGCGACGGCGATGATGCGCGCCTCGAGCAGGATCTCGCCATCCTTGAGCCCGCGGGGGTAGCCGCTGCCATCGAGCCGCTCGTGGTGCTGATAGACCATCTCCGCCACCGGCCACGGGAAGTCGATCTCCTTGAGGATATCGTAGCCGACCTGGGGGTGGCTCTTGATCAGGCTGAACTCCATCTCGCTCAGCCGGCCCGGCTTGCTGAGGATCTCCGCCGGGACGTAGATCTTGCCCACATCGTGGATGGTGGCGGCGATGCGCACCGCCTCCCGCTGCGCCTCGGTGAGGTTCATCTCCCCGGCAATGGCGGTGGCCAGCTCGGCGACATGGCGCTGGTGACCGGCGGTGTAGGGGTCGCGCGCCTCGACCGCGATCGCCATCGCCTCCACCGTCTTGTTGAGGCTCGTCTCGAGCTGCTGGAGCAGCTCGAGCTGGCGCGCCTCGGCCTGTTCGCGCTCGGCATTGCTGCGCAGGGCGACGACGCCGAAGGCGAGGTCGTCGGCCAGCTCATGGAGCAGCGTGATCTCCTCTTCGGAGAAGGTGTCGGCCTCGATGCCGGCCAGGGCGAGAGCACCGAAGGTGCGCCCCCTGGCTTCGAGCGGAAAGACGAGCACCGAGCGGTAGCCGATCTTGCGCGCCAGCGCCTGGCACGCCTCGCAGGTGGTGTCCCGTTCGATATCGCGCACCAGCAGCAGCTCGCCGCTGCGGATTGCCCGGGCCGCCGGATTCTGGCCCTGTTCGGTATCGGCCCAGGTGAGTCCCAGCAGCTCGGTATCGACCTCCTCGATACCGGCGGAGGCCACGACCCGCAGGGTGCGCTCGGGGTCATCCTCGCGGTAGCCGATCCAGGCGAGGGGCAGCTCCGCCTCGTCGGCGATAAGGTCGCAGATCCGTTGCAGCAGTTGCGGTTCGTTTTCGGCGTGGATCAGGGCCTGGTTGCTGCCGCTGATGATGCGCCGTGCGCGCACCTCGTGGCGCAGGTTCTCGGCCAGCTGCTCCAGTTCGGTCTGGTCGGAGAGGATGTGGACCGAGTAGCGGAAGCTGCCGTCGGTGTGTCTGGTGTAGAAGGAGCGGGAGGTGAAGTGGCGGCCGTCGGCGGTGGTGAAGTGTTCCTGCTGCTCCTCACGGGCCGTGTAGAGCTCTATGTCGCGGATGGCTGATCCGCAGCCGGGCAGCGGGCCGTCGCCCCTGGGGAAGGCCTCCCAATAGGGGCGGCCGATCAGCGCCTGGAACGGTTCGCCGGCCAGTTCGGCATAGGCGCGGTTGGCGCGCACGATGCGGAACTTGTGGTCGTGGAGAAAGATCGGTTCGGCGATGGCGTCGAAGGCGTCGGACCACTCCCGTTTCGCCCGCTCGAGTTGGTGGTGGGAGGTCTCCAGCTCGTGGTAGGCCGTCTCCATGCGCCGCTCGGCGCGGGTCGTGATGTGGTAGAGAAACCCGAGCAGGAGGATAACCAGCACCGCGGTCAGACCGTTGATCAGGATCAGGGTCTCGCCAAAGGCCTGGTGGGCGGCGCTGATATCGCGCAGGGTGACGATCCGGCCGAGCAGTTCGCCGGCCGGATCGCGCAACGGGATGGCGCCGACGAAATAGCGGTTCCCGTTATCGCTGAGGAGCTCGCCCCGCTCCAGTCCGGCCAGTTCACCGGTGACGATGCGTTGCCGCAGCGGTGCCGGGATCGACTTTGCGCTGCGGGCGGTGAGACGGTGGCGCGGAAAGGCCGTTTCGTCGGCAACCTCCCCCAGGTCGATAGCGTGGCGCTCGAGATAGGGCCGCTCGATCAGCAGGAGATGGTGAAGCTGGAAGAGGTCATCCAGATGCCCGAGGAGATGGCCCATATCCTCACCAACCAGCAGATAGCCGAGCTGTGTTCCCTGTTCGTGCAGGGGGAGGATGGTGCGCAGAGCGAGGTGGCCCCGTTCGCCGAAGCCGAAGCCGATGCCGGTGGCCGGTCTGCCAGTCACCTCGGCCTGTTCCAGCAAGGCGGTTTTAATGCGATCGCCGTGGTGGACGGGGGCGTGGAAACGGAGCAGAACGCGCCGATCGGGACCGATGAGGCTGAGTCGCTGCAGGCCATGGTGCCGGGACAGATCGGTGAAGGTTGGGGTAAGCAGCGACTGCAGTGCCTGCCGATCGCCGGCGGCGAGGGCGGCGCGCAGCGGTGCCTGGTCGCCCAGGGCGGTTGCCAGGGCGCCGAGTTTCTGATCGTGGTGGCGCAGCTCGACCGCCAGTACTGCTGCATGCCGTTGAGTTCGCGGCTGAGTCCCGCCTCTCGCTCGTCAAGCAGCAGGTTTTCGAACAGATAGAGGGCACCGGCCACCAGCGTCACCGTGGCGAGGGCCACCGGGATGAGGATCTGTCGGGTCAGCCAGTGTTTCGGTAATTTCATCCAGGTAGTGCTCCGTTTGGTCACCATCCCTGGAGGGGGTTTCCATGAAATGATCGGTCAGTGATTGTCACTATAGCGGCATTCAGTAGCTATTTTCCTACACTTATTAAGTGTATTATAAAACAGTGCAGTGCAATAGGTGGGGTGTCTCCCCGCCTGGATGGCACGGCCGGCGGTCGGGCCCGGTGTGGTGGATGATCAGTGATGGATTTACGGCAGATCGCAAAAACGGTGTTTCGGGTCCGCTTTCTGCGGGTCCTGTTGTTGCTGGCGCTGGCGATCCCCCTTGCCATCCCGGTCTACTATGCGTTTTGGCAACTACCCCAGTATCACAATCTGCTCGTTAATGGTGCCCGGCAGGACGCCGTCACCGTCGCACGCCACATCGCCGGCACGCTGCTCAACCAGACCGAGCCGCTCACCGCCGAGAGGCTACCCCCGCGATTTTCCCAACACGCCAAGGAGGCGATGGACGATTTCGATCTCCACCGGCTGCGGATCTATGGCGTGGACGGCACGGTGATCCACTCCGCTGAGGCCAGCGAGGTTGGCCAGGCCGAACAGCACGACTATTTCCGCCAGAAAGTGATGGCCGGCGAGGTCTATACTGACCTGGTGACCTTCTCCCCCGCGGAACAGGGGGAGCGGCCCGCCATCCGGGCCCTGGTGGCGACCTATGTGCCGGTGATAGCAGGGGGGCGCTTCCTCGGGGCGATCGGCATTGAATACAACGTGACCGGGGAGAAGGCGGCATTCGACAATCTGCACGCACGCTCCCGCTGGCTTACCCTGTTTCTAACCAGTGGACTGATGGGCGTGTTGCTGATCGCCCTCTTCCATGCCGGCCGTGACGTGGCGGCGCGTGAGGCAGTACAGCGCACACTGACCGAGCGCGAGGCGCTGCTCCGCTCCATCACCACCTCCGCCAAGGACGCCATCATCATGATCGATAGCAATGGCCGGATCGTCTACTGGAACAGGGCGTCCGAAAGCCTGTTTGGTTACCGTGAATCGGAGGCGCTTGATCAACCCATCCACGAAATCATCGCACCGCACCGTTATTTGGCCGACAGCCAGCGGGGATTTTCCCAATTCCGTCTGACCGGCAAGGGGCCGGTCGTTGGGGAGACCACCGAAGTGGTGGGGCGGCGTCGGGACGGGAGCGAGTTTCCGGTCGAACTCTCGGTGTCGGCGGTGCAGCGTAATAGTAGCTGGTATGCCATCGGCATTGTGCGTGATATCAGCGAGCGTAAACGGCTGGAGCGCCACCTGCAGATGGGCAGCCGGGTGATGGCTCACGCCCATGAAG
>JAPHTQ010000062.1 GCA_026196275.1 Gammaproteobacteria bacterium
GGAAGCTGCGGTGGTGCGCCTATCGAGATCGTCCGGCAGTATATTGAGCAACAGCAAACACCCAACTAACCATCAGGACACTAGCGTGTCCGCGCTATCCATCCCCATCCTGAACGGCGGGGTTTTTCGCGCAATCCGATAAAAAGGACAACCAGGCCAAGAGCGAAAACAGAACCCTACTGTGAGTATGCAAGAAGCGGGAACATCCCGCTTTTTTGTTTACCACCCCAGCCGACTCAAACCTCGCCGGGTCGGAGCACCCTGATCCCCGCCATGTAGGGGTGCAGTGCATCCGGGATTATTACCGAACCGTCTGCCTGCTGGTAGTTCTCCAGGATCGCCACCAGGGTACGCCCCACCGCCAGACCGGAACCGTTGACGGTATGCACCAGCTCCGGCTTTTTCATCTCCGGGCTGCGCCAGCGCGCCTGCATGCGTCGTGCCTGGAAGTCGCGGAAGTTGGAGCAGGAGGAGATCTCGCGATACTTGCCCTGCCCCGGCAACCACACCTCCAGGTCGTAGGTCTTGCAGGCGGAGAAACCGATATCCCCGGCGCACAGGTTCATCAGGCGGTAGGGCAGTCCCAGACGCTGCAGCACCACCTCGGCGTGGCCGGTCAACGCCTCCAGCGCCTCAAAGGAGTGCTCGGGGTGGACGATCTGTACCAGCTCAACCTTCTCGAACTGGTGCTGGCGGATCATGCCGCGGGTATCGCGGCCGTAGGAACCGGCCTCGCTGCGAAAACAGGGGGTGTGGGCGGCAAAGCGAAGCGGTAGCTGCGCCGCCTCGACGATCTCCTCCCGCACCAGATTGGTCACCGGCACCTCGGCGGTGGGAATGAGGTAGTAGTCATGTTCGCCCTGCAGGGCAAAGAGATCCTCTTCGAATTTCGGCAGCTGACCGGTACCGCGCAGTGAGTCGCTGTTGACGATATAGGGAACGTAGGTCTCCCGGTAGCCGTGCTCGGTGGTGTGCAGATCCAGCATAAACTGGATCAGCGCCCGATGCAGGCGCGCCAGCGGGCCGCTCATCACCGCAAAGCGTGAACCGGTGAGCTTGCTCGCAGCGTCGAAGTCGAGGCCCCCGAGACGTTGGCCAATATCCACATGGTCCAGCGGTTCGAAATCGAAAACTGCCGGCTCGCCCCAGCGACGGACTTCGACGTTATCCTCTTCACTTTTGCCATCGGGGACACTCTCGTCCGGGATATTGGGAACTCCCATCAGAATGGCCCCAAGCTCATCCTGAAGCGCCGACAGCTGCTCCTCGGCCTGCTTGAGCTTGTCGCCCAGGTCCGCTACCGCATCCAGTAGCGGCTGCACATCCTCACCCTTGGCCTTCGCCTGTCCGATTGCCTTGGAACGCTGATTACGCTCGCTTTGCAGCTCCTGGGTCCGGACCTGGACCGCCTTGCGCTCGGTCTCCAGTCGGGCAATGGCCTCGACATCCAGCTCAAATCCACGACGTGCCAGTTGAGCGGCGGTGTTGTCCAGTTCGCCGCGAAACAGACGGGGATCTAACATAACGTGCCTTTCCTTTAATCCTGTTTGGTGGGTTATTCGTATTCGTTGATCTGTGCCGACCAGCTCAGCATGTGGCCCGGCTTCATGGTGTCCGCTATATGCGCCATGATAACGGAGACCTTTTCAGGTGTATCGAAGAACTCGACGACCAGCGGCAGCTCCATGCCGAGATCAATAAATTTGCTGGTGTGGATCTCGCCCGAATCACCATAGCCGGCAATACCGCGGAAGACACTGACACCCTTGAGCTTCTCCCAGTCATGCAGCCGCTTCAACAGGCTCTCCAGTTGCGCCTCCCCCTCATTGAGATAGAGCCGCACCACCGTTACCTCGATCTGTCTCATCACTGCCTCCCCGCCACCAGCCCCAGCCAGGCGGCCGCCACACAGAGCGTTACACTCAATACCATGTTCAGCAGCGCCTTCAACACCGCGCCGCCCTCCAACAGATTCATCGTCTCGATGGAGAAGGTGGAAAAGGTGGTGAACGCGCCGAGAAAACCCACCATGATCAAGGCGCGCCACTCCTGCCCCAGGCTAGAGCGCTCCACCAGCCAGACATAGCAAAACCCCATCAGCAACGAACCGAGGATATTGACCACCAGAGTGCCATAGGGAAAGCCGCGCCCCAGCACCCCGTAGATCCAGTTCGCACTCCAGAAACGCAACAGCGCGCCCACGGCGCCACCGGCAGCAATCGCCAACGTCTGCCCCATCAAGCTTGCTCTCCTCTCAACTCAGGCGGCTATTCTACCTGACTTGACCGCAAATTTGTCCTGCGCGGGCAAGAGCGACTTATGCTGTTTGCAGTAACTGGTTGCCTACGGATAGTGGTGTGTCAGCCCTTGCTCTTCTGCCGGTAGGCCCGGTCGAGCTCCCGCAGGTGGGCGAGCTTCTCCCTGATCTTCAGCTCCAGCCCTCTCGGCACAGGTTGGTATAAGTGGCGTGGAGTCATCTCTTCGGGAAAATAGCTCTCACCGGCGGCATAGGCCTCCGGTTCGTCGTGGGCATAGCGATAGGCCCGTCCATAGCCCAGCTCTTTCATCAATTTCGTCGGCGCATTGCGAAGATGCACCGGCACCTCGTACGAGTTGCCGGCACGCACCTCCGCCATGGCGTTGTTGAAGCCCATATAGACCGCGTTGCTCTTCGGCGCGCAGGCCAGATAGACCAGCGCCTGGGCGATAGCCAGCTCCCCCTCCGGTGAGCCGAGGCGCTCCTGCACATCCCAGGCATTGAGTGCCAGTTGCAGACCACGCGGGTCGGCGTTGCCGATATCCTCCGAGGCCATGCGTACCACACGACGTGCAACGTAGAGCGGATCGACTCCGCCGTCGATCATGCGCGCAAACCAGTAGAGCGTGGCGTCAGGATCAGAGCCGCGCACCGATTTGTGCAGGGCCGAGATCTGGTCATAAAAGGCCTCGCCTCCCTTGTCGAAGCGGCGTACGCCACCGGCCAGCACCTCGTTGAGGCTCTCCTCGGCAATGATCTCCTCACCCTCGCACGGCTCAGCCAGATCCGCGGCGATCTCCAGCAGATTCAGGGCACGCCGGGCATCACCGTCGGCCGCCTCGGCGATACGACGGCGCAGGGTGTCGGCGAGCACCAGCGGGCGTCGTCCCAGTCCCCGCTCCCGATCCGCCAGGGCCTGTTGCAGGATCGTCTCAATCTCATCGCTATCGAGGTTTTTCAGCACGTAGACGCGGGCACGGGAGAGCAGCGCGTTGTTCAGTTCGAAGGAGGGGTTTTCGGTGGTGGCACCGATGAAGGTGAAGGTGCCGTCTTCGATATGCGGCAGAAATGCGTCCTGCTGGCCTTTGTTGAAGCGGTGCACCTCATCGACGAACAGCACCGTTGCCTGCCCTCTCCGCCGGGCCTGGCGGGCCTGCTCTACGGCAGCCCGGATCTCCTTGACCCCGGAGAGCACTGCCGAGAGGGTAATGAACTGCGCCTCGCCGTGGCCAGCGATCATCCGCGCCAGGGTGGTCTTGCCGGTGCCGGGCGGGCCCCAGAAGATCATCGAGTGGAGATTGCCGCTGTCGATCGCCTGGCGCAGCGGCTTGCCCTCACCGAGCAGGTGTTGCTGGCCGAAAAACTCTTCAGGAGTGCGCGGACGCATGCGATCGGCCAGTGGCCTCAACGCCTCATTCTGCTCCGTTTCAGGGTTGCCGAACAGGTCGCTCACTGCGCCTCGCCGATCACATCCACCCCCGGCGGCGGCTGAAAGACAAACCGCTCACTTTCCACCCCAGCATTGCGCGTCACCGTCTCCAGATAGAGACGGGTGGTCTGGCCAAAGCCGTCGACCATCTCCATCGCGCGCAGCACATCGCCCTCCATGGCCAGGCGCACGTAGTCAAAATTGCTGTCGGCTGCCCGTGGCTTGAGCAGCAGCCACTGGAACCCCTCGTGCGCCCCCTCCTCCTCGACGGTGAAGTTTTCCTCCAGCGGCGCGTCGCTGCTGAGAAACAGTGCCGGGGTACTCCCCAGCGCGTCATCCTGCGGCTTGACCGTTACCTGCTCCAGATCGCGGTCATACATCCAGATATTGCGGCCATCGGCCACATAGAGCTGTTCGTACGGGTTGGTGTAGTGCAGGCGGAATTTGCCTGGGCGCGAGATCCAGAGATTACCACGGCTCTCTTCCATCAACTCACCGCGCGCATTGGTCAGCGTCTGGATAAAGTCGGCCTGCATGGTTTGCAACCCCTGCAGAAAGCGATCCAGCCGCTGCTGGCCCTCGCCGGCATGGGCCGTAGTGCTGCCAAGCAACAGTAGAATAAGAGATAACCGTACCAGCTTGCACATGTTTAATCCTTTGGTGGCGGAGGTGCCAGCACCTCACGTGAGCCATTGGGTTGTAGGGAGCTGACCACGCCGGTTGCCTCCATCTCCTCGACCATACGCGCGGCGCGGTTGTAGCCGATCTTGAGCCGGCGCTGGATCCCGGAGACCGAGGCGCGGCGGCTTTCGGTCACGATCTTCACCGCCTCGTCGTAGAGCGGATCGGCATCATCACTGGCACCGTCAACATCACCCGGAAACAGCGGACCGCTGCTCTCCTCCATGCCGTTGATGATCTCGTCGAGGTAATTGGGCTGGCCACGTTTTTTCAGATCCTCGACCACATTGTGGACCTCATGGTCATCGACAAAGGCGCCATGGACGCGGATCGGCACGCCGTGGCCCGGCGGCAGATAGAGCATATCGCCGTGGCCGAGCAACGACTCGGCCCCCATCTGATCGAGAATAGTGCGCGAGTCGATGCGCGAGGAGACCTGGAAGGCGATACGGGTCGGGATATTGGCCTTGATAAGTCCTGTCAGCACATCCACCGAGGGGCGCTGTGTCGCCAGGATGAGATGGATCCCGGCGGCACGGGCCTTCTGCGCCAGGCGAGCGATCAACTCTTCGACCTTCTTGCCCACCACCATCATCATATCGGCCAGCTCATCCACTACGACCACGATAAAGGGCAGTGGTTCCAGATCCGGGCGCTGCGCCTCCAGCTCCGGATCATCCGGCACCAGTGGTTGCCAGGTAGGGTCCTTGATCGGCTGTTTCGCCTCGATCGCCTCACGCACCTTCTTGTTGAAACCGGCGATATTGCGCACTCCCATACTCGCCATCAGCTTGTAGCGCCGCTCCATCTCGGCGACACACCAGCGCAAGGCGTTGGAGGCGTCTTTCATGTCGGTCACCACCGGCGCCAGCAGGTGCGGGATCCCCTCGTAGATGGAGAGCTCCAGCATCTTCGGGTCGACCATGATGAAGCGCACCTCTTTCGGGGTGGCGTTGTAGAGGATGCTCAGGATCATGGCGTTGACCGCCACCGACTTGCCCGAGCCGGTGGTACCGGCTACCAGCAGGTGCGGCATCTTGGCCAGATCCGCCACCGTCGGTTTACCGCCGATATCCTTGCCCAGCGCCAGGGTCAGTGGCGACTTGGAACTTTCATATTCGCGCGAACGGATTGTCTCGGAAAAGTGCACGATCTCGCGGTGCTCATTGGGGATCTCCAGTCCCACCGTGGTCTTGCCCGGGATCACCTCCACCACCCGCACACTGGTAGTTGAGAGCGAACGGGCCAGATCCTTGGAGAGGTTGGCGATCTGGCTGACCTTCACCCCGGGCGCCGGTTGCAACTCAAAGCGGGTGATCACCGGTCCGGGGTGGACCGCCTCGACCTCGACCTCGACACCGAAATCCCTGAGTTTCATCTCCACCAGACGCGACATCGCCTCCAGAGACTCGGTAGAGACCGGGTGCTTTGGCGCACTCGGCGAATCCAGCAGGGAGAGCGGTGGCAGCGAGCTGTCGGGCTCGGGTGCAAACAGCGGAACCTGCTTCTCCTTCTGCTCACGGGCACTGGGAGGTTTGGGTGTGCTGATCACCGGCTGGATCTTCGGTGGCTGACGCTTCTGTTCCCGCTTTGTCTCGGCGGTGAATGTCTTCTCCCGCTGCTGGCGCGCCTTGCGCGAGACGATACGATCACGCAGCTCCAGCCACTTGCCATAGAACCAGTCAACCAGATTCAGGGCAGCGGCACCGACCGCATCCATCAACCAGAACCAGGAGAGACCGGTAAACAGCGTCACTCCGGTGAGAAACAGTGCCAGCAGAAACAGTGTGGCGCCGAGAAAGCTGAACGCATCGACCAGGCGCTTGCCAACCACATCACCCAGGATCCCGCCGCTGTCCAGGGGCAGTGATGCCCCGCCATGAAAGTGGAGATAGGCAATACCGGCACCGGCAGCCAGGGTCAGCACGAAACCGATAGCGCGCAGGGTGATATTCACCGCGTAGCTGCCATCCTCCTCCCCGCGCTCCTCGCGGTAGAGCATCCAGGCGCCGTAGGCGACCATAAAGGGGAACAGGTAGGCCATCAGGCCGAACAGGTAGAGAAAGATATCGGAGAACCAGGCACCGGCCCGGCCACCCATATTCCGGACCTGTTCTGTCGAGCCACTGTGGGACCACCCCGGATCCTCCACACTGTAGCTAAGCAGCGAGATCAGCAGATAGAGTGCCAGCGTGCCGACCAGGATCAGCGCCCCCTCGCGCAGCCCACGATGCAGGTGTGAGGCGATCGCAACCCCCTCTCCCTTTTTTTGCGATGCTTGTGCCAAAGTTAATCCTGATTTATAGAAACATTAACTAACATATTGTAATTATACATATTTAGCAGGCATCAATCACGCCCTTTCAGCGCCGGATAAACCACCTCGCCGGCACGAACGTTTATCCCCGCCATCAGCGCCGGATTCGCCTGCCAGTCGCCCGTTGCCAGCTTCAGTGCATAGGGGATCAGCGCCGCCGAAAGTGCCTGGGAGGCGGTGCGCGGCACCGCACCAGGCATGTTGGTCACACCGAAGTGGATCACCCCGTGCTGCACAAAGGTCGGCTCGGCGTAGGTGGTCGGGCGGGTAGTCTCGATACACCCGCCCTGATCCACCGAGATGTCGATAATCACGCTGCCGGGCTGCATCTGCTTGACCTGTTCGGCACTGACCAGATGCGGTGCACTTGCGCCGGGGATCAACACCGCACCGATCAGCAGGTCTGCTCCCAGCACTGCCCGCTCGATATCATGGGCGTAAGGCTGCAGTGCCGTCACATTGGCCCCCAGCGCCCGCATCGCCGCCAGTTTATCGCGATTGTGATCAAATACCGTGACCTGTGCCCCGATCGCCGCGGCCATGGCCGCGGCACTGCCACCGGCGACACCGGCACCGAGAACCACCACCTGGCCACGTTCGGCCGCCGGCAGGCCACCGAGCAGCAGCCCGCGTCCTCCCTGCGGCTGGTGCAGCAGGTGACTGCCCACCTGCACCGCGACCTTTCCCGCAATATCGGACATCGGCGCCAACAGCGGCAGGGCGCGTCCCTCCGCCACCGTCTCGAAGGCGACCGCGGTCAGGCCGATCTCCAGCAGCTTTTGCATCAAGCGCTGCTCGGCGGCCAGGTGCAGATAGCAGAACAGCAGATGATCGGCACGCAGCAGCGGCAACTCCTGGGGCTGCGGCTCCTTGACCTTGATGATCATTTGCGCCTCCCCATAGAGCGTCGCGGCATCCGCTATCAGGCTGGCGCCGGCCTGGCGGTACTCCTCGTCGCTGTAGCCGCTGAGCACACCGGCCCCCTGCTCCACCAGCAGTTGATGGCCCTGAGCGACAAGCTCAGCCGCTGCAGCCGGGATCAGTCCGACCCGCCCCTCCAGCGTCTTGACCTCACGGGGAATACCGATATGCATTGGTGCCTCCTTTACCCGGGATGCGGCATTTCGTAATATGCCAGCAATCTCTTTCATCTATATGAGGGTTACACGACTGGTGTAACCGTTCCCGCAGTCTACCACACGGAGTTTACCCACAATGAGCGAAACCAAGCACTGCCGCCTACTCATCCTCGGTTCCGGTCCGGCCGGCTATACCGCTGCCGTCTATGCTGCTCGTGCCAACCTCGACCCGGTACTGATCACCGGCATGCAGCAGGGCGGTCAGCTCACCACCACCACCGAGGTGGATAACTGGCCGGGCGGTGAGGAGGGGCTGACCGGTCCGGCGCTGATGCAGCAGATGCTGGAGCACGCCGAGCGTTTCGACACCGAGGTGATCTTCGACCACATCAACGAAACCGATCTCTCCAAGCGCCCCTTTACCCTCAAAGGCGACTCCGCCACCTACACCTGTGATGCACTGATCATCGCCACTGGCGCCTCCGCCATGTACCTGGGACTGGAATCGGAGGAGAACTTCAAGGGCCGCGGCGTCTCCGGCTGCGCCACCTGCGACGGTTTCTTCTACAAGGGGCAGAAGGTCGGTGTGGTCGGCGGCGGCAATACCGCGGTTGAAGAGGCACTCTACCTCGCCAACATCGCCGAACACGTGACCCTGATCCACCGCCGCGACACCTTCCGCTCGGAGAAGATCCTCATCGATCAGCTGATGGACAAGGTGGAGAACGGCAACATCAGTCTGGAACTCTTCAGTGAGGTCGACGAGGTACTGGGGGACAACTCCGGGGTCACCGGGGTACGCATCAAGAACAACCAGGACGGCTCCAGCAAGGAGATCGAACTGACAGGTCTGTTCATCGCCATCGGTCACAAACCGAATACCGGCATGTTCGAGGGGCAGCTTGAGCTGGACCGCGGCTACCTGGTCACCAAAAAGGGGGGTGACGGTAATGCCACGGCAACCTCCGTGGAGGGCGTCTTCGCCGCCGGCGATGTGGCCGATCCGATCTATAAGCAGGCGATCACCTCCGCCGGCAGCGGCTGCATGGCCGCACTAGATGCCGAGCGCTTCCTGGAAAACCAGGAGAAGTAGCACTGAAACCGGCGCAAGCGTTGCCCGACAAGGGCTGGCAGGCCCTGCTCCACCACTGGGGCAAGGACTTCCAGCTGTGGCTCTACATCAGTCTGCTGTTTCAGCTGTTCCGGCTGCTGCTGATCGCCGTTTACCAGGATCAAATCGGCACCCAGGGGGGGGCCGGTTCGATTCTGACGGTGATGGCCAACGGTTTGCGTTACGACACCTCCACTGCCGCCTCCTGGGTACTGCCCACCTTTCTCCTCAGTCTGGGGGTAACCCTGCTGCCGATCAGCCGTGCACTGACCACATTACGACGTTTTTCGGCGGGGCTTTTTGCTATCCTCAGCATTATCATCTTCGGCGTCGATCTGATTTTTTTCAGCGTCTACGGCGATCAACTCAACCACATGATCTTCGGCATCGCCCATGATGACACCACGGCGATTCTGATCACCATCTGGAAGGAGTACCACCCGATACTCTTCCTGGCCATTGCCACTCCCTTGGCACTCGGTAACCGCTGGCTCATCCGTCGCTGGCTCGACTACACGCCAACCTTCTGGCGCCATATGGGGGAGCGACTGGAAACGCTACCGCTGCGTCTGCTCACAGGGCTGGTGCTGTTTCTGGTGATGGCTGCTGCCGCGCGTGGCGGTACCCTCTGGGGACAACCACTGCGGCTTAAGCACGCCTTCGTGGTCGGGGACATCTTTCTCAATCGCACCGTGCTCAACCCATTCACAGCGCTGCGCCACACTCTGGAAACCCGGCTGGAACTGGAGCAAGGCAGTGCACTGAAACATTTCTGGCCGAAAAACGATCTGCACGACGCCCTTGATGTCGCTACCGGGGAGTCACACCAAGGTGCCGATCCGGATAATATCGACCAACAACTCAGCGTCACGACACCCGGTTACCCCGCGGCGAAACCCCGACATATTTTCGTATTGCTCATGGAGAGCCACAGCGGCTGGACTGTGATGCCGCAATACCGTTTCGCCGGCCTCTCTCCCGAGCTCTCCGCCCTGGCCGATGAGGGGATCTATTTCCCTAACTTCCTCCCCTCCAGCGGCGGCACCATAGGCTCGCTCAACGCAATGGTCACCGGCCTGCCCGACGTTGGGCTGAATATCAACTACGAACCGACAGCGCAGACTCCCTACCCCTCGGCCCTGGCCGCAGCCATGAAACGTCTCGGCTATACCACCCGCTTCTTTTATGGTGGCTTCATCAGTTGGCAGCGCCTCGACAGCTTCGCCATGAACCAGGGCTTCGACGAAGTCTACGGCGGCGGCAGCATGAAGGCGGGCACACAGACCAATGAGTGGGGGGTCATGGATGAGTTCCTCTTCAACTATGTGCTGGAGACCGTGGAGGATGGGGCGCCGAGTTTCAACTTCATCCTCACCACCTCGAATCATCCGCCCTACGACCTGGACCTTACAGGGCTTGGCTACCACTTGCAGGAGACTCTACCCGAGCCGCTAAAGGCCACCAAAAACGATACGGTGAAGGTACTTGGCCATCTCTGGTATGCCGACAAGCAGGCCGGCCGCTTCGTGCGAACCGCCGGTGAGCGTTTTCCCCAGTCGCTGTTCGCCATCACCGGCGACCACGCCGCCCGCCTGCGCGTCGACTTCCCTGGCGAAGATCTGCTACAGCATCTGGCCGTGCCCTTCATCCTCTATGGCCCCGGGGTGTTACCCCCCGAACTGGGCCTGCGCAGAACTGCAGGATCACACCTCGATATCGCTCCAACCCTTATCGAACTGGCAGCCGAACCCGGCTTCCGCTACAGCGCCTTTGGCCGCAACATGCTTGCAAAACGCTCTCCGAGTTACGGCTACGGCTGGCGTTACATCGTCGGCGAGAACTTCATCGCCCCCAGCGATGAGTTGCAGCCGATCCTCCCGATCCCCGGCGCAGAGCCGTCCCGGCAGCCCTCACCGCTCAAGGCTCAGCAAACACGCTTCAACGCCCTGAATGCGCTGAGCTGGTACCGGGTAAAAAAAGGGCCGCAGCTATCGCCGCAAAAAAGCATTGGCGTACGCCAGCCACCTGAGCGCTAAGAGCGCTATCACAGTAGAGGGAAAAGAGTTTGAGGCAATCCTCCAACTCAGGTCGCTCCCGGCTCACCACACACCTCGTTCCGATTCCTCACCCGACTAGCTTACAAAAGTCTATCGCGACAGAATAGTTCGGCCATCAGAGGCGCAGAGATGGCTTGCGGATGCTGAAAACGGGCCGTTGCGCCCCAATATGGTTGGCATAACCCGTCGCGAGGAGCACCCATGCCGTTACGACTTATCCACAGCCTGGAAACGATTAGTGCCGAGGCATGGAACGCCCTGAATGGAGGGATCCGCAATCCATTCCTGCGCCACGAGTTTCTCAGTGGCCTGGAGCGCCACGGCTGTGTCGGTGATCACTGGGGCTGGCTGCCGCACCATCTCGCCATCTACGAAGGGGATCAACTCATCGGTGCAGTACCGATGTACCTCAAGTACAACTCCTATGGTGAACTGGTGTTCGACTGGAACTGGGCGGACGCCTACCAGCGGGCGGGACTCAACTACTACCCCAAACTGGTCGCTGCCGTCCCCTATTCCCCGGTGAGCGGACCACGGCTGCTCGTCCGCAATGATGTGGATAGTGAGGCGGTCACCGGACAGCTTATTGATGGCGCACTGGAGCTGGCGCGCAAGCTGGAGGTCTCCTCGCTGCACTGGCTCTTTCCCCATGATGCCGACATGCAGCGCCTGGAGCGGCATGGGCTGATGCGCCGCACCGGCACCCAGTTTCACTGGCACAATCGCGACTACGCCGGTTTCGATGAGTACCTGGCCACCTTCAACGCCCAGAAGCGCAAGAAGCTCAAACGGGAGCGACGGCGGGTGGCTGAGCAGGGCATCCGCATCGAAGTGCTCGACGGCCACCAGGCCACAGCCGAGCAGTGGCAAGTATTCCACCACTTCTACCGCAGCACCTTTGACAAACGAGGCGGCTACCCCACTCTGAGCGAGGCCTTCTTCCGTCATTTGGGCGAAAGCCTGCCGGAGAGTATCGTGCTGGTGTTGGCCAGTTACCAGGGGAGTTACGTGGCCGGTGCACTGTCGCTGCGCTCCGACGACACCCTCTATGGCCGCCACTGGGGCTGCGAGGAGGAGTTTCACAGCCTGCACTTTGAGCTCTGTTATTATCAGGGTCTGGACTACTGTATCAAACACGGTCTGCAGCATTTCGAGCCCGGCGCCCAGGGAGAACACAAGGTGGGGCGCGGCTTCGAACCGGTCCCCACCTGGTCGGCCCACTGGCTGGCCGATTTATCCTTCTCCAACGCCATCAGTGACTACCTTCACCACGAGCAGCAGGGAGTACGAAACTATATGCAGGAGCTGAGCAGACACCTGCCGTTCAAGAAGACCGAACCGTAGCAACAATGGCAACAGAGGTTTTAATGACAGATCAACCCGAAGGCCCTTTCTGGCTGGAGCCGGACGGCGACCCGGCCCATTTTCCCGATCCGCACTACGCCCTGGTCGAACCGGACGGTCTGCTCGCCGTCGGTGGCGACCTCTCGCCGGCACGCCTGCTCAATGCCTACCGTCAGGGTATCTTCCCCTGGTACAGCGATGGGCAACCGATCCTCTGGTGGAGCCCCGACCCCAGGAGCGTGCTCTATCCCGAACAGCTGAAGATCTCCCGCAGCCTGAGAAAGACCCTGCGCAAACAGCCCTTTCACGTCACCCTGGACCGTGCCTTTGCCAAGGTAATCGCTGCCTGCAGCGAACCGCGTCCCGGGCAGGATGGCACCTGGATCACCGCTGAGATGCAGCAGGCCTATACCCAGCTGCACCACATCGGCTTTGCCCACTCGGTGGAGTGCTGGGAGGGTGAGACCCTGGTAGGCGGGCTCTACGGCGTCAGCCTCGGCAAGGTCTTCTTCGGCGAGTCGATGTTCAGCCGTCGCAGCGACGCCTCAAAGGTAGCCTTCGTCTACCTGACAGAACAGCTCAAGGGGTGGGGCTTCGGCCTCATCGACTGCCAGGTCTACAGCAAACATCTGGTCAGCCTGGGGGCGCAGGAGATCCCCCGCGAGGCGTTTCTCGGGCAGCTCGACCGTTGGTGCGACCCGTTCGATACTCATCAGGGAAAATGGCAGTTCGCGCCGGCGATCGGCAGCAGTTGGTCATGAGCCATTCTCACAACGCCATCCCGCCCGAGCTACTGTTCTATGCTTCGGCACCGCACCCCTGCAGCTATCTGGAGGGACGCGAAGCGGTCACCCTGTTTGCCGACCCCGAGGCAAAGATGAGCACCGCGCTGTACAGCGCCCTATCGGAGCTGGGTTTTCGCCGCAGTGGCGAATATGTCTACGCCCCACGCTGTCCAGCGTGCAGTGCCTGCCTGCCGGCACGCATCCCCGTGTCACAGTTCCACCCCAATCGCAGTCAGCGCCGCAGCTGGAAAAAGAACAGCGATCTCAGCGCAACGGTTCTACCGGCCGAATTCCGCCAAGAGCACTTTGCCCTCTATCAGGCGTACGTGAACTCACGTCACCCGGACGGCTCCATGGCCACCCCCGATCCCGAACAGTACAACCGCTTTTTCACCAGCAGCTGGTGTGATACCCGTTTTGTGGAGTTCAGCGATCACACCGGAGTAGTGGCGGTGCTGGTGATGGATCTGCTGGCAAACGGCCTCTCGGCAGTCTATACCTTTTTCGACCCCGAAGCGGCGCAGCGTGGAGTGGGGGTCCACGCCGTGCTCTGGTTGGTCGAAGAGGCCCGTCGGCGCGGCCTGTCCTACGTCTACCTCGGCTATCTGATCCACGAGAGTCCCAAAATGGCCTACAAGGCCAACTACCGGCCACTGGAGGTATTCCGCAGCGGAGTGTGGCAGCTGCTGGAGCAGCGTCAGGATTAACCGGAGCGCTATTCACTCAGTGACGGTTCATCGCAGACCCTCTTGCCGACACCTTTTCCCGCGGTGTGTTTTATTTACTACCGATGAATTTGTGCTTTGAAAAATTTTGAAAAATCAGGCATCATGCTGGGCTGATTTAGCGCATACATGCAGCTTTAACAGACTTCGTTATTCAAGAGTGTAATATTGCATGGCAAAAGAAGAAGGTATTGAAATGGAAGGGACGGTCATCGAGACCCTCCCCAACACCACATTCCGGGTAGAACTGGAAAACGGTCACGTTGTTACCGCCCATATCTCCGGCAAGATGCGCAAGCACTATATTCGCATCCTCACCGGCGACAAGGTTACCGTGCAGCTGACCCCCTACGACCTGAGCAAGGGGCGTATCACCTTCCGCGCCCGTTAAACGACACTCCCCGCGCTGAAAACAAAAACGCCCGGCTACAAGCCGGGCGTTTTGTCTGCGCCATGATCAGGTTCAAGGTTCAAACGGATCGCAGCCTCCTTACTGCAACACCGCCTCTCTCTTGCCCTCGAACTGGAAGTCGAGCTTGTCATCGCGCACGCCAATGCGCACATGGCCGCCCCCTTCCAGCACCCCAAACAGCAGCTCCTCGGCCAACGGCTTCTTGATCTGCTCCTTGATCAGCCGGGCCATCGGCCGCGCGCCCATCGCGGGCTCAAAGCCATGCTCGGCCAACCAGGCGCGGGCGTCGGTGTCCACCTCGATAGTGACGCCCTTCTCCTCCAGTTGGGTCTCCAATTCCATAATGAATTTATCGACCACGCTGGCAATGGCGCGTGCATCCAGCGAGCTGAACTGGATGATCGCATCCAGCCGGTTGCGAAACTCCGGAGTGAAGTGCTTGTTGATCACCTCCAGGCTGTCGGTACTGTGGTCCTGCTCGGTAAAGCCGATGGAGCGGCTGGCCAGCCTGTCGGCACCCAGGTTGGTGGTCATAACGATAATCACGTTACGGAAATCCGCCTTGCGCCCATTGTTGTCGGTCAGGGTGCCGTGGTCCATCACCTGCAGCAGCAAATTGAACACCTCAGGGTGCGCCTTTTCGATCTCATCCAGCAGCAGAACCGCGTGGGGATGCTTGTTTACCGCCTCAGTGAGCAGACCGCCCTGGTCGTAGCCGACATAGCCGGGAGGCGCGCCGATCAGGCGGGAGACGGTGTGACGCTCCATGTACTCGGACATATCGAAACGGATCAGCTCAATGCCCATGGTACGTGATAGCTGCCGGGTCACCTCGGTCTTGCCCACCCCTGTGGGGCCGGCGAAGAGGAAGGAGCCTATGGGTTTCTGCTCCTGGCCCAGACCGGAGCGGGACATCTTAATGGCGGTGGAGAGCGCCTCGATCGCCTCATCCTGACCGTAGATCATCAGCTTGAGATCACGTTCGAGGTGGCGCAGATTCTCCTTGTCGGAGGTGGAGACGCTCTTCGGCGGGATGCGTGCCATCTTGGCCACCACATCCTCGATCTCACGCACGCCGATGGTCTTTTTGCGCTTGGACGCCGGCAACAGGCGCTGACGCGCACCCGCCTCGTCGATCACATCGATCGCCTTGTCCGGCATGTGACGTTCATTGATGTAACGCTCGGAGAGCTCCGCCGCCTCACGCAACGCCGGCTTGGTATATTTGACCCCGTGATGCTCCTCGAAGCGCGACTTGAGTCCCTCAAGGATCTGCACCGTCTCCGCTACCGTCGGCTCCGGCACATCGATCTTCTGAAAACGCCGTGCCAGTGCATGGTCCTTTTCAAAGATACCGCGATACTCGGTATAGGTTGTGGAACCGATACACTTGAGATCCCCGGAGGCCAGCACCGGCTTGACCAGATTGGAGGCGTCCATCGCCCCGCCGGAGGCGGCACCGGCGCCGATAATGGTATGGATCTCATCGATAAACAACACCGCATCCTTCTCCCGCTTGAGCTGGGCCAGCACCGCCTTGAGCCGCTTCTCGAAGTCACCGCGATACTTGGTGCCGGCCAGCAGCGAGCCGAGATCCAGGGAGTAGATAGTGCTGTCGGCCAGCACTTCAGGGATCTCGCCATCGACAATGCGCTTTGCCAGCCCCTCGGCCAGCGCCGTCTTGCCCACCCCGGCTTCGCCGACGAACAGCGGGTTGTTCTTGCGCCGACGGCACAACACCTGGATGGTACGCTCGATCTCCTCCTTGCGGCCGATGAGCGGGTCGATCTTGCCCCGACGCGCCATCTCATTGAGATTGGTCGCATAGCTCTCCAGCGGAGAGGCCTCCTCCGCTGCCGCCTTGTCACCGCCGAGGAGCGTCTCCTCGTCCTCATCCGCCTCCTCATCCACCTTGGAGATACCGTGGGAGATGAAATTCACCACATCCAGGCGGGTTACATTGTGCTTGCCGAGGAAGTAGACCGCCTGGGACTCCTTCTCGTTGAAGATAGCCACCAGCACGTTGGCACCGGTCGCCTCACCCTTCTCGGAGGATTGAACCTGAAACACCGCTCGCTGGATCACCCGCTGAAAGCCGAGGGTCGGCTGGGTTTCCAGCTCCGAATTCTCAGGAAGTTGCGGAATATTCATCTCGATGAAGTTGACCAGGTCCTGGCGCAGCGCTTCGATATCCGCGCCACAGGCCCGCAGGATCGGAATCGCCGCAGGGTTGTCCAGCAGGGCTAGCAGCAGGTGCTCCACGGTCATGAACTCATGCCGTTGGCCCCGCGCCTCCTTGAAGGCGTTATTCAGTGTCAACTCAAGCTCTTTACTTAACATCGGACAACCTCACTTAACTACTCTGCTTCCATGGTACATAGCAGAGGGTGCTGGTTCTGACGAGAATATTCATTCACCTGTACCACCTTGGTTTCTGCCACATCGCGGCTAAACACCCCGCATACACCCTTGCCTTCGGTGTGCACGGCCAGCATCACTTGAGTGGCCTGGTGACGGGCCATGCCGAAGAAACTCTCCAGAACATGTACCACGAACTCCATCGGTGTGAAATCATCATTCAGTAACAGAACCTTATACATTCTGGGGCGTTCGACCTCCGGCCCGCTCTCCTGCACCGCGGTGTCGTGGTCCGCCTCACGCTGACCGTCATCGCCATCGCCGTTATGCCCCATACTCAGGGGGATGGAATCAAAGCTTTTCATTACTACCCTTCACTCTACTTAAGTATTGGCATTATGGCCCGTTTGCAATACCTGTTATTGACTCTTTCACTTGGTTTATTGGGCGATTTTATCATTGTAATCAGTGTGGCAGATGCCCAATAATTGGAAAAGGGGCGGCACCCACTTATCGAATTCACTCAGGAATCCCGGATTTAACAGCTTATGGCAACTGGCGTGGTCAAATGGTTTAACAACGACAAGGGGTACGGCTTTGTCCTGATGGACGACGAGGAGCAGAATGAGGTCTTCGTCCACCACAGCGCCATCGATATGGGGGGCTTCAAGACCCTGCGGCACGGGCAGAAGGTGGAGTTTTCCCTCTACTACGGCCCTAAAGGATTGACCGCCTCATACCTCAAGCCGATCAAGCAGAAAGAGGACGCTAATCCCCTGGAACTTGAGCCCGGGGCACCACCGCATGAGAGCGGCACCTCGTAGGCTCCTGACTTACATATTTTCGATCAGTGCCTCACCGAAGGCTGAGCAGCTGAGCTCCTTGGCATCCCCCATCAGACGGGCAAAATCATAGGTGACGGTTTTGGCTGCGATCGCCCCCTCCATCCCCTTGACGATCCGATCCGCCGCCTCGCTCCAGCCAAGATGACGCAGCATCATTTCGGCCGAGAGGATCAGTGAGCCGGGATTCACCTTGTCCTGGCCGGCATATTTGGGCGCCGTACCGTGGGTCGCCTCAAACATCCCCACGGTGTCGGAGAGATTGGCCCCGGGGGCAATACCGATACCGCCAACCTGGGCGGCCAGAGCATCGGAGATGTAGTCACCGTTGAGGTTGAGGGTAGCAATGACATCATACTCGGCCGGACGCAGCAGGATCTGCTGCAGGAAAGCATCGGCGATCACATCCTTGATAACAATATCCTCTCCGCTATTCGGATTTTTCATTACCATCCACGGGCCGCCGTCAAGCAATTCGGCGCCAAACTCCTCGGCAGCCAGATCGTAGCCCCAGCTTTTGAAGCCTCCCTCGGTAAACTTCATGATGTTACCCTTGTGCACCAGGGTCACCGAGTCACGGCCGTTGTCGATGGCATACTGGATCGCCCTGCGCACCAGGCGCTTGGTGCCTTCTGCGGAGACCGGCTTGATACCGATACCCGAGGTGGCGGGAAAACGGATCTTGGTCACCCCCATCTCACTCTGCAGAAAATCGATAACCTTCTTCGCCTCATCGCTGCCCGCCTCCCACTCGATACCGGCATAGATATCCTCGGAGTTCTCGCGAAAGATCACCATGTCGGTATTCTCAGGCTCCTTGAGTGGGCTGGGCGTGCCGGTGTAGTAACGCACCGGACGCAGGCATACATAGAGATCCAGCTCCTGTCGCAGAGTTACATTGAGCGAGCGGATGCCGCCGCCCACGGGGGTGGTCAGCGGTCCCTTGATAGAGACGACATACTCCTTTACCGCCTGCATGGTCTCGGCCGGCAGCCAGGTGCTCTCGTCGTAGATCGCGTTGGCCTTCTCGCCGGCGTAGATCTCCATCCAGGCGATGCTGCGCTTGCCCCCATAGGCCTTCTCCACCGCGGCGTCGACCACCCTTTTCATCACCGGACTGATATCAACGCCGATGCCATCGCCCTCGATGTAGGGAATGATAGGACGCTCCGGCACCTTCAGGGAGAAGTCGTCGTTTACGGTGATCTTCTCACCGTCGCTGGGGATCTGGATCTTGTCAAAGGCCATGAGGGCTCCGTTGTTCTCTGCAAAAAGATGAGGCAAAACCGATTAGATAGTGCTCGGCGGTGAAGGATTCAACCGCAAGTTGCCAAGATAGTACCTTTGTTGCCGGTTGAGGCCAATCCCCACCGACCATTGTCTGGTATCATATTGCCCTGTCCATAAGCCCACCGCACCGACTCTGGTGGTACCATGTCGCGCATCCTGCTGCTGAACAAACCCTACAATGTCCTCTGTCAGTTCACCGACAGCGAGGGCCGGCCAACACTGGCCGACTACCTCAGCGAGAAGGGACTCTATCCGGCAGGACGTCTGGATCGCGACAGCGAGGGGCTGCTACTGCTTACCGATGATGGCGCGCTGCAGCACTGCATCGCCCACCCGGCGGCGAAACTGGAGAAAACCTACTGGGTTCAGGTCGAGGGAGTACCGGATGAGGAGGCGCTGCAGCGGCTTCGTCAGGGCATCGAACTAAAGGATGGCACTACCCGACCGGCTAGGGTGGAGCGTCTGCCGCCACCGGATATCTGGCCGCGCAACCCGCCGATTCGCTACCGTGCCACCATCCCGGACAGCTGGCTCACACTCACCATCAGCGAGGGGCGCAACCGTCAGGTACGGCGCATGACCGCAGCCATTGGTTTCCCGACACTGCGTTTGATACGCTGGAGTATTGGTGACTGGGATCTTGATACGCTGACGCCCGGCCAATGGCGCGAGCTGGACTCCGATGAAGTGGCCAACTTCCGGCAACGCTGCATGAAACTCAAATCACCCCGCGGCAGGCGCCAACATCACCGGACTGAAACAGCTGCACGGTGCATGGCGAAACGACACAACAGGCCCGGACGATGAAGATCCGGACACCTCACCTGATCGCAGCCGTCATCATTTTACAGGCGAAACAACGATACCCTCTGGGCAGGACAGACGAACCGAAAACCGCCGAGCAATGAACACACCCTCCAGCGCAAAAAAACAACATGTCATCGTCGGCCTCTCGGGTGGCGTCGACTCTTCCGTCGCCGCGATCCTGCTGCAGCAGCAAGGCTATGCCGTGGAGGGGATGTTCATGAAAAACTGGGAGGAGGACGACACCGAGGAGTACTGCAGCGCCACGGTGGATCTGGCCGACGCCCGGAGTGTCAGTGAGTCTCTTGGGCTGAACCTGCACACGGTCAATTTCTCCGCCGAATACTGGGACCGGGTATTTAGCCACTTTCTGCAGGAGTATGAGGCGGGACGTACACCCAATCCGGATATCCTGTGCAACCGCGAGATCAAGTTCAGAGCCTTCCTCGATCACGCCATCGAGCTGGGCGCCGACTATATCGCCACCGGTCACTATGCCCGCGTAAGGAGAGAGAACGGGCGCTATCAGCTGCTCAAGGGCAAGGATAACGCCAAGGACCAGAGCTATTTCCTCTATACCCTGGGCCAGCGGCAGCTGGCACACAGCCTGTTTCCTGTCGGTGAACTGGAGAAGAGCGAGGTGCGCCGTACCGCTTTGGAACATCAGCTTGTCACTCACGACAAGAAGGACAGCACCGGCATCTGTTTTATCGGTGAGCGTAACTTTCGCGAGTTCCTCAGCCGCTATCTGCCGGCCAAGCCGGGCGAGATCCAGACCCCAGAGGGAGAGGTTATCGGCCGGCACAGCGGCCTGATGTACTATACCCTGGGACAACGCCAGGGGCTGGGCATCGGCGGTGTACCCGGCGCCCCTGACGAGCCGTGGTACGTCGTTGGCAAGGATCTGGAACATAACGTGCTGCTCGCCGCCCAGGGCCACGACCATCCTCTGCTCTTCTCCCGCCGCCTCCGCGCCAGTCAACTCAGCTGGGTCGACGGCCAGGGTCCCTCAGCGCCGCTCCACTGCCGGGCCAAGACCCGTTATCGGCAAGCGGATCAGGAGTGCACCCTTACCCGCCTTGACGAACAGGGCTGTGAAGTCGAATTTGCTCAGCCACAAAGAGCCATCACGCCCGGCCAGTCCGTGGTATTTTACGATGGTGACGTCTGCCTCGGCGGCGGCATTATCGAAAGCACCGATTGAAACCGCTGCAATTACCCATTATTAGGTTCTTATGAGCAAAAATATCCACGATAGAACACTGGCCCTTGGCGCACTGTTTCAGTCAGCCTGGCTGGTCGACAGCATCGCCCGCACCGGGATGGTGCCACAATCCGAGTATGAGACCTGCATCAACAGCCTGTTTGAATTTTCCCCTGC
Organism: Gammaproteobacteria bacterium; assembly: GCA_026196275.1. Taxonomy (GTDB): domain Bacteria; phylum Pseudomonadota; class Gammaproteobacteria; order Thiohalomonadales; family Thiohalomonadaceae; genus JAPHTQ01. The sequence goes on from JAPHTQ010000062.1 coordinate 20,873, forward strand.
CACAACCGAAGCCGTTTATGGCTCTCGCTTTGAGATAAAGCGTGGCCTGCAGGTGCTTATCGAACAGCTCGAGGGGGATAATGCAAAGCGCAATCTCTACATCATGCGCTATGTCATCGGCCTGATACAGCTGGAGCGAAAGATCTCAAGCAACACCGGAATGCTGAAGAGAATCGGGGAGGAACTTGAAGGCACCCGCCATCAATTGCAGCACTTCGGTCAGACCCACCCCAATGTGATCGCCCGACTGGCTGATATTTACTCAAGTACGGTCAGTACCCTGACACCACGCATCATGGTCAGTGGTGAAGACAACCATCTGCAGAAGCAGGAGAACGCCAATAAGGTACGGGCTGTTCTGCTCACCGGTATACGTGCCGCAATACTCTGGAAGCAGTGCGGGGGTAACCGCTGGCAGTTGCTTTTTCAACGCCGCAAGCTTCTCCGTCAGGCACGGTTGCTGCTGGCGTAAAAAAGACTGCTCCCCCAGGAGGAGCAGCCCTTTCGCGCCGGAGCCGTAGGGTTCCGGTTACTGCTCGGCCTGAGTGGCGACCAGCTTATCCCGACTCTTCTCCAGCAATACGGGACCAATCCCCTTCACTTTCGTCAGTTCGTCAACAGACTTGAAGGGGCCATGGGCCTCACGGTATTCAACAATAGCCAGGGCACGCTTTTCGCCCACCCCATTAATCGCACCCGCAAGCGCCGAAGCATCGGCGGAGTTGATATCAACATTCCCGGCCAGAGCCAGCACCGAGAAGAATGAAAAGAACAATATTGCAGCAAATCGTGTAATACGCTTCATAACTACGTCCTCCATGAACGCCAATAACAAATCGTCTCCGACAACTGCAGTAAATCGCTTCAGGTGAGACGGCGCAAGAGTTCGCCTGTAGTCTTATCCCTTATTTTTTGTAGGACATTTCTGATAACGCCTCACCCCGCCAGCTCCTTCTCAATCCTGCACAGTGCCTCGAGGGGATCCGCGGCCGCCGTAACCGGACGGCCGATCACCAGATAATCCGAACCCAGAGCGACGGCATCGGCGGGTGTGGTAATACGCGTTTGATCACCCTTTTCCGCCCAAGCGGGACGAATGCCGGGAGTGATCAGTTTGAATTCATGACTAATCGTCTGACGCAGCATTGCCACCTCCTTTGGCGAACAAACCACACCATCAAGACCCGCGTCTTCGGCCAGCAGGGCAAGACGTCTGACGTTATCAGCCGGACTGCCGCTCAGGCCTACCTGCTCGATATCCTCTTGCCCCATGCTCGTCAAAATCGTCACACCGATGAGCAACGGACGTACGGCACTCTTGTCGAGCGCCTCACGTGCCGCCTCCATCATCTTCCGTCCACCCAGAGCGTGAACATTGACCATCCACACCCCCAGCTCCGCAGCAGAGCGACAGCCACCGGCAACGGTGTTGGGGATGTCGTGAAATTTCAGATCGAGAAAGATGTCATAACCCTTCTTCGTCAGTTTCTCCACAAAGTTTGGCCCATACCGGGTAAACATCTCCTTACCGACCTTGAGTCGACAGCGCTTCGGATCTAGCCGCTCGATAAGTTCAAGTGCAGGGGATTCATCGGCGAAATCGAGTGCCACGATGATTTTCGGGTTATTCGTCTCAATCTTATCCATCATTATTTCCAAATTTCAGGCCAGTCAATCCGGTTATCCGTTCGGCAACGCTACTCCCCTTCGATACCATGGATCGGCTTTAACGTTCCCCAATGTTTACAGCTCGGGCATTGCCAATGGAGAGTCCTGGCAGTAAAGCCGCAATGACTGCACTGGCAGACAGGTTTGGCTGCCAGTAACTCGTGGGTCACCTCATGCAGAACGTTCAGATCGATCTCCTGTCCCTGGTGGTGGTGGGAAGTGCGCAACTCAAGCAGGTAGTCGAGTGCGCGCAGCGAGGGGCGCTGCTGAAGATGCTCAAGCAACTTTTCAATGGCGAGATGCTCCTTGCCCTGCCCCTGAAGTAGCCGGGCAAGGGCGATGACCAGGCTGATACTCGCCTCCTTTTTACTCAAATTATACAGATACTGCCGGTACTCATTTATCGTCCCGAGCTGCTCATAACAATGCTTGAGGGGGCCGATAACCATAGGCAGGTAATCCGCATCCTGCGACTCGACACGCTGGTAGATACGAATAGCCTGTTTCAGTTGGCCGTGCCGTTCGGCAATCCTCGCTTCAAGTAACGTGGCACGTACGCTGTTTCGATCCTCGCCTACCGCCCGTTTGAGCAAGCGTTGCGCTGCAGAATATTCGCCGGCATTGATCGCCTCTTCTGCCTGCTCACAATAGAAATGGGCAATGACCGGGGAAAGTGTTTGATCATTTTTGTTTTTCAGACGCTGCGCGACCGCAATAGCCTTGTCCCACTCTTTCTCCTGCTGATAGATATCCAGCAGTTGCCGACGTCCCTGCTCTGCATACAGTGTGTCATCTGTCAGCTCAAGGAAAAGACTTTCTGCCCGGTCAAGCAGACCTGCACGCATATAGTCCCGGCCCAGTTCATAGAGCGCCCTTTTTCGCTGAGGATGCGAAAGCATCGGCCGGGCAATCAGATTTTGGTGGATACGGATAGCTCGGTCCACTTCACCCCGGCGCAGAAAAAGACTGGCCAAAGCAAACTGGATGTCGACCGTCTCATTATCCTGTTCAGACATGCGGATAAAGACTTCAAGCGCCTCATCCTGCTGCTCATTGAGCAGGTAGTTCAAACCCTGAAAATAGTCGCTGCTAAGGGGGGCACACCCTTCTTTGTATTTTCTCGAACGCACCGCTTTGCGCCGACCGATATACCAGCCGGACAGTGCTGCCACAGGTAGAAGCAGAAAAAGCAGCTCCATGCCCATAATCAGAACTGGTCCTTGATCGGGATCTCGCGAAGGTTCTTGATTTCCTGCTCACAGACAGCCAACCGCTTGCGCAGACGCTTTGTCTCACGCCTCGCACGAACAACCATGACAAATGAAACCATGAGACCGGCCACAACGCCGATAGTCAGTGCCAAATAGAGGAGCAAGGCCAAGGGAGCCTGGGTAGCCAGGAAGTAAAAATCGACTGCGACACCGTCTGCATTCAGTCTGGCGAACACCACACCGATCAGGGCAAGCAGCAGCAGCAGGAGGGAGATCAATAGACGCTTCATATCACCACTCTATTCGATTCGATCGAAATTGTGAACTTACATGAAGTCTTTTACTTCTGCAGCAACAGCATATATGAAGTTGTTCCGATATTGGCTGCGGAAACTGCGCAGTACACAGGGCGGGTCTAGGCTGACCACACCATAAAAACCGCCGGAGGTTCAGGCGCTTTCTTGTTGAATCTCGTTACCTTGAATCAGGCCGTCGTTCACACGCTCACGCAATTCCTTGCCGGGTTTGAAGTGGGGAACATATTTGGAACCGAGTGATACCGACTCACCGGTTTTCGGGTTACGTCCCATGCGAGGGGGACGATAGTGAAGTGAGAAGCTGCCAAAACCGCGAATCTCGATACGTTCACCATTGGCCAGTGAATGGGCCATTGTTTCCAGCATCGTTTTAACCGCCAGTTCAACATCTTTATAGGCCAGTTGCGACTGCTTGCGTGAAAGTATCTCGATGAGTTCCGATTTCGTCATAACGCTTCCCGTAAAAGCATATTGGGCCTGCTCCCCGATAAAAGGGCAGCAGACCCGTACAGCTTTAGTCGTCCTGATTTTCCATCTGCTCTTTGATCAGATCACCCAGAGTCGGGTTCATCGGAGCAGAACGCCTGTAATCCTGAACCGCTTCATGCTCTTCATCGCTGTCCTTGGCTTTAATGGAGAGGTTGATAGTGCGGTTCTTGCGGTCAACGCCGATAAACTTGGCTTCGATCTCCTCACCCTCTTTGAGAAGGGTGCGGGCATCTTCCACGCGGTCACGGGAAAGCTCTGAAGCACGCAGGTAACCCTCGACATTCTCCGCCAGGTCAACGATGGCGCCCTTGGCATCCACCTCACGCACAGTACCGCGGATAATACTGCCTTTCTGGTTGGCGGCGACGTAGTTGGAGAAGGGGTCCTGCTCCATCTGCTTGATGCCGAGAGAGATGCGCTCACGCTCAGGGTCAATGGCAAGAATAACGGCCTCAACCTCATCACCCTTCTTGAAGCTGTGCACAACCTCCTCGCCAGCCTCCTGCCAGGAGATATCGGACATGTGTACCAAACCGTCAATACCACCATCCAGACCGATGAAGATACCGAAATCGGTGATCGACTTGATGGTTCCGGAAACTCTGTCTCCCTTGTTATGGGTAGCAGCAAATTCTTCCCAGGGGTTGGCGGCACACTGCTTCATGCCCAGAGAGATACGACGACGCTCGGCGTCGATATCCAGCACCATGACCTCAACCTCATCACCCAGCTGAACGACCTTGGAGGGGTGAATATTTTTGTTGGTCCAGTCCATTTCAGAGACGTGAACCAGACCTTCAACGCCCTCTTCGATCTCAACAAAGCAACCGTAGTCGGTCAGGTTGGTCACTTTACCGAACAGGCGGGTGTTCTCGGGATAACGACGGGTGATATCTTCCCACGGATCCTCGCCCAGCTGCTTGAGGCCGAGAGATACACGGTTACGCTCACGGTCGAATTTGAGAACCTTGACCTCAATCTCGTCACCAACATTGACGATTTCGCTCGGATGCTTGACGCGCTTCCAGGCCATATCGGTGATATGCAGCAGACCATCGATGCCACCGAGGTCGACGAAAGCACCGTAGTCGGTCAGGTTCTTGACAATACCCTTGACCACCTGGCCATCTTCCAGGTTGGCGAGCAGCGCTTCACGCTCTTCGCTGTTCTCGCTCTCAACCACGGCACGGCGGGAAACAACAACGTTGTTACGCTTGCGATCGAGCTTAATAACCTTGAACTCAAGATCCTTGCCTTCCAGATAAGCGGTGTCGCGCACAGGACGCACATCGACCAGGGAGCCGGGCAAGAAAGCACGAACATCCTGCAGTTCGACAGTAAAACCGCCCTTGACCTTGTCGATAATACGACCGGTCACTGTCTCATCAGCATCGTGTGCTTTCTCCAGACGGTTCCAGGACTCGGCACGCTTGGCTTTTTCGCGGGACAGACGGGTAGCACCGAAACCGTCTTCAACGGCCTCCAGCGCAACATCCACCTGATCACCGACTGCAACCTCGATCTCGCCGTTCTCATTACGGAACTGCTCGACCGGGATCATGCCTTCGGACTTGAGGCCGGCATTAACAACTACAACATCAGAACCCACGGAAACAACGGTACCGGAGACAATGGATCCGGGACGCATTTGGGTATCATTAAGGCTCTGTTCAAAAAGTTCTGCAAAGCTTTCGCTCATCGCTATGTAACCTAAAATAGAAAAACCGCGTCACCCTTCGGCATCAGGAGTAAGGCGGGTTGTTGGTTCCTGCAAAATGTACGGGCTTCGTGCCCATACCCCATTAACTAACGAACAATTTCACCGCAATGTGAAAGTACCTCATCAAGCACCTCATCAATACTTTTGACAGAGGTATCGATGATCACGGCATCATCCGCTGGCCTGAGCGGGGAGGCGCGGCGAGAGCGATCACGCTCATCACGCTGTTCAATCTCCTCGATCAGACTGTGCAGAGTAGCATCCAACCCCTTTTCTTTCAACTGCTTATAACGTCTTTCTGCCCTCACCGCCGGCGAGGCGGTAAGAAAGAATTTTCGCGTCGCCTGCGGGAACACCGTGGTGCCCATATCCCGGCCATCGGCGATCACTCCCGGCGGCTCGGCAAAATCGCGCTGGCGCTGCAGCAGTGCCTCGCGCACAGCCGGCAGCGCCGCCACTTTCGAGGCGCTATTGCCCGCCTTCTCGGTGCGGATATCGCTACTAACATCCTGTTTTTCCAAAAAAATACGGACATCACTATCCTCGGCGGTGAGAAATTCCACATCAAGGTTACGGGCAATATTCGCCACCGCCGCTTCGTCATCCAGCGCCAGACCATGGCGCAATGCCGCTAGCGCAGTCAGCCGATAAAGCGCCCCGCTGTCGAGAAAATGCCAGCCGAGTTTGCGTGCCAACAGCTGGCTGATCGTACCCTTGCCCACCCCGCTGGGGCCGTCGACGGTGATTACCGGGATCGCATCGGTCATAGTTTCCTGCCTTTTTGAAAACAAATTCACCGCAAGGGCGCAAAGGGCGAAAAGGTTATTATGGTTATTGGCTGTCGGCTAACCCCCGCAGGAGCGGATGCCGCGATAGGTGAGGCTAAACCTGTGGGAGCGGACGTCCCGGCCGCGATTCGAACCGTCCGCTCCCATGGGGTTAGTTAGTCTCCCGAAATCCTTTGCGCCCTTTGCGCCTTTGCGGTGATTTATTCAGTTTGACTGATTTTCAGACCCGCCCCGGCGGCCAGCTCGACAAAGCCGGGGAAGGAGGTGTTGACGTTGGCGCAATCGTTGATGGTGATCGGCGCACTGGCGCGCAGCGCCGCCATGGCGAAGGACATGGCGATACGATGATCACCGTGACTCTCTACCGTACCGCCACCGAGGGGACCGCCCTGAATAACGATACCGTCCGCTGTCGGTTTTGCCTCGACCCCCAGGGTCTGCAGGCCATCGGCCATCACCTGGATACGGTCCGACTCCTTGACCCGCAACTCCTCGGCACCGGTCAGCCGCGTCTCGCCCTCAGCGCAGGCGGCGGCAACAAACAGCGCCGGAAACTCGTCGATGGCCAGCGGCACCTGCGCCTCGGGAATACGGATCCCCTTGAGCTTGCGCGAGCGCACGCGAATATCGGCCACCGGCTCACCACCTACCTCGCGTTCGTTGGTCACGCTCAGATCCGCCCCCATCAGCCGTAGGATGTTAATCACACCGATGCGGGTGGGATTGATGCCCACATGCTCCAGGGTCACGTCAGAGCCCTCAGCGATCGCCGCACCAATCATAAAGAAGGTGGCCGAGGAGATATCCGCCGGCACATCGATGGTAGTGGCGCTGAGCTTGCCACCGGGCTCGACACAGGCGGTGGCACCGTCGACCTTCACCGGATAACCGAAACCGTGCAGCATACGCTCGGTGTGGTCACGGGTCGGTGCCGGCTCGGTAACGCAGGTGGGAGAATCGGCATAGAGCCCCGCAAGCAGCAGGCAGGACTTGACCTGGGCCGAAGCCACCGGCATTTGATAATCGATACCGTGCAACGCCTGCCCGCCGTGGACCTTCAGCGGCGGCGTCCCCCCCTCAGCGGTGTCCACCTTTGCCCCCATCAGCGTCAGTGGCTCGGTGACCCGCTTCATCGGCCGCTTGGTCAGCGAGGCATCGCCGTGCATCTCAACATCGAAGCTCTGACCGGCCATCAGGCCCGCCATCAAACGCATCGAGGTCCCGGAGTTGCCCAAATCCAGTGGAGCGTCCGGCACCTTCAGCCCATGCAGACCGACACCGTGGATCACTACCCTGCCCTGCTGCGGTCCCTCAATCTCGACGCCCATGGCACGGAAGGCCTTGAGGGTAGCCAGACTGTCTTCCCCTTCGAGAAAACCCTGCACCTCGGTCACCCCCTCGGCGAGGGAGCCAAGCATGATCGAGCGGTGAGAGATCGACTTGTCACCGGGCACGCGCATCGCGCCGTTGAGGCTGCCACCGGGTTGCAGGTGGAAGGTCAGTTTAGTGTTCGTGTTCATGGTATTTCAGCAGCTCTTTTCACAATAATCGTCACGCGCCGCTTTGGCGCGTTCAAAGGTTTCAAGCAGTGCCTCGCCATCACCTGCTTCGATCGCGCCGGCAAGGATATTGAGCTCATCAGTGAAGCGTCGCAGCATCTGCAGCAGGGCGTCACGGTTGTTGAGACAGATATCGTGCCACATCTGCGGATCACTGGATGCGATACGGGTAAAGTCACGGAAACCGCCGGCAGCGAAACGGAAGATGTCGTCATGATCTTCGAGGCGCGCCAGCGTGTCGACCAGGGTAAAGGCCAGCATGTGCGGCAAATGGCTGGTTGCCGCCAGCACCTCGTCGTGGTGTTCCACCGACATCTCGATCACCTCGGCGCCGGCCTGTTGCCAAAGCTGGCGCACCAGGGCCAGTGCATCGGGGTCACTCTCCTCGTCAGGGGTAAGGATCACGCGGCGGTTGCGGAAAAGTTCGGCAAAGGAGGCCTCTGCCCCACTCTTCTCGGTGCCGGCGATAGGATGACCGGGTATAAAGCGCGGCGGCAGGATACCGAAGACCTTGCGCGCTGCAGCCACTACCGAGCCCTTGGTACTGCCCACATCGGTAACCACTGCCTGCGGCTCAAGGTGGGGCTTGAGCTGCTGCAGTACCGCCTCCATTGCCCCCACCGGCACGCCGATGAGCACCACATCGGCACCCTTCACCGCGGCGGCGATATCGCTCTCGGCCCGATCGATCACGCCCAGCTCCAGCGCCCTCTGCAACGGTTCAGGCGATCGGCCCCAGCCGACGATCTCCTCGCAGGCACCCGCCACCCTCAGCGCCCGCGCCAGCGAACCGCCGATCAAGCCCACACCGATAATAGTCAAACGTTTAATCATGATAATGAATATCTCGCCACAGAGGGCACAGAGATCACCGAGCGGTGACGGTTGGCCTGGTACGATTCAAGCGACCAGCATGTCGCAGATGATAAGGCTATCGACAGAGTCGACCCTGCGCTACTTCTATTCTCCGTGTCCTCTGTGGCTTATTTCAAATCTTAAATGCTCCGCCCGATGGCCTGGGCGATACCACCGAGCTGGCCCATCAGCACCTTGAGTTCCTGCGGGTCGAGCGCCTGATCGGCATCACACCACGCCTCGCACGGGGTCGGGTGCATCTCCACCAGCAGGCCGTCGGCACCGGCCGCTACGGCAGCACGGGCCAGTGCCGGCACCATCCATGCCTTGCCGCCGGCGTGGCTGGGGTCGACGATCACCGGTAAGTGGGTCTCTTTCTTCAATACCGGAATCGCGGTGACATCAAGCATATTGCGGTAGTAGGTCTCGAAACTGCGCACACCACGTTCACAGAAGATGATGTTGTGATTACCGCCGGCGGCGATGTACTCCGCCGCCATCAGCCACTCGGAAATGGTGGCGGACATGCCGCGCTTGAGGATCACCGGCTTGTGGGTGCGCCCCACCTCCTTGAGCAGGTCGAAATTCTGCATGTTACGAGTACCGATCTGGATCACATCGACATCGTGCTCAAGGAAGGTATCGAGCATACGCACATCCATCAGCTCGGTAACGATGGGCAAGTTGGACTTACTCGCCGCCTTACGGAACATCTCCAGCCCCTCGACACCAGTACCCTGGAAGCTGTAGGGAGAGGTACGCGGCTTGAAGGCGCCGCCACGCATCAGGCGACAACCGGCGGCTGCCACGCCTTCAGCGGCGGCATCCATTTGTGTCTGAGTCTCGACCGAGCAGGGTCCGCCAATCACCTGGATCTGTTTGCCACCCAGCTTCACCCCGCCGATGTCGATCACCGTATCTTCCTTGTGATAGGAGCGGGCAACGATCTTGTAGGGCTTCATCACGCGGATAACATCTTCCACACCGGAGAGGGCCTGCAGCAGCTCCTTGTCGGCCTTGGTCTCATCACCAATAGCTCCGATCACGGTGCGCTCGATACCACGTGAGACATTACTTTCCAGGCCGAACTCTTTCAGCTTGTTGACCACACCGGCGATCTGCTCGTCGGTGGTCTCGGAATTCATGATGATAATCATCGCTTCGCTCTCTGTACCTTCATAACCTGTCAGCCGCCGCTTGCGCGGCGATCGTGAATTTCTTCCTCAGCCGACCAAGACCTTGTACAGCGCGCCGAGAAACCGCTCGTTCTCTTCCTTCGTCCCTACCGTCACGCGCAGGTGGTTGGGCATCCCGTAGTTGGCCACCGGACGGACGATCACCCCCTGGTGCAATAGCGCCTCGTAGATCGGACCGGAGGGTTGACCCACGTCGACGCTGATGAAGTTGCCCACCGAGGGGATATAATCGAGTCCTTGAGCGGCAAAAGCCTCTGCCAGCTGTTTAAGCCCGTCAGCGTTCATCTGCACCGAGCGGGAAAGGTGCTCACTGTCATCCAGCGCCGCAGCCGCTGCGGCCAGCGCCACGCTGTTAACATTGAACGGCGGGCGCACCCGGTTCATCAGATCCGCAACCTGCGAATGGGAAACCGCATAGCCTACCCTTAATCCGGCCAAACCGTAAGACTTGGAGAAGGTGCGCGCCACCATCAGGTTGGGGTAACGCTCAACCCAAGCGCTGCAGTCGGGGTAATCACCGGCACCGGTGGCCGGGGCGATGGCGTAGTCGAAGTAGGCCTCGTCCACCACCACCAGCGCATGCTCGGGCACGTCACGGATGAACGACTCCAGCTCCTCCGCCCCCAGCCAGGTGCCGGTGGGATTGTTGGGGTTGGCGATGAAGATCACCCGGGTCCTGTCACTGATGCGCTCACGCATCGCCTCCAGGTCGTGTCCCCACGCCTTCGCCGGGGCGACCACCGGTGTGCCGCCCACCGCCTGGGTGAGGAGCGGATAGAGGGCAAAGCTGTGCTCGGAGAACAGCACCTCATCAGCGGGACCGACAAAGACCCGTACTGCGAACTCCAGCACATCGCTGGAACCGTTACCGAGGGTGATTCGGTCCATCTCCACCCCGTGCCTGGCCGCCAGTTTCTGTTTCAGCTCGAAGCCGTTGCCGTCGGGATAGAGCCAGACATCTTCCAGCTCGCCGCGCATCGCCGCCAGTGCCATAGGAGACGGGCCGAGCGGATTCTCGTTGGAGGCGAGCTTGATAATGTTGCTTACGCCGTACTCACGCTCAAGCTCCTCGATCGGCTTGCCTGGCTGATAGGGGCGCAGTCCGAGCACGCCGGGATTGGCGTATTTGGAAAAATCGGTCATCAATCTGGATCCTGGGGGTATCGGGCTATAGCACGGCCTTGGGAAAGGAACCGAGTATCTTAAACAGCGCCGCCTCTTTTTCAAGCTCCGCCAGCGCCGTTGCGACATGTGACTCCTGGCAGTGGCCCAGGATTTCGACGAAAAAGACGTAATCCCAGGTCCCCTGGCGGGACGGGCGCGACTCGATACGGGTCATGGAGATGCCGTGACGCGCCAGCGGCTTCAGCAACTGGAACAGCGCGCCCGGCTTGTTGCGGGTAGAGAGCAACAGCGCGGTCTTGTCCTCGCCACTGGAGGGAACCGGCTCACGACCGAGGATCAGGAAACGGGTGGTGTTGTTCGGCTCATCCTCGATATTCGAGGCCAGCAGCGGCAGACCATAGCGCTCGGCGGCAGACTTGCCGGCGACCGCCGCGGCACCCGGCTCCTCGGCGGCGAGGCGTGCTGCCTCGGCATTACTGCTGACCGCAATGCGCTCGACCGTCGGCAGATGGGCATCAAGCCACTCGCGGCACTGCGCCAGGGACTGGGCATGGGAGTAGACCTTCTTTATCGCGGTCAGCTCGTTCTCCCGGCTCATCAGATGATCGTGGATGCGCAACTCCACCTCGCCGCAGATCTTCAGCGGCGTCTTCAGCAGTAGATCCAGAGTGTAGCTCACCATACCCTCAGTGGAGTTCTCCACTGGCACCACCGCGTAGTCGGCACTGCCCGCCTCCACCTCGCGGAACACCTCATCAAAGGCAGCCAGTGGCTGCGGCCGGACCGAGTGCCCGAAGTGCTTCAGCACCGCCTCGTGAGAGAAGGTCCCCTCGGGACCAAGAAAGGCGACGGTGGTAGGACGCTCCAGTGCCAGACAGGCGGACATCACCTCACGGAACAGCCGCGCCATCTCCTCCGCCGGCAACGGCCCCTGGTTGCGCTCCCTGACCCGGCGCAGCACCTGGGCCTCGCGCTCGGGGCGATAGAACACCGCCTCCTCGCCGGCGGCCAGCTTCACCTCCGCCACCTCCTGCGCCAATGAGGCGCGCTCATTGATCAGGGTCTGGAGCTGCTCGTCAAGCGCATCGATACGTTCGCGTATCGCTTTAAGCTGTTCTTCTGTCTGGCTCATAATTTATTTGACCACAAAATCTCACCGCAAAGGCGCCAAGAGTGCAAAGGATTAAGCTGTATAACAAGTTCAAATACGCCCTTATTAAAGCCTTTTAAAACCTGCATCTGTTCCCACTTACTCGAACCCCATAGCACTGAGTAACCTTTGCGTACTTTGCGCCTTTGCGGTGAATAATTATTCAGCCGATAGCACGAACCGCCAGTACGCCCTCGATGGAAGCGATCTCGTCAAGCATCGCCTGCGGCGGCTCCTTGTCCACATCCACCAGGGTATAGGCCAACTCGCCACGGGATTTGTTCAGCATATCAATAATGTTCAGCCCGGCCTTGGCTAGATCGGAGGAGATCTGTCCCAGCATGTTCGGTACGTTGGAGTTGACCACCGCCAGGCGGAAGGCTCCCTCAGAACGCGCCATGACCACCTCTGGAAAGTTCACCGAGTTGACCACATTACCGTTCTCCAGATAGTCCTTCACCTGTTCCGCGACCATAATGGCACAGTTTTCCTCCGCCTCGCGGGTAGAGGCGCCCAGGTGCGGCAGGGTGATCACCCGCGGGTGTTTCTTCAGCAGGTTAGTGGGGAAGTCGCAGACGTAGGCGTAGGCCTTGCCCTCATCCAGTGCCTTGACCATCGCCTCATCATCAACAATGCCGCCACGGGCAAAGTTGAGCACCACCACATTGTCCTTCATCGTCTTCAAACGCTCGGCATTGATCAGGTGTTTGGTCGACTCCACCAGCGGTACATGGAAGGTGATAAAATCAGAGTTACTCAACAGCTCATCCACACTGCCCGCCTGCTGGACGCCGGCATCCAGCTGCCAGGCGCCGCGCACGGTAATGCCCGGGTCAAAGCCGATCACCTTCATCCCCAACGCAATCGCCGTGTTGGCGATGCGCACGCCGATGGCACCGAGGCCAACCACACCGAGAGTGCGGCCCGGCAACTCAAAGCCGCCGTAGTTCTTCTTGCCCGCCTCGGTCGCCTTGGCGATCTCCTCGTCCGTCCCCTCCAGATTGCGGGCAAAGTCCCACGCCTGGGGGATATTGCGACAGGCCATCAGCATACCGGCGATCACCAACTCCTTCACCGCATTGGCGTTGGCGCCGGGGGCGTTAAACACCGCAACACCCCGCTCGCTCATCTTATCGACCGGGATATTATTCACCCCGGCACCGGCACGCCCCACCGCCTTCAACGAGGCGGGGATCTCCATCTCGTGCATCTTGAACGAGCGCAGCAAAATCCCATCCGGACTGGTGAACTCGGAAGCCACCTCATACTTGTGCCGCGGCAGCCGATCCAGTCCCGCAGCCGAGATATTGTTCAACGTCAAAATCTTGTACATATTATTAAACCCCTTTAAACGCAAAGACCGCAAAGACACAGAGGTCGCAAAGAATTCATTTTAAAAGCGACACAGACATGCCCTCGTTTACGACTCATCATCAGGCCTTAATCAACTTTGCGTTCTTTGCGTCTTTGCGCCCTTTGCGTTAAATGTTTTTCAGCCGTTGCGTTTTTCGAAGTCGGCCATGAAGCTGACCAGCGCATCGACGCCCTCTTCCGGCATGGCGTTGTAGATGGAGGCGCGCATGCCGCCGACGGAGCGGTGACCCTTGAGGGTGACCAGATCCGCCTCTTTCGCCTCGTCGAGAAAGAGAGCGTCCAGTTCAGGATTGGCCAGAGTGAACGGCACATTCATCCAGGAGCGGCAATCCGGGGCTACCGGGTTGGCGTAAAAACCGGAGCCATCAATAGCCGCGTAAAGCTTGTCAGCCTTGCGCTTATTAGTCTCGGCCATCTTATCCAGACCGCCGCCCTGCTTGAGCCACTCAAACACGAGTCCAGCCAGGTACCAGCTGTAGGTTGGCGGGGTGTTGTACATCGAATCGTTTTTGGCGTGGATTTCGTAGTTGAACATCGTCGGGGTGTGCTCAACAACCTCCCCGATCAGATCCTCGCGCACGATGACCACGGTCAGTCCGGCAGGACCGATATTCTTTTGCGCCCCGGCATAGATAACGCCGTATTTGCTGACATCAATCGGGCGACTGAGGATGGTGGAGGACATGTCGGCCACCAGCGGGATGCCGTTGGTCTCCGGCACATAGGTAAACTCCACCCCTTCGATGGTTTCATTCGGGGTGTAGTGGACGTAGGCGGCATCGGCGGAGAGCTTCAGATCGCCCTGCGCCGGAGCGAAGGTGAACTTGCCACTGTCGGCAGAGGCGTCAAAAGCGACATTGACGTTGCAGTAACGTCTGGCCTCGGCGATCGCCTTCTTGCCCCATGAACCGGTGACGATGTAATCGGCTTTGTCCTTGCCGCGCAGCAGGTTCATCGGCACCATGGCAAATTGACTGGAGGCGCCACCCTGCAGGAACAGCACCTTGTAGTTGGCGGGAATATTCATCACCTCGCGCAGGTCGGCCTCGGCCTTCTCCGCAATGGACATATAATCCTTGCCGCGGTGGCTCATCTCCATCACCGACATACCGCTGCCGTTCCACTCCAGCAACTCCTGCTGGGCCTGCTCGATCACCGCCTGCGGCAACATTGCCGGACCGGCGCTGAAATTGAATACACGTGCCATCTACATCTTCCTTCTCAGTTCGTTAAGAGAAAACCGTTTGTCTGTTCGACGAAGAATAAACTCACCGCAGAGGCGCGAAGGTGCAAAGAACTTCCACCACAAGAATTTCACGATATGCCGGACTCTGTTCATATACTAAATCTGTGCACAATACCTTACTCGTACGGCAAAACTTAGCGCCTCTGCGGTAAGACAGCTTTTTACTCAGTGCCCTCTGTGTTCTCTGTGGCAGTCAATTCTTCGTCATCGTCGGACTCGGCGATGCGCTCCATGCCGATCAGCTTCTCGCCCTTGGTGAGGTTGATCAGCTTCACGCCCTGGGTATTGCGACCCATGCTGGAGACCTCATCGACGCGGGTGCGTACCAGGGTACCGCCGTTGGTGATCAGCATGATCTCATCCTCCTCGCTAACCAGCACTGCACCGACCACCGGACCGTTGCGCTCGCTCGACTGGATGGCGATAACGCCCTGCCCACCGCGACCATAGATCGGATAGTCATCAATCGGCGTACGTTTGCCGTAACCATTCTGGGTAGCGGTCAGCACCGCTGTCCCCTCCTCAGCCACGATAAGGGAGATCACCGACTGGCCTTCAGCCAGACGGATACCACGCACGCCGCGGGAGACACGCCCCATGGAGCGAACATTTTCCTCCTTGAAGCGAATCACCTTGCCGGCGCTGGAGAAGAGCATGATGTCGCGCTGGCCGTCGGTCAGCGCCACACCCACCAGCTGGTCATCCTCGAGCAGATCGACGGCGATAATGCCGCTGGCACGGCGACGCGAATAGTCGACCAACGGCGTTTTCTTCACCGTACCGTTGGCAGTGGCCATGAAGACGTACTGACCCTCTGCAAACTCGCGCACCGGCAGGATGGCATTGATGCGTTCGCCCTCCTCCAGCGGCAACAGATTGACGATGGGCTTGCCGCGTGAGGCACGCCCCGCCTGCGGCAACTCGTAAACCTTGAGCCAGTAGACCCGACCACGGCTGGAGAAGCAGAGGATGGTGTCGTGGGTATTGGCCACGAACATCTTGTCGATGAAATCCTCATCCTTGGTGGCGGTGGCGGACTTGCCGCGGCCGCCGCGCTTCTGCGCCCGGTAGTCGGTCAGCGGCTGGGCCTTGGCGTAGCCCTCGTGGGAGAGGGTCACCACCACATCCTCCTCGCTGATCAGATCCTCCAGCGTCAGGTCCAGCTTGGTGGAGAGGATCTCGGTGCGGCGCTCATCGCCATACTGCTCTCGGATCGTCTCCAGTTCCTCACGGATCACCTGCATCAGCCGCTCATGACTGCCCAGGATATCCAGCAGATCGGCAATGGCCCCCAGCAGTTCACGGTATTCATTGATGATTTTGTCCTGTTCCAGACCGGTCAGGCGATGCAGACGCAATTCCAGGATCGCCTGCGCCTGGGCCTCGGAGAGCCGGTACAGTCCTTCGACCAGACCGAACTCCTTGCTCAGACCGTCAGGCCGGGAGGCCTCGGCACCGGCCCGCTCCAACATCTCGATAACCACCCCCGGCGCCCAGGTGTTGGCCAGCAGGGCAGCCTTGGCCTCAGCCGGGTTGGGTGCGGCCTTGATCAGCTCGATAATGGGATCGATGTTGGCCAGTGCCACGGCCAGACCTTCCAGTACATGGGCCCGTTCACGCGCCTTGCGCAGTTCGAAAACGGTGCGACGGGTAACCACCTCGCGGCGGTGGCGGATAAAGGCCTCAAGCATCTGCTTGAGATTGAGCAGCTTGGGCTGACCATCGAGCAGCGCCACCATGTTGATGCCGAACACGCTCTGCATCTGGGTCTGCTTGTAGAGGTTGTTGAGCAGCACCTCTGGCACCTCGCCACGCTTGAGCTCGATCACCATGCGCATGCCGTCCTTGTCAGACTCGTCGCGCAGCTCGGAGATCCCCTCGATCTTTTTCTCCTTGACCAGCTCGGCGATCTTCTCCAGCAGGCGCGCCTTGTTCACCTGATAGGGCAACTCGGTAACCACGATACGCTGGCGCCCGGAGTCCATCTCCTCCATCTCGATGCGGGCACGCACATAGATGCGGCCGCGACCGGTATGATAGGCCTCGTGGATGCCGCTGGCGCCATTGATAATGCCGGCGGTGGGAAAGTCGGGGCCGGGAATATGTTGCATCAACCCGACGATATCGATGGCCGGGTTTTCGATCAGCGCCAGACAGGCGTTGGTTATCTCGGTGAGGTTGTGCGGCGGGATATTGGTGGCCATGCCCACCGCGATACCGGCGGAACCGTTGATCAGCAGGTTGGGCAGACGGGCTGGCAGGACCTCCGGCTCGGACTCCGACTCATCATAGTTGGGGATAAAGTCGACCGTCTCCTTTTCGATATCCGCCAGCAGCTCGTGGGCAATTTTGGCCATGCGCACCTCGGTGTATCGCATGGCGGCTGCGGAGTCGCCGTCGATGGAGCCGAAGTTGCCCTGACCGTCGACCAGCATGTAGCGCAGGGAGAAGGGCTGGGCCATGCGCACGATGGTGTCGTAGACCGCGGAATCGCCGTGGGGGTGATACTTACCGATCACATCACCGACCACACGGGCCGATTTTTTATAGGGCTTGTTCCACTCATTGCCCAGCTCGCGCATGGCGTAGAGGACACGGCGGTGGACCGGTTTGAGGCCGTCCCGCACATCCGGCAGGGCCCGGCCGACGATCACGCTCATGGCGTAATCCAGGTAGGACTGCTTCATCTCCTCCTCGATGTTGATCGGGAGGACCTCTTTGGCAAAATCGGTCATTGGAGAGCGTTATCCTTGTCTTGGCCTCTGGCTTTCTGATTATCCAAACGCAGAAAATAAGCCTGAGTATACCATACCCGCCCCAACCACTGCATCTGCCAAAAATGCGCTGAGAAGCCCTCAGCGGGCCTCTGAGAGGGTTTTACCTGATTCCGATCAGGATTTTTCCATCATCTGCGCCATCTTCTCAGCAGTCGGATTCAAAACCACCCCCTTTTCGGTAACAATCGCATCGACCAGCTCTGCCGGGGTGACATCGAAGGCCGGATTCCACGCCTCGGCCCCCTCCGCCGCCACCCGTTGAGCGCCCAGGGAGAGCACCTCCTCGGCACCCCGCTGCTCGATGGGGATGAGATCGCCACTGGCCAGCGACATATCCACGGTGGAGGTCGGCGCCACCACCATCACCTTCACCCCGTGGTATTTGGCCGCCACTGCCGCACTGTAGGTGCCGATCTTGTTGGCCACATCGCCGTTGGCGCTGATGCGATCGGAACCGACGATAACCCATTTGACCCGTCCCTGCTGCATCAGCGCCGCTGCGGCACCATCGGCCAGCAGGGTTACCGGAATCCCATCCTTGACCAGTTCCCAGGCGGTCAGCCGTGCGCCCTGCAGCCAGGGGCGGGTCTCGTCGGCATAGACCCGGCTGATGCGCTGTTGCGCAAAGGCGCTGCGGATCACCCCGAGCGCCGTACCGTAGCCGCCGGTGGCCAGCGAACCCGTGTTGCAGTGGGTGAGCACCCCGTAGCCTGCTTCCGTAATAAGGGCGGCGCCCAACTCGCCCATGCGGCGGTTGGCAGCAATATCCTCCTCGTGGATCGCCCGCGCCTCGGCCAGCATCACCGCCAGCGGGTCCTGGGTCTCTTCCGGCAGATTGAACAGCACTTTGCCCATACGCTTCAGTGCCCAGGCCAGGTTCACCGCCGTGGGCCGGGCATCGGCCAGGTAGGCAAGGTCCTGCTCCAGCTTCGCCGCCATGTCACTACCACCCTCGGCAATGCGTTGCTTCAGCGCCAGCACCACGCCGTAGGCGGCAGTAATGCCGATGGCCGGCGCCCCGCGCACCACCATCTTGCGAATGGCATCGGCCACCGCGCGCGGCTCCTCATATTCGAGATAGAGCTCCTGCTGAGGCAGCAGACGCTGATCCAGCAACTTGAGTTTGCCCTCCTCCCAAAGGATGGCGCGAATCGTGTCAAAGGCGGTGCTCATGGCGGTACTGTCCTGTTTCCAGACATTAAAAGAAGAGCGCAGCAGTCTACCGCAAGCCCTCCCCTTCAGCCACAGCGGATGGCCGGGGCGTCCACCTGGTAACCGAATCAGAGGGTTCTCATAAACAGTCACCCCGGCGCTCACCGCTACCCCGCAACAAAACCTTCACTGAACCGTAACTCTTAAGCCATAGCGTTGTAACACAGCGTTGAGAGACTGCACCCGCTTTTTGGATATCCGCAAAAACCATTCAGGAGTAAACAATGCAACACAAAAAAGTATTGATTGCTGCAGCAATCACCACCGCTCTGGCCGCTTCCGCCAACGTCGCCGCCGAGACTACCGTATATGGCAAGATCCACACCTCCGTCGCCTCGGTCAGCCAGGATGACGGCACCACCGACACCAGCTCCACCGAGATCAAGAGCAACGCCTCGCGCATCGGTGTCAAGGCCAGCAAGGCACTGGAGAACGGTATGACCATCAAGGGTCAGGCCGAATTCCAGATCGACTACGTCGGTGACAAGACCGAATCCTCCGAGTCAAAATATATCAGTACCCGTAATACCTATGTCGGTCTCAAGGGCGGCTTCGGTGAAGTGCGTGTCGGTCGCCACGACACCCCGCACAAGATGTCCACCGGCAAACTGGACCCGTTCGGTGATACCTATGCCGACTACAACAGCATCATTACCCGCGACTCTCGCGAGAGCAACAACATTACCTATCTGAACAACTTCGGTGCGGTCGGCTTTGCTGTTGCCTATGGGGCCGGAGATGACGATGTTGAAGATGAAAACAACAAAGATATCGTCAGCGCGATGATCAACTATAGCGCGGGTGATCTCTATCTCTCCGCTGCCGTCGAGACCATCTCTGACGATGTGGATACGACTAAAACCGATGAGCTGGAGACCGCCACCAAGTTCGGTGCCGGCTATACCGTTGGTCCGGCCACCCTGGGTCTGGTCTACGAGACCCTCGCCTACGAGACCTCTGATGACATCAGCGAGATCTACGCCAGCCTGAAATTCAAGGCCAGCAAGGCGGTTACCATTAAGGCTGCCTACGGCGAGCGTAACGACGATGACTCTGCCACCGACGATGCGACCATGATGGCGATCGGCGTCGACTACAAGATGGACAAGAAGGCAAGTGTCTACGCACTCTATGCCGATGGCGATGACAAGGGCCTGGAGAAGGGCGGCCTCACGGGTGATGCAAGCGCCGTGAGCCTCGGTCTGGTCTACAAGTTCTAAGGGATTAGCACTCAAGGAACGCTTTCGGCAGGGATGCCACCCCCTCATCGAATGACGGTGACTCCTAGTGGGATTTCAAGGGCGCACGATGCGCCCTTTTTTATCGGATTGCGCGAAAAACCCCGCCGTTCAGGACGGGGATGGATAGCGCGGACACGCTAGTGTCCTGATGGTTAGTTGGGTGTTTGCTGTTGCTCA
>JAPHTQ010000037.1 GCA_026196275.1 Gammaproteobacteria bacterium
GTAGATCGCCACCACCGGTTTGATGCCCTCGCAGGCGAGACCGGCGGCCAGGGTGACTGCATGTTGCTCGGCGATCCCCACATCGTAGTAGCGATCCGGGTACATCTCTGAGAAACGCACCAGTCCGGAGCCCTCGCGCATCGCCGGGGTAATACCGATCAGGCGCTCATCGGCGGCGGCCATGTCGCACAACCAGTCGCTGAAGACATCGGTATAGGTGGGGCCGGCGTCGCCCTTGGCCAGTTTTTCACCGGTCTCGGGGTCGAATTTGCCAACCCCGTGGTAGCCGCAGGGATTCTCCTCGGCGGGGGCAAAGCCCTTGCCCTTGCGGGTGACGATGTGTAGAAACTGCGGTCCCTGCATCGTTTTGAGGTTGTTCAGGGTTCTGATCAGGGTATCCAGGTCGTGACCGTCGATCGGACCGATGTAGTTAAAGCCCAGCTCCTCAAACAGGGTGCCGGGGATGACCATCCCTTTCATGTGCTCTTCGGCGCGGCGTGCCAGTTCCCATACGCTGGGCATGGTGCCGAGCACCTTCTTGCTGCCCTCGCGCATGGTCGAGTAGAGCTTGCCGGAGAGTACCCGTGCCAGGTAGTTGGACATGCCGCCGACATTGGGCGAGATCGACATGTCATTGTCGTTGAGTACCACCAACAGATTGGCATCCAGATCGCCAGCATGGTTCAGCGCCTCGAAGGCCATGCCGGCGGTCATCGCCCCGTCACCGATAACGGCGACCACCTTGCGGTTGCTCTTTGCCTTTTGCGCAGCAATGGCCATGCCCAGAGCGGCGCTGACGGAGGTGCTGGAGTGACCGGTGCCAAAGGTGTCGTAGGGGCTTTCGTCACGCTTGGGGAAGCCTGCCAAACCGTGCAGTTGGCGCAGGCTGGGCATCCTTGCGCGCCGGCCGGTGAGGATTTTGTGTGGATAGCTCTGATGGCCGACATCCCACACCAGACGGTCTTCCGGGGTATTGTAGACGTAGTGCAGCGCCAGGGTCAGCTCAATGGTACCCAGTCCCGAGGAGAGGTGGCCCCCTGTTCTGCCGACTGATTCGATCATGAACTCGCGCAGCTCCTGTGCCAACTGCTTGAGTTGGAGCGGGTTTAACTGGCGAAGTTGCCGGGGATCGTCAATCGTCTCCAGCAATGGCGTCGTGCTGTTTTCGGGCATCGTGATCTTAATACAGAGCGGAAAAGCCGCTTATGATGGCCCCAGCGCCGTAGTGATGCAAGTACCGGGGGGTGGTGGGATTCATCAATTTGCTCGCTCGACGATGTAGGCGGAGAGCCAGCGCAGCGGATCGGCCTCTTCGGCGAAGCCGCTCAGACCCTCCAGGGCCTCCTGATGCAGGGCGCGCGCCTTCTCCTTCGCCCCGTCCAGGCCGAGCAGGGAGGTGTAGGTGGGCTTGCCGCGGGCCTGATCCGAGCCCTGGGGTTTGCCTAGCGTTTCGGTGTCGGCCTCGACATCGAGAATGTCGTCGCGGATCTGGAAGGCCAGCCCCACCGCCCCGGCGTAGCGATCGAGCCCGGCACGCTGTTCTGCCGTGGCGTGGGGTGAGCTGAGGGCACCAAGGCGGACACTGGCACGGATAAGGGCACCGGTTTTGTAGCGGTGCATGGTTTGCAGTTGCTCCAGGGTGAGCCGGGTGCCTTCAGCGGCGATATCGATCGCCTGGCCGCCGGCCATTCCGCGTGAGCCGCTGGCACAAGCCAGCTCCCCAGCCATGGCCAGGCGCAGAGTGGGATCTGTGACCATCTGGTTGTCGCGGGCGAGGATCTCAAAGGCCAGGCTCTGCAGCGCATCACCGGCCAGAATTGCCGTGGGCTCATCAAAGGCCCTATGGCAGGTTGGCTTGCCACGGCGAAGCTCATCGTTGTCCATCGCCGGCAGGTCATCGTGCACCAGGGAGTAGGCGTGAATGAACTCGATAGCGCAGGCCGGGCCGTCGAGCTGTTCCAACGGCACACCGAGGGCGGCGCCGGTCGCGTAGACCAACACCGGTCGCACCCGCTTTCCCCCATCCAGGCTGGCATAGCGCATGGCTGCGTGCAGTCGTGCCGGTGCCTCATCGTCGTTGGGAAGCCACTGCTGCAGCGCCGCCTCGATCCGCATCTGATAGGCGGATAAGAGTCTTTTGAGCTCCATGCAGACTAGGCCTCTTTGTCCTCGAAGGGGGAGAGCTCCGCCTGGTCACTCTTGTCAGCGAGGATCTGTACCTTCTGTTCGGCCTCTCGCAGCGCCTGCTGACAGGCGCGGGTGAGGGCCACGCCGCGCTCGAAGTCCTTTAACGACTGTTCCAGCGTCAGATCTCCCTGTTCCATCTTCTCGACGAGTTCCTCAAGCTCCTTGAGTGAGGCCTCAAAGTCGAGTTGAGTCTCTGAATCAGAGGTTTTCTTTGCCACGATTACTCTCCGGAAAGGGGCGCCAAGCCAAGCCGGCAGAGATGCCCGCTTAACTGTGCCAATAGCCAATATATGGGTATAACGCCCATTCTACCTCATTCATCAGGGCAGGTGGACGCCACGGATAAATTCGGCAACGGTTTACTCCGGTAAGTCCGATATCGGAGGGAGGCATAATCGGCCCACAAAGTAGCCGTGATACATTACCCCATCGTTTTGAATATCCCCCGCTTACAGAAGCGTGATATCATGCGCCGATGTTTTCCTGGCTGAAGAATCCATGGAAGAAGCTTGGGGACAGCGCCTTCTCCGAGGAGGGCGCCGAGGCTTCACCCGTTATTATTCCCCGCTCCGATCACGGTATCTCCCGTGCCAACATTAGTGAGAATGCGCTCAAGGTACTCTATCGCCTGAGCAAGGCCGGTTATGAGGCCTATCTGGTGGGTGGCGGGGTGCGCGACCTGTTGCTGGGACGTGAACCGAAGGATTTCGATATCGCCACCTCCGCGACCCCTGAAGAGGTCAAGCAGCTGTTTCGTAACTGCCGCCTGATCGGCCGCCGGTTCCGTCTGGCCCATGTGCATTTTGGCCGGGACATTATTGAGGTGGCGACCTTCCGCGCCGCGCATGAGCCAGGCAGTGATGCCCAGGTCAACGACAGCGGCATGCTGGTACGGGACAACGTCTACGGCACTCTCGAAGAGGACGCCTGGCGGCGTGATTTTACGGTTAACGCCCTCTACTACAATATCCGCGATTTTTCGGTGGTGGATTATACTGGCGGTATGCCCGATCTGAAGAGCGGCCGTATACGCATGATCGGCGACCCGCGCCAGCGTTTTCGTGAAGACCCGGTGCGCATGCTGCGTGCGGTTCGCTTTGCCGCCAAACTCGGCTTCCTTATTGATAAGGAGTGTGAGGAGGCGATCCGCGAGCTGGGCTATCTGCTTGAAGAGGTCTCCAATGCCCGTCTGTTCGATGAGACATTGAAGCTGTTTCTCGGTGGTGCCGCGGTGGAGACCTACGAGTTGCTGCGTCACTACCGTCTGTTCGGTCAGCTGTTCCCCGAGACCGACGGCTGTCTGGCCGAAGAGAAGCACCATTTTCCGCATACTCTGCTGTTACATGCACTGGAAAATACCGACAAGCGCATCCAGCAGGAGAAGCCGGTCACCCCGGCCTTTCTCTATGCGGCACTGCTGTGGGAGCCGGTAAGACGCGAGTATGAGATATTGCAGGGGCGTAATATGCCGCCGATTCAGGCGATGCAGATGGCCGGCGATGCGGTGTTTGCCCGTCAGGTGCCACGGGTGATGGTACCCAAGCGATTCAGCCTGCAGTCGCGGGAGATCTGGGAGTGGCAGGAACGGCTCAAGCGCAACAGCGGCAAGCGCGCCCTGAATATGCTGGAGCAGTCCCGTTTTCGTGCGGCCTATGATTTTCTGCTGCTGCGCGCGCGCAATGGCGAGGCCTCGCAGGAGCTGGCCGACTGGTGGACACGATTCCAGCAGACCGATGAAGCACAGCGTAACAGTATGTTGCGCAGCAGTACGGCCGGCAAGGGCAAGCGTCGTCGCCGTCGCGCTCCACGTAAGCGGCCTGCCACACCGCGGAGCTGAGCAGGAACGTGGCGCACACCTTCGTGCGGGCCTATATCGGATTGGGCAGCAATCTGGACCATCCCGTGGGGCAGTTGCGGCGTGCCATTGAAGCCCTTGGCACCATCCCCGAATCCCGTCTGACCGCCGTTTCCCGTCTCTACCGCAGCAGCCCCATGGGGCCGGCGGAGCAGCCCGATTATGTCAATGCCGTGGCGATGCTCGATACCCGGCTCGAACCGCTGGCGCTGCTCGATGCGCTGCAGGCGATCGAGCAGCAACAGGGGCGGGTACGCGAGGGGAAGCGCTGGGGGCCGCGCACCCTGGATCTGGACCTGTTGCTGTACGGTATTGAGGTGATTGCGCATCCCAGACTGACCGTGCCACACCCCGGTATGAAACAGCGAAATTTTGTCCTCCATCCGCTGGCGGAGCTGGCTCCGGAGCTACACTTTCCGGACGGCAGCAGCCTTCAGGATGCACTGCGGGAGACACTACCCGGCAGACTTGAGGTGCTTGACCGGGATGAGGACGACTCTGCCACGTCGTGATATCCTTTCAATCTCTATTTCAGCCGTGCAGGGCAACAACCGCAGGACTTCAGTAAATCGTGAGTGACCCCCGTTTTATCGTCGTTGAAGGTCCCATTGGCGTGGGTAAAACCACCCTGGCCCACCGCCTGGCCGAGACCTTTGGCAGTGAACTGCTGCTGGAGGGTGCGGAGGAGAATCCCTTTCTTGAGCGGTTTTATCTGAACCCCCGCGAGGCGGCGCTGCCGACGCAGATGTTTTTCCTCTTCCAGCGAGCCCGCCAGATGCAGGCGCTGCGCCAGGGGGATATGTTCGAGCCGGTACGGGTCAGCGATTTCATGCTGGAGAAGGATCGGCTGTTCGCCACCTTGACCCTCGACAGCGACGAGCTACGCCTCTATGAGCAGGCCTATGAGCTGTTGACCCTTGATGCGCCAACGCCGGATCTGGTGATCTATCTGCAGGCGCCGGTGGAGGTTCTGCAGCAACGTGTGGCGCGCCGTGGCCGCCGCGGGGAGGAGCGCATGGTCGCCGACTATTTGCGCTCAGTCAGTGATGCCTATGCCCGGTTCTTCTATGATTACGATTCGGCACCGCTGCTTATCGTCAACGCCGCCGAGATCGATCTGGCGGCGAGCGACAAGGACTACATCATGCTGCTGGAGCAGATCCGTGAGGTAAAATGCGGCCGTCACTATTTCAACCCCATCCCCTCCATGTTATGAGAGCGCCATGTCACGAATCAGTCTGACCACATTGCGACAGATGAAGCAGAAGGGGGAGAAGATCGCCACCCTGACCGCCTATGACGCCAGCTTCGCCCGGCTTATCGAGGAGGCCGGAGTCGAGGTACTTCTGGTGGGTGATTCACTGGGTATGGTGGTGCAGGGCCAGTCGAGCACCATTCCGGTTTCGCTCGATGAGATGGTCTACCATACGGCGATGGTCAGCCGTGGCAGCCGGCGGGCACTGATCATCGCCGATCTGCCGTTCCTCAGCTACGCCTCGCCGGAGCAGGCACTGGCCAGTGCCTCCCGGCTGATGAAGGAGGGAGGGGCGCAGATGGTCAAACTCGAGGGGGGCGCGGTCATGCTCGACACCGTGCGTCAACTGGCCGCGTTAGGTGTTCCGGTGTGTGCCCATCTGGGGCTGTTGCCCCAGTCGGTACACAAGCTAGGCGGCTATCGAATCCAGGGACGCGAGAGCCGTGATGCCGAGGTGATGCTGGCCGACGCCCGCGCCATGGAGCAGGCTGGCGCCGATCTGCTGGTGCTCGAGTGCGTACCGCGCGCGTTGGCCGCGCAGATCAGTGAGACGGTCTCGATGCCGGTAATTGGTATCGGTGCCGGCCCCTCTACCGACGGCCAGGTGTTGGTGCTGTATGACATGCTCGGCATCACCCCCGGCAAGCGCCCGAAGTTCTCCCACGATTTTCTGGCTGAAACGGGTCGTATCGACAAGGCGCTTGCTGTCTATGTCGAGCAGGTCAAAAGCGGTCACTTTCCCGCCGAAGAGCACGGTTTCGACTAATTCGAGAGATCCCGACCAGACTATGCAAGTGCTACACACCATTGAGCGTGTCCGTGAGCAGGTTCGTGCCTGGAACAAGGCCGGTGAATCAGTGGCATTTGTCCCCACCATGGGTAACCTGCATGCGGGCCATCTGGCGCTGGTGGCACGGGCTCGCGAATGTGCTGACAGGGTGGTGGTGAGTATCTTCGTCAACCCACTGCAGTTTGGCAAAGGGGAGGATCTGGAGGCCTATCCGCGCACCCCCGCAGAGGATCAGCAGAAGCTCGTCGCGGCGGCCACGGATCTGCTGTTTATGCCCGAAGAGCAGGAGATCTACCCCCACGGTCGTGACGGGGTGACCTTTGTCGAGGTGCCCGGGATCTCGGATCTGCTCTGTGGCGCTAGTCGTCCGGGACATTTTCGCGGCGTTGCTACGGTGGTGTGCAAGCTGCTCAATATCGTGCAGCCGGACGTGGCCTGTTTTGGGCAGAAGGATTTCCAGCAGCTGGCGGTGTTGCGGCGTATGGTCAATGAGTTGAACATGCCGCTGGAGGTGGTAGGGGGGCCGACGGTGCGCGAGGCGGACGGCCTGGCGATGAGCTCCCGCAACCGCTATCTGACGGCGGCGGAGCGGGAAAGGGCCCCCGCTATCTACCAGATCCTGCAGACGCTGGAGCAGTGGTTACGGCAGGGACAGAGAGATTTTTCAGCACTGGAGCAAGAGGGACGAGCGATGTTGCAACGGGCGGGGCTGCAGCCCGACTACCTGGTAGTTCGCCGCACGGATGATCTGTTGCCGCCGATGGGCGGGGAGAGTTCGCTGGTGCTGCTCGCCGCTGCCTATCTGGGTCGTGCGAGACTGATTGATAACGTATTGATTGAGTTGTGATATTATAGGCGGCTGTTTGTGCGGCATTGAACCGTCAGGGGCAATGCGCGCATAATTATGTCTTACCAACACCGAGGATGCCGACAGACATGTTTTGCACCATGCTGAAAGCCAAACTGCACCGTGCACGGGTGACTCACTCGGAACTCGAGTATGAAGGGTCATGCGCCATCGATGGCCAGTTGCTGGAGCTCTCAGGGATCCGGGAATACGAACAGATCGAGATCTACAACGTTACTAATGGTGAGCGTTTTACCACCTATGCGATCCGCGCCGAGGACAACTCCGGCGTGATCTCGGTTAATGGCGCGGCAGCGCACAAGGCTGATCCGGGTGATGTGATCATCATCTGTGCCTACGTGGCACTGGATGAGAAGGAGCTGAAGGGCTTCAAACCGAAACTGGTCTACCTTGGTGAGCACAACGAGGTGCTGCGGACCGGTCACACCATTCCGGTACAGGCCGCCTGAGGGGACGTACCGCCATCGTTAAGAAACCGGCCGCTGGCCGGTTTTTTACGTTTAATGACGACGCTTTTTACTACCCGTCAGGCAGTCGTCACGCCAGATGCACTCAAGCTGGTCGCAAACCCCATCAAGGGCGGTACCGAAGCAGTCGAAATTTCCCTCTGCCCGCTGGATAGACCGGATGGTATCGGCTTTGGTCATGCGGCCGGTCTTGATGCCATGGTTTTTGGCGATACTACGGATGGTCTGAATGTGCATGATGCTCTCTACCCGATGAAGAAATCTGAACAGATTTAACTATAGACGGGAAAAGCGCTATTGCCAGAGAAATTGTTGTGACAGGCAGCCGGGGCGGGGGCACGGAACAAGGAACAAGGAACAAGGAGAAGCGTTCGAAACCTTGAACCTTGAACCTTGAACCTTGAACCTTGAACCTTGAACCTTGAACCTTGAACCTTGAACCTTGAA
>JAPHTQ010000001.1 GCA_026196275.1 Gammaproteobacteria bacterium
GGCCACGACGGTGGCGAATGCCACGGTTCGTGCCAAGGTCCATCAGACGCTTGATATTCATGGAAACTTCACGACGAAGATCACCCTCTACACTGAGCTTGGCAACCTCACTACGCAGTTTCTCGATTTCCGCCTCGTCCAGATCCTTGATAGCAGCATCAGGCTTAACGCCCGCAGCGTCACAGATCTGCTTGGAACGGGTACGACCGATGCCATAGATTGCCGTAAGAGCAATTACAGCATGCTTGTTCACCGGGATGTTGATTCCAGCAATACGGGCCATTGAGCCACTCCCTCAAATCACAAAAGCATAAACGCCTGACGCGCCATGAAAACGCGCCATCATAATAGTAAAACCTGTATGAATCAAGCCCTGCGGGAGATTTCTCTCACAGACAGGGGCCAATCCAATTAACCCTGGCGCTGCTTGTGGCGAGCGTCAGTTGCGCAGATCACACGTACCGTACCGTTACGGCGAATGATCTTGCAGTTTCTGCAAATCTTCTTTACTGAAGCACGAACTTTCATCACACGTCTCCAAAAATACTAACAGCGGCTGCCGTCACATGCCCGGTCTGCCATAACCCTTCAAATTGGCCTTCTTCATCAGACTGTCATACTGATGCGACATCAGATGCGACTGCAGTTGCGCCATGAAATCCATAACCACAACCACGATAATCAGCAGTGATGTGCCCCCGAAGTAGAAAGGAACATTCCACGACAGGATGAGAAACTCCGGTAACAGACAGACCAGGGTGATGTAGATCGCACCTGCCAGGGTCAGCTTGCCAAGAATTCCATCAATATATCTTGCCGTCTGCTCTCCGGGACGGATCCCGGGAACAAAGGCACCTGATTTTTTCAGGTTATCTGCCGTCTCTTTCGGGTTGAACATCAACGCCGTATAGAAAAAACAGAAGAATATAATCGCCACCGCGTACAGCGCCACGTAGAGCGGTTGTCCCGGGGACATCATCGAGCTGATGTCCTGCAGCCAGCCCATCCCCTCAGCACTGCCGAACCAGCCGCCCAGCGTAGCGGGGAAGAGGATGATCGATGAGGCGAAGATGGGCGGGATAACACCGGCCATATTGACCTTCAGCGGCAGGTGACTGGACTGTGCCGCATAGACTTTTCTGCCCTGCTGACGCTTGGCATAGTTGACGGTGATCCTGCGCTGACCACGCTCAACATAGACCACAAAGGCCGTAACCAGGATCGCCAGAGTAAACAGCACCAGGATCATCACCGGGTTAATCTCACCGGTACGTGCCAGCTCCAGGGTACCACCAATGGCACTGGGCAGGCCGGCGACGATACCGGCAAAGATGATCAACGAGATACCGTTGCCGATACCGCGCTCGGTGATCTGCTCACCCAGCCACATCAGGAACATGGTGCCGGAGACCAGGGTTACGACGGTAGTCAGACGGAACACCAGCCCCGGCTCTATCACTACCGGCAGGTTACCCGGGGCCATCTGCGACTCAAGCATAATGGAGACGCCAATGGCCTGGAATGTGGCCAGAACCAGCGTACCCATGCGGGTGTACTGGGTGATCTTGCGCTTGCCGGCCGCCCCTTCCTTGCTCAGCTGTTCAAGCTTGGGTGACACCTTGGTCAGCAACTGAACGATAATAGAGGCTGAGATGTAGGGCATGATACCCAGAGCGAACAGCGAAAAACGCTCCAACGCTCCGCCCGAGAACATATTAAACATGTCAAGGATGGTGCCGCGCTGCTGGTCAAACAGCTTGGCCAGGGCAACCGGATCAATCCCGGGGACCGGAATGTGCGCGCCGATGCGGAAAACCAGCAAAGCACCGAGAACAAACAGCAGCCGCTGCTTCAGCTCGGTAAGTTTACCGCCGGACATGGCATTGGCCATCGCTGAAGCAGATGAACCCATTATCAGGCCTCTACTTTTCCACCGGCAGCTTCGATTGCTGCCCTGGCACCTTTGGTTACAGCCAGTCCACTAACGGTCACGGCCTTATCAATGCTGCCGGAGGCAATAACCTTGGCACGCTTGGCGTCCTGACGGATCACGTTAGCAGCCTTCAGTGCCAGCAGGTCAACCGTATCGCCTTCAACCTTGAGCAGTTCGTTGAGACGAATCTCTGCGGTATAGCGTCCGACACGGGAGCTGAAGCCAACCTTGGGCAGACGACGCTGCAGCGGCATTTGACCGCCCTCGAAACCGACCTTGTGAAAACCACCGGAACGGGACTTCTGGCCCTTGTGGCCGCGGCCACCGGTTTTACCCAGGCCGGAACCGATGCCACGACCAACGCGCTTGGCGTCCTTCCTGGCACCCTCAGCGGGTGAAAGTGTATTAAGTCGCATCTTAGTCCTCTACTACCTTGACCATGTAAGATACCTGATTAATCATGCCGCGAGTGCACGGGGTATCTTCAACTTCGACGGTATGGTGCATGCGACGCAGGCCGAGGCCTGCAACGGTTGCCCGATGACTCGGGAGACGACCGTGAACGCTACGCACCTGCTTGATCTTGATTGTTTTCTTCTCAGCCATGGCTTATTCCAGAATATCCTTGACGCTTTTACCACGCTTGGCAGCAACATCATCAGGAGAGGACATTGCAGTCAAACCATTAAGGGTAGCGCGTACAACGTTTACCGGGTTGCTGCTGCCAATGCATTTGGCGAGTACGTTATGTACCCCCGCCGCCTCAAGCACGGCGCGCATGGCACCACCGGCGATAACGCCGGTACCTTCAGAGGCCGGCTGCATGTACACCTTGGCAGCACCGTGGCGGGCATTGACTGCATACTGCAGCGTGCCGTTTTCGGTAATACTCACCTTACGCATGTTGCGGCGCGCACTCTCCATCGCCTTTTGGATGGCAGCAGGAACCTCACGGGCCTTGCCGGTGCCAAAACCGATATTACCTTCTCCGTCACCCACCACTGTCAAGGCGGAGAACTGGAAAATACGACCGCCCTTGACGGTCTTGGATACACGGTTCACACCGACCAGCTTCTCGATAAAGCCGTCACTATTGGGTGCTTCAAATCCAGCCATAGTCTAACCCTTAGAATTCCAGACCATTTTCACGCGCTGCATCGGCAAGTGCCTTAACGCGTCCATGGTATTTAAAACCTGAACGGTCAAAAGCAACCTTGGTCACGCCAGCTGCCTTTGCCTTCTCTGCGATTGCCTTGCCTACTGCTACCGCAGCATCAGCATTGCCTGTGGTTTTAACGCCAGACTTGATGTCAGACTGCACAGTGGATGCTGTGGCAACGACTTCAGAGCCGTTAGGCGCAATGACCTGGGCATAGATGTGACGCGGTGTGCGATTGACGCACAGGCGGTACATGCCAAGGCCGCGAATCTTTGCGCGAGCACGGGTGGCGCGACGCAAACGTGTTTCTTTTTTCGATTTCATCGCCTAAACCCTATTTCTTCTTGGCTTCCTTACGGACAATACGTTCGTCTGAATAACGAACGCCCTTGCCTTTGTAAGGTTCCGGTGGACGATAGGCGCGGATCTCGGCAGCAACGTGACCGACCTGCTGCTTATCGATGCCCTTGACCATAATTTCGGTCTGGCTGGGGGTTTCAATAGTGATCCCCTCCGGCACCTCATAACTCACAGGGTGGGAGAAACCGAGAGTCAGGTTCAGGGCCTTACCCTGCGCCTGAGCACGGTAGCCCACGCCGACCAGCTCGAGTTTCTTTTCAAACCCTTCACTGACGCCTTTAATCATGGTATTGAGCAATGCGCGCGTAGTGCCGACCAAGGCAAATGACTGCTTGGTCTCATCGCGCGGTGCAAAACTCATTCCGTCATCTTCCTGCTTGATCTCAACAGCCGCATGAACATCATGAGAAAGATTGCCTTTGGCACCTTTAACCTCAAGAGACTGTCCATTGACGCTAACCGTAACGCCGGAAGGAATGCCAACTGGTTTCAAAATTCTAGCCATGCCTCACCAACCTTAGAATACTGTGCACAGCACTTCGCCGCCGAGACCAGCCTTGCGTGCAGCACGGTCAGTCATTACACCAGCGGACGTTGAAACGACAGCGATACCAAGCCCGCCCATCACTGTGGGCAGCTCATCCTTACCCTTGTACACACGAAGACCAGGGCGGCTGACCCGCTTGACCCGCTCGATAACGGGCTGGCCCTGGTGGTAACGCAGGGTAACTTTGAGCACCGGCTTACCATCGATATCCTGAACGGCAAAGTCGCCAACATAACCCTCGTCTTTCAGGACCTGGGCGATTGACAGCTTCACCTTGGATGAAGGCATTGAAACCTCCATCTTGTTTGCAGACAACCCGTTACGAACACGGGTAAGCATATCTGCAATAGGATCAGTCATGCTCATTCGGTAATGCTCCTAATTCTCTTTAGCTGAAATTCAGCTGCTTACCAGCTTGCCTTACGCAAGCCAGGGACATCGCCACGCATGGTTGCTTCACGCAGCTTATTGCGACCCAGACCGAACTTACGGTAGTAACCGTGCGGACGACCGGTCAGATTACAGCGATTACGCTGACGAACCTTACTGGAATCACGCGGCAGCTTCTGCAGCTTGACCACGAGCTCCTGCAACTCTTCCATACCCAGATCAGGGTTCTTCATCTGGGCCTTGATCTCGGCGCGCTTGGCGGCGTATTTCTTCACCAGCTTCTCGCGCTTGAGCTCACGTTGCATCATGGAAACTTTTGCCATATTCCTGTCCTCAGCCTTTGAACGGGAAGCTGAACGCCTTCAACAGCGCACGAGCCTCGTCATCGGTTTTAGCAGTGGTGGTAATGGTGATATCCATTCCACGCAGGGTGTCGATCTTGTCATAATCGATCTCGGGGAAGATGATTTGCTCACGAACACCCATGCTGTAATTGCCACGACCGTCAAACGACTTGGCATTCAAGCCACGAAA
This sequence comes from Gammaproteobacteria bacterium, assembly GCA_026196275.1. Classification (GTDB taxonomy): domain Bacteria; phylum Pseudomonadota; class Gammaproteobacteria; order Thiohalomonadales; family Thiohalomonadaceae; genus JAPHTQ01. The sequence continues at coordinate 4,924 of JAPHTQ010000001.1, forward strand.
ATCGCGGATACGCGGAATGGCTATGGAAATAAGGCGATCGAGAAACTCGTACATACGCTCACTGCGCAGAGTCACCTTACAGCCAATCGGCCAGCCCTCGCGAATCTTGAAACCGGCGACAGACTTACGGGCGTTGTTGATGATCGGCTTCTGACCGGTAAGCTTGGTCATGTCAGCAACCGCATGCTCAAGCACCTTTTTGTCAGCAGCCGCCTCGCCAACACCCATATTGACCGTGATCTTTTCGATCCGCGGTACAGCCATGATGTTGTCGCACTTCAGCTCTTCCATCAGCTGCTTGACGACGGTTTCTTTATAGAAATCTTGCAGTCTAGCCATTATCTTACCCGACTTACGCGTCAATAACTTCGTTGTTGGACTTGAAGATGCGTACCTTACGGCCATCTTCGAGAATCTTAATGCCGACACGGTCTGCTTTGCCGCTAGCCGGATTAAAGATCGCTACATTGGAAACGTGCAGCGGCATCTCTTTTTGAATGATGCCACCAGGCACGCCCATCGCCGGATTAGGCTTCTGGTGTTTTTTCACCATATTGATGCCTTCAATCAGAACACGATCCTCGCGGGGCATCACAAGAGTGATGGTGCCGCGCTTACCCTTGTCCTTACCGGCAGTAACGATTACATCGTCGCCTTTCTTTAACTTTTGCATTTTATCTATCTCTCAGCCTTACAGCACTTCAGGTGCCAGAGAAATAATCTTCATGAAACGGTCACCACGCAGTTCGCGGGTAACGGGGCCGAAGATACGTGTGCCAATTGGCTCCAGCTTGTTGTTAAGCAACACAGCTGCATTGCCATCAAAGCGAATCAGCGAACCATCTGCACGGCGTACACCTTTACGGGTACGCACGACAACGGCGTTGTAAACTTCACCTTTCTTAACCTTGCCGCGAGGAATCGCTTCCTTAACGCTGACCTTGATAATGTCACCAATACCTGCATAGCGACGATGTGAGCCGCCAAGCACCTTGATGCACTGGACAACACGGGCACCGCTGTTATCGGCAACATCCAGTTTTGTCTGCATCTGAATCATGGAACAATCTCCGCACTATCGATTTGCTGCTCACAGCGCCATTAGGTTAAGGGCGCGAGATAATACCACTAAATGAGGAAAAGCCCAAGTCTTAATTGCCTTGGGCTACTACTCTGCTGTGATCAGCTAAGTTATATGACAGCTTCTCAGCTAGCCCTTTCCAGAACCTTGACCAGACGCCAGGATTTGGACTTTGACAATGGACGGCACTCCTCAATCGAGACGGTATCGCCCATTTTGCACTCATTATTCTCATCGTGAGCATGCAGCTTGGTGGAACGCTTGACATATTTGCCGTAGATGGGGTGAGCCACCTGACGCTCAACCATCACCGTGATGGTTTTGTCCATCTTGTCACTCACGACACGCCCCATAACAGTACGTGTGTTTTTCGCCTCTTCGCTCATGACTTCGCCTTCTCATTCAGAATGGTCTTTACGCGAGCGATTTCGCGACGGACCCGACTAACACGATGTGGTTGGGACAGCTGCCCAGACCCCTTCTGCATGCGAAGATTGAACTGCTCGCGCAGAAGCCCGTTCAGTTCGCTGTTAAGCTCTTCGACGCTCTTCACTTTAAGTTCACTAGCTTTCATCACAGCACCGTGCGAGTTACAAATGTGGTCTTGAGCGGCAACTTGGCCGCGGCAAGTTTAAATGCCTCACGTGCAATTTCCTCGGAGACACCCTGCATTTCGTAAAGCATGCGGCCCGGCTGAATCTGGGCGACCCAGTATTCAACGTTACCCTTACCTTTACCCTGCCGAACCTCGAGAGGCTTCTCGGTGATCGGCTTGTCCGGGAAAATGCGGATCCAGATCTTGCCACCGCGTTTGATATGGCGGGTCATGGCACGACGGGCGGCTTCAATCTGGCGCGAGGTAATCCGACCACGCTCTACAGATTTGAGGCCATA
>JAPHTQ010000069.1 GCA_026196275.1 Gammaproteobacteria bacterium
GACATGGGTGAGGTCAGTGCCCGTATCAAGGCCCGCCTCGCCTGATCCCCGGAACCGGTAACGCCCCCATTCGTTGCCCTTTGTGCTGAATCGAGGGGTCATGTCAGGAAGAATTCCGCAACAGTTTATTGATGATTTGGTCAGCCGCGTCGATATCGTCGAGGTGATCGATCTCCGTGTACCCCTGAAAAAGGCCGGCCGGGAATATCAGGCCTGCTGTCCGTTTCACAGCGAAAAAACCCCCTCTTTCACCGTTAGCCCCGACAAACAGTTCTACCACTGCTTCGGCTGCGGTGCCCACGGCACCGCCATCGGCTTCCTGATGGAGTACGACCGCATGGAGTTTGTCGAAGCGGTTGAGGAACTGGCCAAACTGGTGGGGCTGGAGGTGCCGCGCGAGGGCGCAGGCCCGGCCCCGGTACGGCGCGAGCAGGACGACAGCAAGCCGCTCTATGCGCTGCTGGACCGGGCGGAGAAGTTCTTCCGCCAGCAACTGAAACAGCACCCCGATGCCCCGCGCGCGGTGGAGTACCTCAAAGGCCGCGGCCTCTCCGGCGAGATCGCCCGCGACTTCGGCGTCGGTTTCGCACCGCCCGGCTGGGACAACCTGTTCAACGCCCTGGGGCGGGAGAACGAAAAGAACCTGATCCGCGCCGGGCTGGTTGTGGAGAAGGAGGGCGGCAAGCGCTACGACCGCTTCCGCGACCGGATTATGTTTCCCATCCGCGACCGACGCGGACGGGTGATCGCCTTCGGCGGACGGGTACTGGGTGATGACAAACCCAAGTACCTCAACTCGCCGGAGACACCGGTGTTCCACAAGGGGCGCGAACTCTACGGCCTCTACGAGGCACGCCAGGCGTTGCGCCAGCTGCCTCGGCTGCTGGTGGTCGAAGGCTATATGGATGTGGTGGCCCTGGCGCAGTTCGATGTGCGCTATGCGGTAGCCACCCTGGGCACCTCGGTCACCCAGGAGCACCTGGAACAGCTGTTCCGCCACAGCGATGAGGTGGTGTTCTGTTTCGACGGCGACCGCGCCGGCCGCGATGCCGCCTGGCGCGGGTTGGAGAATGCACTGCCGCTGATGCGCGACGGCCGCACCCTGCGCTTTATGTTTATGCCGGAGGGAGAAGACCCGGACACCCTGATCCGACAGGTAGGCAGGGAAGGTTTTGAACAGGCGATTGAACGTGCCCTGACCCTGGATGAATTTTTGGTTGAGCACTTCAAGCAGCAGGCCGACTTCAGTCGTATCGATGGCCAGGCCCGATTGGTAGAGCTGAGCAAACCACTCCTGGCCAGGCTACCCAGCGGCATCTATCGTCACAAGGTGGTGGAACGGCTGGCGCCGCTGGCCAACATGCAGCCAGAGCTGCTGCAACAGATGCTCGGTGGCAGTACGCCGTTCACCCCGGCACAACCACGGCGTGCGGCGAAACAAACAAGGCGAACCGCTGATGCGACACGCCAGCCGCCATCGCAGGTGCGCAATGCCATCACCCTGCTGCTGCAACACCCGCAGCTGGCTGCACAGGTAGAGGACACTACAGCGCTGGCCGGTCTGCAACAACCCGGGGTGGGGCTGTTGCTGGAGATGCTTGAACTTCTGCGGCAGCGTCCCAATCTAAACACCTCCGCGCTGCTGGAACACTGGCGCGGCCGGGACGAAGAGCGGCATCTGTTCACCCTGGCACAGCGTGAGCTGTTGCTCGATGCCGAACAGGACGATGTGGAGAAGGAGTTTCTCGGTGCGCTGCGCGGGCTCAGGCAACAACTGCTGAAACAGCGTTACCTTGAGCTCTCACGCAAGCCACTCAGCCAGATGAGCGCTGAGGAAAAGATGGAATATCAGTCACTTATGCAAGAAATGCGAGGGTAGTTACATTTTTTTTGTGATCTATGTGGCGGAACAGGGATCCATGACTATCCTTTAATGTGAAATTTTTATGACTAGCCCCGCGTGGGCATAAACCGAATCGAGATACTTTGACGATGATGCAACAGGAACAAGAGTCCCAACTTAAGCTATTGATTGCCCGAGGTAAAGAGCAGGGGTATCTGACCTATGCCGAGGTCAACGACCACCTCCCCAGCGATATTGTTGATCCTGATCAAATCGAAGACATCATAAGCATGATTAATGACATGGGTATTACCGTGCATGAGGTCGCCCCTGATGCCGATACCCTGTTGATCACCGGAGATTCCGTTACCGCCGACGAGGATGCCGCCGAGGAGGCCGCCGCCGCACTCGCCTCGGTGGACAGTGAATTCGGCCGCACCACCGATCCGGTGCGCATGTACATGCGTGAAATGGGCGCCGTTGAGCTACTCACCCGTGAAGGCGAGATCAAGATCGCCAAACGTATCGAAGACGGCATGAACCAGATGCTCGCCGCCCTGGCCAGCCACCCCGAGACCATCGCCGAGTTGCTGCGCGAATTCAAACAGGTCGAAGAGGGCGAGCTGCGCCTGGCCGACGTGATCACCGGCTTCGTCGACGCCGAGGAGGAAGCCGCACCGGTCACACCGGCCGCCGCCAAAACCCAGGGCAGCGCCGCTGGCAGTGATGACGATGATGAAGCCGAAGAAGAGGATACCAGCCTCGATATCGAAGAGGTACGCGAGCGTATCGCCGCGATGGAGAAGCTCTACACCAAAACCGTCAACGCCATCAGCAAGCACGGCAAGGAGCACAAGACCAGCCAGAAGCTGCAAACGGAACTGACCGAGGCCTTCCTCGGTTTCCGTCTGGCGCCCAAACTGGTTGACCGCATGGTCAAGAACCTGCGTGGGCTGGTCGCCCGCATCCGTACCTACGAGCGTCAGATCATGAGCCTGTGCGTCAACCAGGCGAAGATGCCACGCAAGGAGTTCATCTCCAGCTTCCCGGAAAACGAGACCAACCTCAAGTGGCTCGATGCCCACATCAAGGGTAGCAAGGGCTACGTCAAGGCGCTCAGGGAGTGTGCCGACGAAGTTCGGCGCCTTCAGGGCAAACTGGCCGCGCTGGAGAAGGATTGCGGCATGTCGATCGCCGAGATCAAGGACATCAACCGGCGCATGTCCATCGGTGAGGCCAAGGCCCGTCGCGCCAAGAAGGAGATGGTCGAGGCCAACCTGCGTCTGGTGATCTCCATCGCCAAGAAGTACACCAACCGCGGCCTGCAGTTCCTGGATCTCATCCAGGAGGGCAACATCGGGCTGATGAAGGCGGTCGACAAGTTCGAATACCGCCGCGGCTACAAGTTCTCGACCTACGCCACCTGGTGGATCCGTCAGGCCATCACCCGCTCCATCGCGGATCAGGCCCGCACCATCCGTATCCCGGTGCACATGATCGAGACCATCAACAAACTCAACCGCATCTCCCGCCAGATGCTCCAGGAGATGGGACGCGAGGCCACGCCCGAAGAGCTGTCCGAACGGATGGAGATGCCGGAGGACAAGGTGCGCAAGGTGCTCAAGATCGCCAAGGAGCCGATCTCCATGGAGACCCCCATCGGCGATGACGAAGATTCGCACCTGGGTGACTTCATCGAGGACGGTAACGTACTCTCCCCGGTGGACATGGCAACGGCCGAAGGGCTCCGCGAGGCAACCCAGGGCGTGCTCGAAGGACTCACCGCCCGCGAATCCAAGGTGCTGCGCATGCGCTTCGGTATCGACATGAACACCGACCACACCCTTGAGGAGGTCGGCAAGCAGTTCGACGTCACCCGCGAGCGCATCCGTCAGA
>JAPHTQ010000013.1 GCA_026196275.1 Gammaproteobacteria bacterium
CACGACTCTCTCGCCAAGACGCCAGGATCGCCAAGTTACTGCATGGATTTTCTTGGCGTCCTTGGCGGCTTGGCGAGAGTTAATCCTCCGTGATGAATTATTTTTTATCCTTAGTGCTCCTCGTGACCTTCATGGTCAGTCAAATAATTAACCCGCCCGAATGATGCGTCCGGTTTGTGCATCGCGGATCTCGGTCGGTCTGCCACGGTTACCCAGCGTCCCGTGAAGGATGTAATCGACCTTGTCGCCCAGTTCGCGCCGCACGGTGAGCGCACTGCGTGCCGGCTCGTGCCCGGCGAGGTTGGCACTGGTGGAGACAACTGGCCCGCCAAACTGCTCACACAGCGCCGCTGCCAGCGGATGGGCAGTCACACGTACTGCCAGCGTCACGTGCTCGCCACGCAGCCACCAGGGCACCTCGGGGCGTGCCGGCAGCAGCCAGGTAACGGGCCCCGGCCAGCTCTGCGTCAGTTTCTTCTGTACGGCGGGGCCAATGGGTCGCAGGTACGGCTCGAGCTGCTGCTGACTGGAGGCGATCAGGATCATCCCCTTCTGCCAGGGGCGCTGTTTAATCGCCAGTAAACGCATAACGGCCTGGGGATTGAGCGGATCACAGCCAAGGCCGTAAACCGCCTCGGTCGGGTAGGCGACAATGCCGCCTCGTTGCAGCACGCGGCGAGCATAGCGGAGGTGGAAACCGCTCATGCTTCGCTTACCCTGTAGACTGCTGCACTTTCGCATGCAGCAAGGGGCTACTCTTCCTCACTCTGCGCATCTTCCTTGTCATAGGGCTCGGCGAAGCCGCACTCTTTCTGTGGGCAGACCTTTTCGGTGCCCTTGCGCTTGGTGGTCTTGATGGTGAGGATCGGCCAGCCGCAATCGGGGCAGGGTTCGTTGATCGGTTCATTCCACACCGCGTAGTCGCATTCGGGGTAGGTGGAGCAGGAGAAGAAGATCTTGCCGCGGCGCGACTTGCGCCGCATCAGGGTGCCCTTGTTGCACTGGGGGCAGGTAACGCCGGTATCCACCGGTTGTTCCAGTGGCTCAATGTGCTTGCAGTCGGGGTAGCTGCTACAACCGATGAACTTGCCGTAGCGCCCCTCACGGATCACCAGCGCCGAACCGCACTCGGGGCAGCTTTTTCCCTCGACCACCTCCGGTTCGTTTTTCGTATCTTTATCGTCACCCAGGTTGCGGGTGTAGTCGCAATCGGGGTAGGCGGTACAACCGATAAAGCGGCCACGCCGGCCGAGGCGGATCGCCAACGGTTTGCCGCACTGCGGGCAGGCCTCGTCCATCTCCTCCTGAGTCACCTCCTTGCGGCTGACACTCTGCTCCTTATCATCGACCTGATCCTTGAACGGCCGCCAGAAACGGCGCAACAGCGGCACCCACTCCTCCTCACCGCGGGAGACAGCATCGAGTTCGTCCTCCAGTTTGGCGGTGAAGTCATAATCGACGTACTGGGTGAAGTGGTTGGTAAGGAATTTGTTCACCACCCGCCCGACATCGGTGGGGATGAAACGGCGCTTGTCCATCTCTACATACTCACGCTGTTGCAGCGTGGAGATGATACTGGCATAGGTGGAGGGTCTGCCGATGCCGTACTCCTCCAGCGTCTTGACCAGGCTCGCCTCGGAAAAACGCGGCGGAGGCTCGGTGAAGTGCTGTTCGGGACGGATGGCGATCAACTCCACCATCTCCCCCTCGAGCAGTTTCGGCAACAGTTTGTTGTCGTCATCTTTCTCCTTGGCGTCGTCCACACTCTCCTGGTAGACCGCCATAAAGCCGGCGTGAACGATGGTCGATCCGTTGGCGCGGAAGATGTTCTCTTCGCCGGCGCTCAGATCCACCGCCACGGTGTCGAGTGTGGCATGCACCATCTGGCAGGCCAGGGTACGCTTCCAGATCAATTCGTAGAGACGGAACTGATCCTTGGAGAGGTGCCCCTGCAACGCGCTCGGCACACGCTCGATGGAGGTCGGGCGGATCGCCTCGTGGGCCTCCTGGGCATTCTTCGATTTGGTCTTGAAGGTGCGCGGCTCAGCCGGCACATTGTCGCTGCCATAGCGCTGGGCAATGTAATCGCGCACCTCCGCCATCGCCTCGGCGGCCAGGTTGACCGAGTCGGTACGCATATAGGTGATAAGACCCACGGTCTCACCACCGATATCGATACCTTCATAGAGCTGCTGTGCGGTACGCATGGTACGTTGCGCGGTAAAACCGAGTTTGCGCGAAGCCTCCTGCTGCAGTGTCGAGGTGGTAAACGGCGCGGCGGGGTTGCGCTTGCGCTGTTTCTTGACCACCTTGCTGACGAGAAGTTTTCCCTCGGCTTTACTGAGCAGGGTGGACTCGACCTGGTCGGCCCGCTCGCTGTTGTCGATGGTAAACTGTTCGACCTTTTCACCCTCGAACCGGATCAGCTTGGAGCTGAAGTTCTGTCCCTTACTGCTGACATCGGCCTCGACACTCCAGTACTCCCGGGCGACGAAACGCTCGATCTCCTCCTCGCGCTCAACGATCAGACGCAGCGCCGGGCTCTGCACCCGTCCGGCGGAGAGGCCGCGGCGGATCTTCTTCCACAGCAGCGGCGAAAGATTGAAACCTACCAGGTAGTCCAGCGCACGACGTGCCTGCTGCGCGTTAACCAACTCCATGGCCAGTTCACGCGGATTGTCCACCGCTTCGCGGATCGCCTTTTTGGTGATCTCATGGAATACCACCCGGCCGACCGTTTTATCCTTGATCAACTTTTTATTTTTCAGCAACTCCAGCAGATGCCAAGAGATCGCCTCACCCTCGCGATCCGGGTCAGTGGCAAGATAGAGGGCGTCGGCCTTTTTCAGCGCCTTGGCGATAGCATCGACATGTTTGCTGTTTTTATCGATGACCTGATACTTCATCGCAAAATCGTTATCCGGGTCGACCGCGCCCTCCTTGGGCTTGAGATCGCGGACGTGACCGTACGAGGCCAGCACTTCAAAGTCCTTGCCCAGGTATTTTTTAATGGTCTTCGCCTTTGCCGGCGACTCCACGATGACGAGATTTTTACTCATAATTTACTACCAGAAAAAATGCCCGCATTGCGGGCATTAATAGCCGAAGAGGCAACATAGATTTGTTCAGAGGTTCCTTAATGAAGCTGACCAACCACTTCATCCAAAACCAGGTCTTCCATCCAGGCAACCGCAGCCTCCTGGCCGGGCTGATTGAACAGTACCATCAGGATAACCCACTTGAGCTGATCCAGATCCACTTCATCGCTCTCCAACGCCATCACCCGGTCAATCACCACCTCACGGGTGGCGTGATCCAATACGCCCATTTGCTCCAGAAACAGCACAAATCCCCGGCACTCACTGTCGAGTTTTGTCGTCTCGGCATCGGAGTAGATGCGGAACGAGGGTTGTCCCCCTGCGACAGGCAGGACACCGTCATAGTTCATGTGGCTCAGGCCCTCAAGCCAGTCGAAGGCCTTGCTGATCTCATTGTTTCTGAAACCGGCATCCTGCAACTCCAGCTGGAGTGTATCCCGGTCATGCTCCAGCTCGCCCTCGTCATACATATAGTTCTCGAAGAGGTAGAGCAGGATATCAAATACGTCTTGTTTCATTTCAGGGTCTCTTGCCGGCCAGCGTGTAACCACCCGCTGTGGATACCACGTAGCCCTGCAGTTCTAACAATAACAGCATGGAGGAAACCGCATCTGCCGTCAATCCACTGCGCTCTACCAGCCGGTTCACACTGCTGGGGCCACCGTCCAGGCAGGCCAGCAACCGCTGGTACTCCTCATCCAGCGCCTCACCCGCCTCCTCTTCGGCCGGCTCGAGCCGCGTCGCCCCGCCCTCGGCGATCGCGGCGTGCAGCTGCGGGGCCAGCTCCTCAAGGATATCCTGCGCCGTTTCCACCAGCTTGGCCCCCTGACGGATCAGCTGATGGCACCCCCTGGCCAGCGGATTGTGGATGGAACCAGGGATGGCGAACACCTCCCGGCCCTGCTCTGTGGCATAGCGGGCGGTGATCAATGAGCCACTGCGCAACGCCGCCTCCACCACCAGGGTCCCCAGGGAGAGGCCACTGATGATCCTGTTGCGACGGGGAAAATTGGCGGCCAATGGCTCCATCCCCGGCGGGTACTCAGAGATCAGGGCGCCGCCCTGCTCGACGATGGTGTGGGCCAGCTGGCGATTCTTCGCCGGATAGACCCGCTCCAGCCCGGTACCAAACACCGCAATGGTCTGCCCACCACCGTCCAGTGCACCCTGATGACTGGCGGTGTCGATACCCTGTGCCAGCCCACTGGTGATCACCAGTCCCGCGGAGGCCAGGCTGCGGGCAAAGTCGTGAGCCGTCTCCCGTCCCACCACACCGGGGTTGCGGCTGCCGACTATCGCCAGCTGCGGATTGGCCAGTTGCTGTGGTTCGCCGCGCACAAAGAGCAGCGGAGGGGCATCATGAAGCTCCTTTAACTGCTGCGGATAGGCCGTGTGCTCAAGAGTAAGGATGTGGCAATCGACTTGCTGCGACCACTCCAGGGAGTGCTCTACCGCATCCCAATCGGGATGTCGCAGGGCGTCTCTGAGCGTCGCCGAAAGGGTGGGAGGGGGCGATGAAAACAAACCCTGAAGAGAGTCTGTCTGCTGCCATAACTGGCGAAACTGCACCGGCCCAACCCCCTTTATCTGCAGCAGGGCCAACCAGTAACGCAGTTGTTGCTCATCATTTTCCATCATTGCAACGATACAGCCACATCCGTGCGGCGGCCGCCCCGGCGGTATCAGGGATTGGTAACGATATCGTGGAGGTGAAGCGCCTTGGTCGCGCGCATCACCAGCGCATAGCTGACCCGGTCAAAGACACGGAACACCATCACCGTACCGGCCTTCTCATCGGGCAGCTTGACCTGGCCGCCGGCAACCGTGTCCTCAACCATGACCCCAGACTGCATCGCCGCCAGCACATGGCCGGGCTCCATATTCTCCTGACGTCCCAGATTCAGCACCACCACCTGGTACTGGCCAATCTGGGCCACCCCGTCCATCACCGCGATGATCTTGCCGTTGACCTCACCTTCCGGTGCGCGTGGCAGATAGTGATACTGCAGACGCTCATCCTCCCTGGGCATCAAGCGGTCACCGCGCAGGATCTCGCGGTTGGACTCGGTGACATAGAGCTTGGAGGGGTCACCATAGCGGGTCATCTGCGCCTCCCCCAGATAGAGCGCCTCGTAGCCCAGCACCTCATCCGTATCCGGGTCGACATACTTCTGGCCGGCGCGAACCAGCACATACTCGGGCGCCGCCTCTTCCTCCTTGATGCCACGGGCATAGAAGCTGTAACCGGCACCGGAGGCAAGACGGTCTTCGGTCTGGGCCACCACATAGGGCTGCTTCTCCAGCTCTCCCTCACTTACCACCCTCGGGCGGGAGAGGAAACTGCGAATGGCATCCAGCGGGATGGTCGGCACCGCCTCATCCAGGCTCAACTCACGCACCTGGGGTGAAAGTTTCACCGTGGGATAGGTTTTGCCGCGGGTTTCATCGGGCATTCCGGGACGATCGACTCGCAACATCGGCCTGCCGTCTATAAAATAGAGGGTCAGGACATCGCCGGGATAGATCAGGTGTGGATTGGCGATCTGTGGATTGACCTGCCAAAGTTCCGGCCACATCCAGGGATCCTTGAGAAAGTGCGAAGAGATGTCCCAGAGGGTGTCGCCCTTGACCACGGTGTAGGTCTGCGGATAATCGGGGCGCAGTCGAACCACCGGTTCGGGTTTCGGCTCAGGTTTTGGCTCCGGTTGGGCCTCCACCACGGGCGCCGGCTCATCCACAACCGTTACCGCAGGCTCATCGGGGGTGGAGGCGCAGCCGGCCAGCAGGGCAAGCATCAGCGCCACCGGCAGCCCGGCATAGGGGAGGGCGAGATGAAACTGTCTGTTAACCATGGGCATCCCTTTTCTCTTCTGGCGAGTCGAGTTAGCGAAATCTGCCCCGCCCTCAAAGAGGTGCGGTATCGTAGAGTTTCCAGTATGATCATTACTTTAGCAACAAAAGCTGTGTTTTTACTATAGCTTTTTACGGAATTACCATGTCACATCTCACAATTTTGCACTTTCCCGACGAACGCCTGCGTACCGTAGCCAAGCCGGTAGAGAAGATCGACGATGCGCTGCGCAGCTTTATCGACGACATGTTCGAGACCATGTACGACGCCCCGGGGATTGGCCTGGCCGCCACCCAGGTGGATCTCCACCGCCGTCTGATCGTCATCGACATCTCCGAGGAAAAGAACGAACCGCTGGTGCTGATTAACCCCGAGATCCTGGATAAACAGGGTGTCGAGGAGATGGATGAGGGCTGTCTCTCCGTTCCCGGCATCTACGAAAAGGTCGAGCGTGCCGACCGGGTTCGGATCCGTGCCCTGGACCGCCATGGCGAGCCTTTCGAATTGGAGGCCGAAGGCCTGCTGGCCGTCTGTATTCAGCATGAGATCGATCATCTCGACGGCAAACTGTTCGTCGACTATCTCTCCGGGCTCAAACAGCAGCGAATCCGCAAAAAGCTGGAGAAACAGCGTCGCCAGACGATGTAACCACTCACTTACCCCACTGAAAGCCGCCACATGCCCACACCGCTGAACATCGTTTATGCCGGCACCCCGGAGTTCGCCGCCATCGCTCTCCAGGCCCTGCTCGATTCACCGCACAAGATTATTGCTGTCTACACCCAGCCGGACCGCCCCGCCGGCCGCGGCCGCAAACTCAAAGCCAGCCCGGTCAAGACGCTGGCTCTGGAGCACGGTATCGAAGTCTATCAGCCTGAGAGTCTTAAATCGGCTGATGAACAGGCGAAACTGGCCGCCCTCAATCCCGATGTCATGGTGGTAGCCGCCTACGGACTGCTACTGCCGGCCGAGGTCCTTGCCACCCCGCGACTGGGTTGCCTTAACATTCATGCCTCGCTACTGCCCCGCTGGCGTGGTGCGGCGCCGATCCAGCGCGCCATCCTTGCCGGTGACGCTGAAACCGGCATTACCATCATGCAGATGGATGAAGGGCTGGATACCGGTGACATGCTCTACAAGCGCTCCACCCCGATCGAAAGCAGCGATACCGCTGCCAGCCTGCACGACCGGCTTGCCGAACTGGGGGCACAGGCCATTGTCGAGGCGCTGGAGGGTATACAGGAGGGCACACTGGTGCCCGAAAAACAGGATGATGATCAGGCCAACTACGCCCGCAAACTGAACAAGAGCGAGGCGGCCATCGACTGGCAGCGGTCGGCGGCGCAGATCGCCCGTCAGGTGGCCGCCTTCAACCCCTGGCCGGTGGCCCAGACCCCCTGGCAGGGTGAGATGCTGCGTATCTGGGAGGCACGCCCCCTCGATGAGACGAGCAGCCAACCGCCCGGCACGGTGATCCGCGCGGACAAACAGGGTATCGATATCGCCTGCGGTGAGGGAGTGTTGCGCGCGCTGCGCCTGCAGCGCCCCGGCGGCAAGCCCCAGGCCGTGGTTGACTTTATCAATGCCAACAAGCTTGAGGGAACCCTCCTCGGTGGCTAAGGCGACGGGGAATCCACGTGCCACCGCCGTTGCCATATTGACCCGCGTGGTGCGTGACGGCCAATCCCTCTCCGCTCTGCTGCCGCACAGTCTCGATGCACTGCCGCCGGAGCGCCGTGCGCTGGCACAGGAGCTCTGCTACGGCACCCTGCGCTGGTGGCCACGGCTGGAGGTCCTGCTTGGCCAGCTGATGGACAAGCCGCTCAAGGCCAAGGAGCATGAGATCCGGTGTCTGCTGCTCAGCGGCCTCTACCAACTTGCCTATATGGATATCCCGCCTCACGCCGCCGTCTCCGAAACCGTGGCGGTCACCGCCCTGCTGAAAAAGGGCTGGGCCAAGGGGCTGGTCAACGCCGTGCTGCGTCGCTTCCAGCGCGAACGAAATACGCTGGAACCGCAGCTGGAAGCGGATGAGGTGGCCGCCAGCGCCCACCCACGCTGGCTGCTGGATCTGCTGCAGCAGGCCTGGCCACAGGAGTGGCCCCGTATCGTTGCCGCCAACAACCAGCGCCCGCCGATGACGCTGCGCAATAACCGCAGCCGTCAGGGGCGCGAGGCCTACCTGCAGGAGCTACGCCAAGCCGGTCTGGAGGCCGAGGCCTCACCCCATGCACCCGATGCCCTGACCCTGCAGCGCCCGGTCGGGGTAGAGCAGCTGCCCGGTTTTGCCGATGGCCGGGTTTCGATTCAGGACAGCGCCGCCCAGCTCGCCGCGATTCTGGTGGCCCCTGAAACGGGCATGCGGGTACTGGATGCCTGTGCTGCCCCAGGCGGAAAGACAGGTCATCTTCTGGAAATATGCAGCGATATATCGCTTGTTGCCATCGATATTGAGGAAAAACGGCTACAGCGGGTGGCGCAGAATCTGCACCGGCTGGGTGTGCAGGCCACCCTGCTCACCGCCGATGCCGCCACTCCCGACAGCTGGTGGGATGGGGAGCCCTTCGATCGCATCCTGCTCGATGCACCCTGCTCCGCCACCGGGGTGATCCGCCGCCACCCCGATATTAAACTGCTACGACGGGGTGAAGACATCGCGCAACTGACCCGGCTGCAACAGACCATACTGGAGGCGTTGTGGCCACTGCTACGCCCCGGAGGGCGGCTGATCTACGCCACCTGCTCGGTGCTGCCCCAGGAGAACGGTCAACAGCTTGCAAACTTCCTTGCCAGACACGATGATGCAGAGGAGATCCCGCTGCAGGCCGAATGGGGCCGGGCGGAGACGGTAGGACGACAGGTGTTCCCGAATCAGGACGGAATGGATGGTTTTTACTACGCGTGCCTCAGCAAGCACCGCTAACTCCGCCCCTGGCGCGCGTTACCGCCGGCTGTGGCTGGCGGCACTTCTCTCTCTCGTCTCCACTTCGGCCCTGGCCGAAGGCTTCTTCATCACCGGCATCCACACCCGGCTGCAGGACAATGTCTACCGGCTGGATGCCAATATCGACTATCGCCTGAGCGACGATGCCCTCGACGCCCTCAACAATGGCGTACCGTTAACCTTTCAGGTGGAGATCGAGATCCAGCGCAAGCGACGCTGGTGGCTGGACGCGGTAGTCGCCACCCTGCAACAACGCTACCAACTGCGCTTCCATGCCCTCTCTCACCAGTACCAGGTGCATAACATCAACAGCGGCGCCTTCTACTCTTTCCACACCCTTGAAGGGGCGCTTGAGAATCTGGGTGACCTGAATGATTTTCCGCTGCTAGACAGACAACTGGTCGAAGAGGGAGAGGCGTACGAAGTACTGCTACACGTAGAACTGGATATTGAGGCACTGCCCTCGCCGCTGCGTCCCCTGGCCTACATCACCCCCGCCTGGCGCCTCAACAGTGATTGGTACACATGGTCCTTGATACCCTGAAGCGTCTGACCTCCGGTCCCAGGCCGGTGGTGATACTGTTCATCCTGCTGCTGGCCTCACTCTATCTGATGAGTGCCGCCACACAGAACTCCGCCCTGTTCGGCCGCCTCTATTCACTGCTGCTGGGTGTCAATATCCTCGCCCTGCTGCTGCTGCTGACCCTGATCGGTCGCCACCTGTTCTCACTAATCAGCCACTACCGCAACCGCGAACCCGGTTCGCGGCTGACCGTCAGGCTGGTGATTATGTTCGTCATCCTCTCGGTCTCACCCATCTCGGTGCTCTACTACTTCTCGGTGCAGTTCCTGCACCGCGGGATCGACAGCTGGTTTGACCTGCGTATCGAGCGCGCGCTGGAAGACTCGCTGGAGCTTGGGCGCACTGCACTGGACAGCCGCCTGCGTGAGTTGCTGCGCCAGACGCGCCAGCAGGTCCAGGTGCTCTCGCGGGAGCCGGATGTCACCGCCGCGATCAAAATCCACGACCTTCGTCAGCAAAGCGAGGCGATGGAAATGACCCTGCTCGACCTCAATGGCCGGGTCATCACCAGCAGCAGTGTCGATGCTGCCACCGTGGTGCCGGCCATGCCCAATACCTCGATCCTGCAGCAGTTGCGCCGAGGCCTTGATTACGCGGCGCTGGAGCCGATCCGCGATCGGGGTCTGAATATGCGTATTGTGATGCAGGTACCCAACCCCGACCCGCTGGGCGACCCGCGTCTGCTGCATGTGCTCTACTCCGTGCCGGAACGCATCGACACCCTGGCCAACAGCGTGCAGTTTGCCTTTACCCAGTACAAGGAGCTGGCCTTCCTGCGCCAGCCGCTAAAATATAGCTTCACCCTCACCCTCTCGCTGGTATTGCTGCTGAGTCTGCTTACCGCCGTCTGGGCAGCCTTCTTCTCCGCCCGGCGCCTGGTAGCACCGATCAGCGACCTGGCCGAAGGTACCCGTGCCGTGGCCGCCGGCGACTACGACAAACGCCTGCCGCTGCCGGGCCGCGATGAACTGGGCTTTCTGGTTCGCTCTTTCAACGAAATGACGCGCAAGATCGCCCGCGCCCGTGATGAGGCGAGCGAAAGCCAGCAACAGGCCGAGGAGCAACGTGCCTACCTTGAGGCGGTGCTGGCCTGCCTCTCCTCGGGTGTGTTAACGCTTGATGAGAACGGCACGGTACACAGCGCCAACAGCGCCGCCGAGCAGATCCTCGGCCTCCCCCCCGCGGTGATCACGCAGCTTTCACTCGCCCAACTGGCCGAGGAGTATCCGATCACCGAACCCCTGGTCGAGGCGATCAGCCACCAGCTTGGACACGAAACCCGTGGCTGGGAGGCGGAGGTGGTGCTGTTCGGTCCCAATGGCCGGCAAGTTCTGATCTGCCGCGGCTCACCCCTGCACGGCGGCGATGACCGAGTGGGCGAGCATGTGATTGTCTTCGATGATGTGACCGCGCTTATTCAGGCGCAACGTGATGCGGCCTGGGGTGAGGTGGCACGCCGCCTGGCCCATGAGATAAAGAATCCGCTGACCCCGATCCAGCTCTCTGCCGAGCGGTTACGTCACAAATATCTTCACACCATGAGTGGCGATGACGCCGACATTCTCGACCGCTCCACCCACACCATCGTACAGCAGGTGGAGAGCATGAAGACCATGGTCAAGGCCTTCTCCGACTACGCCCGGCCACCGCGGCTGCAACTGGCACATCTCGACCTCGAGGCCCTTATCAGAGAGGTACTCGATCTCTACCAGGGCAACGGCAACATCACGATTCACTTCGATGCCAACCACGGCCTGCCCCATATCGACGCCGATCCCGACCGCCTGCGCCAGTTACTCCACAACCTGGTCAAGAATGCCGCCGAGGCCGGTGAGACGGGGCGCCCCATCACCCTGCATGTTGCTGTACACTGTGCCGAAAAAGATAAATGCCGCTATGTAGAGCTGCGCTTCGAAGATAACGGCCCAGGCTTCCCCGAACCGATCCTCAGTCAGCTGTTCGAGCCCTACATCACCACTAAACCCAAGGGCACCGGTCTGGGCCTGGCGGTGGTGAAAAAGATCACCGAGGAGCACGGCGGCATGATCTGGGCCGAAAACGCCGAGCGTGGCGGTGCCGTGATCACCCTGCGCCTTCCGGTGCAGGGCAATAAACACCGTACACGCCGTAACATCTCTGCAGATAACCCCGATCCGGAAACCACAGATTCATGACAAGCGCACCCCACATCCTGGTCATCGACGACGAACCGGACATACGCAGCCTGCTACAGGAGATCCTGGAGGATGAGGGCTACGCGGTCAGCACCGCCAAGGACGCCGCCCATGCCCGCAAGGCACGCCGCGCCCACAAACCCGACCTCATTCTGCTGGATATCTGGATGCCCGATGTCGATGGCATCACGCTGCTCAAGGAGTGGATCGCAGAGGAGCCGCTGGCCCAGCCGGTTATCATCATGTCCGGCCACGGCACGGTGGAGACCGCCGTCGAAGCCACTCGCCTGGGGGCTTATGACTATATCGAAAAGCCCCTCTCCCTGGCCAAGTTACTGTTGACCATTGAGAACGCCCTGAAGAGCTACAACCTGCAGCGGGAAAATGTCACCCTGCGCCTGGCCGTACAACCGGTCACCGAGCCGATCGGCCGCAGTCGTCAATTCCAGCACTTGCGCCAGCAGGCGCTGCAGATTGCCCAGCACGACACCGCCGTCCTGCTCAGCGGCGAGCCCGGCAGCGGCAAACAGCTCTTTGCCCGCTACCTGCATAACAACAGTGCAAGGCGTCAGGGCCCCTTTGTCGTTGCTGATATCACCACCCATAATCCCGAGAACGAAACACTCGACCAGCTGTTTGGTCACGAGCGGGACGAACAGGTCCATTACGGACTGCTCGAACAGGCCAACGGCGGCACGCTCTTCATCGACGATGCCGCCGATCTGGACGATGCCAGCCAGTCACGCCTGCTCAAGCTGTTGCGCCACGGCCAGTTTCAACGCCACCACGGCAGCACCACGGTGAATGCCGATGTACGCATCATTACCGCCAGTCGGCACTCGCTGGAGCAGCTGATCAGTCAGCAGCGTTTCCGTGAGGATCTCTACTATGAGCTCAATGTGGTCTCACTCTACATCCCGGCACTACGCGAACACAGTGATGATGTGCTCGACCTCATCGCCTATTACAGCGACTACTTTGTCGAAACCGATAAGCTGCCCTACCGCAACTTCACCACCGCAGCACTCAACCGACTGCGCCAGTACAGCTGGCCGGGGAATGTGCGAGAGCTGAAGAACCTGGTGCAACGCCTGCTCATCGTCGGCCGTGATCGCCAGATCGATATTGAAGAGGTGGAAGAGGCGCTGGGCCAGCAACACCGCGCGCCGGCCCCTGACCTCGCCTCAGCCGCCTATGAAATGCCCGTTCGCCAGGCGCGGGAACAGTTTGAACGCAGCTATTTCGAGGTTTTGATGCGCCGCTATGAGGGCAGTGTCAACAAGGTGGCCCAGCACGCCGAGATGGAACGCACCCACCTTTATCGCAAACTGCGCAGCCTTGGGATCGATCCCAAGGCGTTCAGCCGGTGAAGTATAGGGTTCAAGGTTCAAGGTTCAAGGTTCAAGGTTTAAGGTTCGAGGTTCGAGGTTCGCAGGCTCACTCCTCTCACCGGTGCATCCATCAAAGGTGTGCACGGGAACATCAAGCGCGTTAGAATTGTTTTTATTTCTGGCGGCTAACAGGCAAACGACCGTCCTATGAAGATCATTATTCTCGGTGCAGGGCAGGTGGGCTCTTCCCTGGCCAACAATCTCGCCAGCGAAGCCAATGACATCACCGTCGTCGACACCGATGGCAAGCAGCTGCAGGAGCTGCAGGATCGGCTCGACCTTCGTACGGTTACCGGTCGAGCCTCGCACCCGGATGTACTGCAACGCGCCGGGGCGGAAGATGCCGACATGATCATCGCCGTAACCAACAGCGACGAGACCAACATGGTCGCCTGTCAGGTCGCCTATACCCTCTTTCACACACCGACCAAGATCGCCCGGGTACGCGCCCAGGAGTACCTGCTCTTCCCCGAGCTGTTTACCCAGGGGGCAATCCCCATTGACGTCATGATCAGTCCCGAGCAGCTGGTCACCGACTATATCTATCGCCTGATCCAGCACCCCGGCGCGCTACAGGTCCTCGACTTCTCCGGCGGCCGGGTGCAGCTGGTGGCGGTCAAGGCCTACTACGGCGGCCTGCTGGTGGGGCATGAGCTGCGCACCCTGCGCGATCACATGCCAGGGGTGCAGACCCGCGTTGCAGCCATCTATCGCCGCGGCAAGGCGATCAACCCCGAGGGGCACACCGTGATCGAGGCAGACGATGAGGTCTTCTTCATCGCCGCCACCAAGGATATCCGCGCGGTGATGAGTGAGTTGCGCAAACTGGACAAGCCGGTCAAGCGGGTGATCATCGCCGGCGGCGGCAATATCGGCAAACGCCTGGCCAGGGCGCTGGAGGGTCAGTTCCAGGTCAAACTGATCGACCACAACAGCGAACGCACCGTTGCCATCTCCGAAGAGCTGGACAAGACCATCGTGCTGCAGGGGGATGCGGCAGACGAGGAGCTGCTGCTGGAGGAGAACATCGAGGACACCGATGTCTTCTGTGCCCTGACCAACGATGATGAGGCGAATATCCTCTCCTCCATGCTGGCCAAGCGGCTGGGGGCAAAAAAGGTGATGACGCTGATTAACCGCGCCGCTTACGTCGACCTGGTGGAGAGCGGCGATATCGACATCGCCATCTCGCCACCGCAGGCGACCATCGGCTCATTGCTGGCACACGTACGCCGCGGTGATGTGGTGATGGTCCACTCGCTGCGCCGCGGTGCCGCCGAGGCGATCGAGGCGATCGCCCATGGTGACAAACACTCCTCCCGCGTTGTCGGACGTGCCGTGGAAAATATAAAGCTGCCGCACGGCACCACCATCGGTGCCATCGTGCGTGGTGACGAGGTGCTGATCGCACACCACGATACGGTGATCGAGGCTGAGGATCACGTACTGCTGTTTGTGGTCGACAAGAAACGTATCCCGGAAGTCGAACGCCTGTTCCAGGTCGGCGTGACCTTCCTCTGATAAACATTCACGCAAAGCCGCAATGAACGCAAAGCGTTGACACTATTACCAGTTATCAACCATGCCTCAAAACAGTTGCGTAAATCACAGCTCCAATAACGTATCCACCTTTGCGCGCTTTGCGCCTTGGCGAGATCCATTTCACTGCGGATAACCATCGATGCAGCTTAGCGCCATCCAACGCATACTCGGCCTGTTGCTGATGCTCTTCAGCACCACTATGCTTCCCCCGGCCCTGGTCTCGCTGATCTACCGGGACGGCTTCGTTGTCTCCTTTCTGCTGGGCATGGCCCTGACCCTGTTGACCGGCCTGCTGATGTGGCTGCCGGCACGCCACAACCGTCGTGAACTGCGGCTGCGCGACGGCTTTGTCGTGGTGGTCATGTTCTGGTCCGTACTCGGGCTGTTCGGCGCACTGCCCTTCGCCATTGGTGCCGAGCCCAATCTGTCGATCACCGATGCCGTATTCGAGTCGATCTCCGGGCTGACCACCACCGGCGCCACCGTCATCACCGGCATCGACCAGCTGCCCCACTCGCTGCTGTTCTACCGCCAGCAACTGCAGTGGCTCGGTGGTATGGGGATCATCGTTCTGGCGGTGGCGATCCTGCCGATGCTCGGCATCGGGGGGATGCAGCTCTATCGCGCCGAGACACCCGGACCGATGAAGGACAACAAACTCACCCCGCGTATCACCGAAACGGCCAAGGCGCTCTGGTACATCTATCTGGGCCTCACCGTAAGCTGCACTATCGCCTACTGGCTTGCCGGGATGAGCTTCTTCGATGCTATCAGCCACGCCTTCTCCACCGTGGCCATCGGCGGCTTTTCCACCCACGATGCCAGCATGGGCTACTTTCGGGAGCAGCCGCTTATCGAGGTGATCGCCATCATCTTTATGTTTCTCTCGGGGATCAACTTCGCCTTGCACTTCATCGCCTGGCGTAGCAAGAATATCCAGACCTATCTGCTCGATTCGGAATTTCGCACCTACCTGACCATCCTGGCGGTGGTCACCCTCATCACCGTCTTCTACCTGCACATCAATGCCACCTTCGATACGTTTTCCCGCGCCTTGCTGCACGGGGTATTCCAGGTGGTCTCCATCGGCACCACCACCGGCTTTACCACCAGCAACTACGCCGTCTGGCCCGGCTTTCTGCCGGTACTGCTACTGTTCGCCAGTTTCGTCGGTGGGTGTGCCGGCTCCACCGCTGGTGGAATGAAGGTGATCCGTTTCCTGTTACTGCTCAAGCAGGGCATGCGCGAGATCAACCGTCTTGTGCACCCCAACGCGGTGATCAGTATCAAGGTGGGCGGCAAACCCCTGTCAGAGAAAGTCATCAACTCGGTGTGGGGCTTCTTTGCCACCTACGTGGCGGTCTTCAGCATTATCATGTTGCTGTTGATGCTCGCCGGCTTCGACCAGGTCACCGCCTTCTCCGCGGTCGCCGCCACCATAAACAACCTCGGCCCCGGGCTGGGTGAGGTGGCACTTAACTACAGCTCCATCCCCGATTTCACCAAGTGGGTCCTCTGTTTTGCCATGCTGCTCGGCCGTCTGGAGATCTTCACCCTGCTGGTCC
>JAPHTQ010000035.1 GCA_026196275.1 Gammaproteobacteria bacterium
AAATCGCCTTTCATACCCTGAGCCGAAGCCATTGACAGAGAAACGAGAAGGATGAAAATCAGTGCCAATAGTTGACAGGTCAATCCATATCAGGATGGGTAAAGGAGCGCAGCGACGTGCCCATCAAACAACTGCCTAGATCTCAACCCGACGCCAGGCGATGGGCCCAGCGGGTCGTCTCCGGCAGCCGGTAGCGGGTCAGGCAGCGCACTACCCACTCCCTGGCCGAGTCCAGGCCCATTCGGTGGCCGGGGGAGATGTAGAGCGGCTTGACGCCGGTCCGTGTGCGCAGCACGCAGCCGATCACCTCGCCTTTGTCGCTGAGCGGCACCCACTGCCCCTTCTCCCGACCCGGCTCGTCATGCGTACCGATTAGCCGGCTCTTGCCCACGCCGATGGTGGGACGGTCGATGAGCAGACCCAGATGCGAGGCGATCCCCAGCCGACGGGGGTGGGCGATCCCCTGGCCATCGCAGAGCAGCAGATCAGGCAGTTCAGACAACTGTTCCAGCGCCTCCAGCACGGCCGGGATCTCGCGAAAGGAGAGCAGGCCGGGGATATAGGGGAAGCGGGTCGGCTGGCGGGCAATGGCCGACTCGCGCAGCTGCAGCGAGGGATAGTCGAGTACCGCCACTGCCGCGCGGGTGATGGTGTTGTTCTGCTCGAACCCCACATCCACACCGGCGACGGTGCGAACCTCGCCGAGATCATCCTCGATGCGCAGATGGGCACGCAACTGCCGCTGCAGCGCGATCGCCTCCTTTGGGCTCAGATCCCAGGGGTGTGAGTGGTGAAGCTGCACGGTCGTTTCCATCCTCCTCTGCTTGAAAAATACCACTGCGCCACGCAAAATGCCCGGCCCGACCGGAAAAAGGGGACGCAATACCCCTTCACCCCTTCGTTATGACGCAAAGGTAACCCACTGGCATGAGCAGCAAATCCCCCTACATCTTCGATATCGATGGCGACGCGTTTCAGGAGAAGGTGATCGAGGCCTCCCGCCGGCAGCCGGTGCTGGTCGATTTTTGGGCCGACTGGTGTAGCCCCTGCCTGATGATCGCGCCGGCACTGGCCAAGGTGATCCCCGAGTATGAGGGCAAGGTGGTGCTGGCCAAGATCGACGCTGATGAGAACATGAAACTGGCCGGCCACTACAAGCTGCGAGGCTTCCCCACCATCATCCTGTTTATCGACGGCGAAGAGGTGGATCGCTTCGGCGGCGCCAAGCCGGTGCACGAGATCCGTGCCTTTATCGACCGGCATTTGACAACATAGCGGGGCGACATGGCAGGTGGAAAAGGAGATGCTTCAACTGGTCAGGAGTGACTGGATCAGCTCGCTGACTTGAATTTCGAGCATAGGTAAATCTCTCTCAACAGTCTTCCAGACCACATCCAGATCGACCTTGAAATACCCGTGTGACAACGCATTTCGTGTGCCGTAAGCGGCCTTGAGAGGAAAGTCCGGGTGCATCGCTGCGAAGTCAGGGAAGTGGCGCTGGATGTTACCCGCTGCCTCACCGATGATCTCGAGATTACGGATCACCGCATCCTGCTTCTCTTCATTTATGAGGAAGCCGGCATGGTCGATGTCTTCCAGATAGCGCTGAATACGACCAATAGCCTGATGAATGTGCTCAAGGTAATCCCTCAGCGCCAACTCATCCCGTTGGCTCATACCGCCCGAGCCTCATTCAGCACCGCCATTTTCCACCTGTCCGGCAATGCCCCAGGGGTCAGTACATCAACCTCAACCCCAAGGAGTTCTGTCAGCTCTGCACGAATGGCGCCAACATCAAAGAGCGAGGTTTCCTCGGTGGTGTCAATGAGGATATCAAGATCACTTCCGTCGGTGTCTTCTCCGTGGAGAACAGAGCCAAAGATGCGTGGGTTTTTGGCATGGTGGCGCTCGACGATTTGCCGTATGGTCTCGCGGTGCTGTTGGTATGCGATAGATGGCTTCATACGAAGAGCCCTATTTAGTGCTCAGATAGGCCAACGGTAGGTCATGAAATACCCGCCGTCAATCACGGATTGTGGATAGCCTCTCCCACTTCCAGCGCGTCGGGGGTATGCTGGCCGCATGAGCCATGAGACTGACATTGCCCCACCCTGCAGCCGCCTGTTGCGCATCGGCGGTCAGGTGCAGGGGGTGGGGTTCCGCCCGTTTGTCTTCCGCACGGCGACGGCCGCCGGTCTCACCGGTTGGGTGGAGAACCGCGGGGCGGAGGTGCGGCTGTTGTTGCAGGGCACACCTGAAAAGATCGATGCCGCGTTGCACACCCTGTTGCACGACCACCCGCCGCTGGCCAGACCGCGACTGATTGAGCAAAGCCCCGTCGAGCACCGCCTCTGTGGTGATTTCCAGATCCGCTCCAGCCGCAAGGACGAGGGCGAACAGCCGCACATTCCACCCGACTATTTTGTCTGCGATGAGTGTCTGGCGGAGTTTCACGACCCGGCCAACCGGCGTTACCGCTACCCCTTTATCAACTGCACCCAGTGCGGACCGCGCTATACCCTGATCGATCACCTGCCCTATGATCGCGCCAGCACCACCATGGCCGGTTTCCCGCTCTGCGCTGCCTGCCATGCCGAGTACACCGATCCGCTTGACCGGCGCTTTCACGCCGAACCCATCGCCTGTTCCGAGTGCGGTCCCCGGCTGCGCTTTCACCACGAGGGGAGGCAACTGGAGGAGAGCGCAGCGACTCTTGAGGCGGCAGTTGCGCTGCTGGCGCAGGGGCGCATCCTCGCACTCAAGGGGATCGGCGGCTACCACCTGCTGTGCGATGCCCGCAATGAGCAGGCGGTGCAGCGGCTGCGCCGGCGCAAGAACCGTCCCGACAAACCGCTGGCGGTGATGTTTCCCCAGCACGGCCGTGACGGTCTGGCGCTGCTGGAGCAGGTGGTGGCCCCCACTTCGGCCGAGGCGCAGCGGCTGCGCTCGCCGCTGCGCCCCATCGTTCTGTGCCGTAAACGCCCGGACGATACACTGGCCCGGGGGATCGCGCCGGGACTGGACGAGATCGGCGCCATGCTCCCCTACTCGCCGCTGCACCACCTGCTGTGTGATGCCTTTGCTGCCCCGCTGGTGGCCACCTCCGGCAACATCAGTGGTGAGCCGGTGATCACCGACGAGGACGAGGCCCAGCGGCGGCTGGGCGGGATCGCCGATGGCTTTGTCCACCACAACCGGCCGATCCGCCGCCCCGCCGATGATCCCCTCTACCGCACGATCGGCGGCAGACCCCGGCCGCTTCGGCTGGGACGGGGCAATGCGCCACGGGAGCTGGAGCTCCCTTTCACCCTGGAGCAACCACTGCTGGCGGTCGGCGGGGAGATGAAAAACGCGGTGGCGCTGGCCTGGGGGGATCGGCTGGTGCTCTCGCCCCATATCGGCGAGCTGCACTCACCGCGCGGAGTGCGGATCTTCGCGCAGGTGATCGCCGATCTGCAGCAACTCTACGGCGTCACGGCGCACGCCGTGGTCCACGACGCCCACCCCGACTACCACGCCAGTCGCTGGGCCAGACAGAGCGGTCTACCGACACAGGCGGTATTCCACCACCACGCCCACGCCTCGGCGCTCTATGCCGAGCACTGGCCGGCGGAGGTGGAGGCACCGTGGCTGGTGGCCACCTGGGATGGGGTCGGCTACGGCGATGACGGCACCCTGTGGGGCGGTGAGTGCCTGCTGGGGCGGCCGGGAGAGTGGCAACGCTTTGCCCGGTTCCGCCCGTTTCGCCTGCCCGGTGGCGACAAGGCGGGACGGGAACCGTGGCGCAGCGCACTGGCACTCGCTCTTGAGAGCGATCAGCCCTGGGCAGAGGCCCCCGCGGAGGCCGAGCTGTTGAGCGAAGCGTGGCGGCGCGGACTCAACAGCCCGCAGACCAGTGCCGCCGGACGGCTGTTCGACGCCGCCGCCGCCCTGCTTGGCGTGTGTCACAGGGCCAGTTACGAGGGGCAGGCACCGATGCTGCTGGAGGCGCTCGCCAGCGACTGCCGGGAGCAGATCGAGCTGCCGCTGACGTTCAGCGAAGAGGGGCTCTGGCAGAGTGACTGGGCGCCGCTGCTGCCGCTGCTGCTCGACGGGCAGCTCTCCCCTGCCGACCGGGCCGCCCGCCTCCACCACAGCCTCGCCGCCGCACTCTGCGCGCAGGCACAAAAGGCCCGCGAACAGCATGGCATCACAACCGTCGGACTGGCCGGCGGGGTGTTCCAGAACCGCTATCTGGTCGAGAGCCTCATCCGACAGCTCGGCGCGCAGGGCTTCAGCGTACGACAGGCAGAGAAGGTGCCGTGCAACGACGGCGGACTGGCGTGGGGACAGATCATCGAGGCGGAATGCCGGGCGCGCCGCCCTGTAGCGCGCAGCGAGCATGGAGGGGGTAAGTCACGCCGGTGAGAAAAACTACAATCGGGCAAAAACTGCTGTTATAGTCAAGCGAACTTGGCACCATATCCATGGAAGGATGCAAACAAACGCCAATCAATAAAAATTATAATTTGCGCCACCGTTTGAACAGGAAATCAGGTTATGTCCGCTCACAGGGCATCAAGACGTATCGTCGTCTATGGTTTTTTGCTGGTGATCGCCCTCCTCGTGGCGATCACCGGTACGGGACTCTATCGCATCCAGAACCTCTCCGAAGATCTGACTGAGGTGATCCAGGCGCGCAATGGGCAAATCGCGCTCATGCACACCATGCGCGGGGTAGCCCGTGAGCGCTCGATCCTGCTGCAGTCGATGATGATCACCGACGACCCCTTCATCAGGGATGAGCTTGCCATAGAGATGAGTGCCGCGGCCGCACACTATATAGTGGCGCGCGAGGAGCTTCTGACTCACGACATTCCCGCCGGCGAACGCCGCCTGCTGGAGCAACAGCATAGCCAGACGCAACAGACCGCCACGGCACAAAACCGCATCGCCGAGTACCTGCGCGACGAAGAGTATGCCCCGGCGAAGGAGCTACTGTTCAACATCGCCCTGCCCGGTCAGCGGCGCGCCATGGCCATGATGGATGAGTTCATCAACATCAACCGGCAAAAAAATCTCGACAGCCTCAACGCCACCGACCGGGCCATCAAACAGACCTATAAGCTGATGTTCCTGCTCGGCGCCTTGGGCGTGCTGTTCAGCCTCATCATCGCCCAGATCATTCACCGGCGCATCAGCAACGAGATCACCCTGCGGCTGGAGCGTGAGGCTGAGCTGCGGCACAACGAATTGCGCGAACGGACCATTCGCGAAAATATCATCGACGGCCTGATCACCCTGGATGCCAGCGGCCGTATTCTTACCTGTAACAATGCGTGCAAGACGATCTTCGGTTACGAGCATGTCAATCTCCTCGGCAAAACGGTGAACATTCTCCTCCCCCAGGTGCTGGGCAGCGAGCCCAACAGCGACCTGAGCCGTCATCTGAAGGTATGGGAGAAACGCCTGCTCGGTATGGGCCGCGAGGTGACAGGACGGCGCCTCAACGGCGAGAGCTTCCCGGCCGAGATCGATCTGTCCAAAGTAGAACTCGACGGTGAAACGGTCTATATCGTGGTCATTCGCGACATCAGCGAAAAGAAGGCTGCGCAACAGCGACTACAGCAGTTCAATGTGGAGCTTGAGCGGCGGGTCGAGGAGCGCACCGAGGAGTTGGCCCGCACCAACGACAAGCTGCGCCATGAGATCCTGGAGCGGGTCAAGGTACAGCATGAACTGACCCACCTGGCCACCCACGACACCCTGACCAACCTGCCTAACCGCTCCCTGTTTAACGAGCACCTGGATATCGCGCTGCACAACGCAGGGCGCCACCAGCGTACCGTCGCGCTGCTGTTTATCGATCTGGATGGTTTCAAGTCAGTCAATGATACCTATGGACACGAGGCCGGCGATCGGCTGCTCCAGGAGATCGGCGACCGCATGCAAAACTGTGTACGCCGGGAGGATATTGTTGCACGGATGGGCGGCGATGAGTTTGCCGTCCTGCTCGGCGAGCAGCAGGCCCCCACCGATGCGTCAATGGTCGCCCACAAGCTGATCAGCTGTATCAACAAGCCGGTTGAGCTCAACGGCCAGACATGCCATGTCGGTGCCAGCATCGGCATCGCCATGTTCCCCCACTCGGCCGACAATACCGATGATCTGCTACGTCTCGCCGACAACGCCATGTACACGGCCAAGAGTGCCGGGAAAAACAGCTTCCATATCCACGACACCGATAAAACCGTCCTGTTGCGCCAACAGGATAACGGCTCCTCCTGAACCGGCTGACCGGCAATGATTTTTATGTTGCAGCGATAACAATGACCCACATTACCCTGGCACACGGCAATGGCGGCAAACGGATGGCACAGCTCATCGAGACGCTGTTCGCCCCGCTCTATTCGGAGCCTCAGCTGCTGCAGTGCGACGCCGCCGCCCTCTCCCTGCCCGAGGGGGAGCTGATGATCACCACCGATGGCTTCACCGTCAAACCGCTGGAGTTTCCCGGCGGCAACATCGGCTCGCTGGCGATCCACGGCACGGTCAACGACCTGGCCGTCAGCGGCGCCCGAGCGCACAGCCTGACCCTTAACGCCTTCATCGAAGAGGGGCTGGAGCTGGTACAGCTCGAACGCATTATCGCCGGCATGGCGCGGGCCGCCGCGGAGGCCGGGGTCAGCATTGTCGCCGGCGATACCAAGGTGGTGCCGCGCGGTGACGCCAACGGGCTCTACCTGGCGACCACCGGGATCGGCATCCGCCAGCCAGGCCTGCAGTTGACGATGCAACAAATAGTGCCGGGCGATCGGCTACTGGTCAGCGGACCGGTGGGGGATCACGGCACGGCGGTAATGCTGGCACGTGAGCAGTTCGGCCTGAGCGGTGAGTTGTGCTCCGATGCCGCCTCGGTCCACCCCCTTACCGAGGCGATCCTGACACTTACCGGCCTGCGCTTCATGCGCGATCCGACCCGCGGCGGTCTGGCCACCGTGGCGCACGAACTGGTGCGCGGCAGCGGCTGTGGTCTGCGCCTCTACGAAACCGGCATACCGGTGCGTCAGACGGTGCGTTCGGTCTGCGATATCCTCGGCTA
The DNA here is from genome assembly GCA_026196275.1 of Gammaproteobacteria bacterium. GTDB lineage: Bacteria > Pseudomonadota > Gammaproteobacteria > Thiohalomonadales > Thiohalomonadaceae > JAPHTQ01. Next base: position 7,082 of record JAPHTQ010000035.1, read on the forward strand.
CGACCCGCTCTTCCTCGCCTGCGAGGGGCGGGTGGTGGCAGCGGTCGCCGCAGAGCAGGCCGATGAGTTGCTACAACGCTGGCAGGCACTGCCCCAGGGGAGCGGCGCGGCGCTGATCGGTGAATTTACCGCCCCAGGGGAGATGCTGGTGCTGGAGACCGAGCTGGGAGGGGAGAGACTCCTGCCGGAGCTGGAGGACGAGCCGCTGCCCAGGATTTGTTAGCGGGAAGGAAGTTCAAAGGCCAGGTTGCCTTTCTCCGAAGGCGCAAGCAAAAGGGTAACAGCGGCCCACGCCGAGAGCCGTTAACGTCACGCCCCTCCGGCTACCTGGCATCTCCCTCACCATTGCCACCTGAGGGGGCGCTGCTCGAACCTCCCTGCCCCTCTGTGAACGCTGTGGCAGCATCAGCGATCATGTCGCGGCTGGAGGCCCCTCCTACCCGCCAGTGCTACACATCATCCTCGCGCCGGAGTGAGAGCGACATGTCGCCCTCCTCACCAGTGGTGACACGGACGACGATGGGACGACAACAGACGAAGCAGTCCTCCACATACTCCTGCTCGGCGAGGCCAGGATCGAGCACCAGCTCGATGGGCTCGCCGCAGTATGGGCAATCGCCGAGGCGGGTCTGGAGCAGGCTCATCCTTTACCGAAGATCATCTCGCCATCGCGCACGTCCACCTGCACGGTGTCACCGGGCAGAAACTCGCCGGCGAGGATCGACTGCGCCAGCGGGTTTTCGATACGCTGCTGGATGGCACGCTTCAAAGGCCGTGCGCCGTAGACCGGATCGAATCCGGCCTCGCCCAGTTTGTCCAGCGCCGCCTCGGTCAGCTCCAGCGCCATCTCCCGCTCGGCCAAACGCTTGCGCAGGTAGTCGATCTGGATATCGGCGATGGCGCGGATCTGCTCCTTGCGCAGCGGGTGGAATACCACCACCTCATCGACCCGGTTGATGAACTCGGGGCGGAAGTGCTGGCCGACCACCTGCATCACCGTCTCCTTAATCTGGCTGTAGTGCTGATCACCGGCCATCTCCTGGATAGCCTGAGAGCCTAGGTTGGAGGTCATGACGATCACGGTGTTGCGGAAATCCACCGTGCGGCCGTGACCATCGGTGAGGCGTCCGTCGTCGAGCACCTGCAGCAGGATGTTGAAGACATCCGGGTGGGCCTTCTCCACCTCGTCCATCAGGATCACCGAATAGGGCTTGCGGCGTACCGTTTCGGTGAGATAACCGCCCTCCTCGTAGCCGACGTAGCCGGGCGGGGCGCCGATGAGGCGCGCCACCGAGTGCTTCTCCATGAACTCCGACATATCGATGCGCACCATCGCCTCTTCGGTGTCGAAGAGGAAGCCGGCGAGCGCCTTGCACAGCTCGGTCTTGCCCACCCCGGTGGGACCGAGGAAGAGGAACGAGCCGTTGGGGCGGTTGGGATCGGACAGCCCGGCGCGGGAGCGGCGAATGGCGTCACTGACCGCCTTGATCGCCTCATCCTGACCGATCACACGCTTGTGCAGCTCGGCTTCCATGCGCAGCAGCTTGTCCCGCTCGCCTTCGAGCATCTTGGAGACCGGGATGCCGGTCCACTTGGAGACCACCTCGGCGATCTCCTCATCGGTGACCTTATTGCGCAGCAGTTTCGGCTCGGCCAGCTCGACGTCCTCGCACGAGGCGAGCTGCTTCTCCAGTTCGGGGATCTTGCCGTACTGGATCTCGGACATGCGCGCCAGGTCGCCGGCGCGGCGTGCCGTCTCCAGCTCCTGACGGGCTCGGTCCAGATCCTCCTTGATGTGTTGACTGCCCTGCAGTGCGACCTTCTCCGACTTCCACACCTCCTCGAGATCGGAGTATTCGCGCTCGAGGCGCGTGATCTCCTCCTGCAGGTGCTCCAGGCGCTTTTTCGAGGCCTCGTCGGTCTCCTTGTTAAGCGCCTCGCGTTCGATCTTGAGCTGGATCAGGCGCCGATCGAGCTTGTCCATATCCTCGGGCATGGAGTCTATCTCCATGCGGATGCGGCTGGCCGCCTCGTCGACCAGATCGATCGCCTTGTCCGGCAGCTGACGGTCGGTGATGTAGCGGTGCGACAGGGTCGCCGCGGCGACGATCGCCGGGTCGGTGATCTTCACCCCGTGGTGCACCTCGTACTTGTCCTTGAGGCCGCGCAGGATGGCGATGGTGTCCTCCACGCTCGGTTCGTCCACCAGCACCTTCTGGAAGCGGCGCTCCAGCGCGGCATCCTTCTCGATGTACTGGCGGTACTCGTCCAGGGTGGTGGCACCGACGCAGTGCAGCTCGCCGCGGGCCAGCGCAGGCTTGAGCATGTTGCCCGCATCCATCGACCCTTCGGCCTTGCCGGCGCCGACCATGGTATGGATCTCGTCAATGAAAAGAATGATCTGCCCCTCCTGCTTGGAGAGATCATTGAGTACCGCCTTGAGCCGCTCCTCGAACTCGCCGCGGAACTTGGCGCCGGCGATGAGCGCACCCATGTCGAGCGACAGCAGGCGTTTGCCCTTGATCCCCTCGGGCACCTCGCCGTTGATGATACGCTGGGCCAACCCCTCGACGATGGCGGTTTTGCCCACGCCGGGCTCGCCGATCAGCACCGGGTTGTTCTTGGTGCGCCGCTGCAGCACCTGCACCGCACGGCGGATCTCATCATCACGGCCGATCACCGGGTCGAGCTTACCCTGCTCGGCCCGCTCGGTGAGATCGATGGTGTACTTCTCCAGTGCCTGACGCTGCTCCTCGGCGTTGGGGTCGTTCACATTCTGTCCGCCGCGCATCGCCTCGATGGCCTTCTCCAGCGCCTCCTTGCTGGCACCGGTCTGGCGCAATATGCTGCCCAACTTCCCCTTGTCCTCCAGCGCGGCGAGGACAAACAGCTCGGAGGAGATGTAGGCATCCTTGCGCTGCTGCGCCAGCTTGTCGGTGAGGTTGAGCAGCTTGCCGGTATCGTTGGAGATGTGCACATCGCCGCCGCTCCCCTCCACCGAGGGGAGGTGATCGAGCGCATCGCCCAGCTGCGAGCGCAGCGCGTTGACGTTGACCCCGGCCTGGGCCAGCAACTGGCGTATGCTGCCCCCCTCCTGATCGAGCAGCGCCGTCATCAGGTGGACCGGTTCGATAAACTGGTGATCACGTCCCACCGCCAGACTCTGCGCATCGGCCAGCGCCATCTGGAACTTGGTGGTCAATTTGTCCATTCGCATCGGGTTCTACCCTCCGAAAATCTTGCGTGTTGATGAATTCCTTATGAGATATGGCCGGACCACCGCAAATCAAGCATAAAAGACAAGGGTATGTGCTTGCACCCTGAAAATGAACCGCAGAGGCGCAAAGTTCTGAAAGCGGGAATCTCAGGGCTAATTTAAGTTAAGCTTAAGCCATTAACAACAGGATCAGGCAATGGCGGCAAGAGGAAACAAGAGACAATGCGGCTGTTACTGGTAGAGGATGATCCGCTGCTTGGCGACGGCATCCGTGCCGGTCTGGGCCAGGACGACTACAGTGTCGACTGGTTTAGCGATGCCCGCTCGGCCGAGATGGCGCTACAGAGCGAGCAGTATGATCTGATGGTGCTGGATATCGGTCTGCCGGACAAATCGGGGCTGAAGGTGCTGGAGCAGTTGCGTCGGCGTGGCGATCGCTTGCCGGTGCTGATCCTGACCGCCCGCGATGCAGTCAGTGACCGGATCACCGGTCTCGACAGCGGCGCCGATGACTACATGATCAAACCGTTCGACCTGGACGAACTCTCGGCCCGTCTGCGTGCCCTGCTGCGGCGCAGCCGCGGCCGGGCCAGCAGCGAGATCCGCCACGGCGATATCGTACTCGACCCGGCGGCGCATCGCGTCACCCAAAACGGCTCCCCTGTCGACCTCTCGCCACGGGAGTATGCCGTCTTGCATCTGCTCCTTGAGAATATCGGCCGGGTGATCTCGCGCAGCCGCCTGGAGGAGGATCTCTACTCCTGGGACGGCGAGGTGGAGAGCAACGCCATTGAGGTCTATATCCACCATCTGCGTCGCAAACTCGGCAGCGAACTGATCCGCACCATTCGTGGTGTCGGCTATATTATCGATCCGCGATGAGCCTCTCCCTGCGCCGCCGTCTGCTGCTGACCCTGATCCCGATCACCGCCGTGGTATGGTTGCTCAGCGCCTATACCAGCTACCGCGATACCCAGCATGAGGTCGAGGAGCTGTTCGATGCACAGATGGCACAGACCGCGCGCACGCTCCTCTCGGTGGCCGGGCATGAGTTGATGGAGCTGACCGGTGCTCCCCTGGAGAATACCCATATCCACTTCGGGGGCAGCGACCAGCTCGACATCGACGGCCACAAGTACGAATACAAACTGGCCTACCAGCTGTGGCAACAGCCGGAAAACCGGCTGTTGATGCGCTCGTTCACCGCGCCCGAAGAACCCCTCACCGACAAGCCCAACGGCTACAACACCCGCCAGATCCGGGGAGAGCCCTGGCGGGTCTTCTCGCTGCTCGATCGCGACAGCGGTTTTCAGGTCCAGGTGGGCGAGGCGATGGCGATACGCGAGGAGTTGACCAACGCGGTAGCACTGCGAACCGGCCTGCCGCTGCTGATCGCCCTGCCGCTGCTGGCGCTGTTTATCTCCGTTGGCGTGACGCGTACCCTCAGCCCGCTCAAGCAGCTCGCCAGGGTGATCGCACGGCGCGATCCGAACAACCTCGAGGCGGTGGCCGAACAGAACGTACCGCAGGAGATCTCCCCGCTGGTCGAGGCACTGAACCGGCTGTTCACCCGCCTCTCACGCGCCTTTGAGAACGAACGGCGTTTTACCGCCGATGCCGCCCATGAACTGCGCACCCCGCTGGCGGCACTAAAGGTCCAGGCACAGGTGGCCCGACGCAGCCATGACGAAGCGGAGCGCGAACAGGCCTTGAGCAACCTGCTCGAAGGGGTGGATCGCGCCGCCCACCTGGTGGAACAGTTGCTGATCCTGGCACGCATCGACCCGCAAAACAGCCCGGCCGTACAGCAGAGGCTCGATCTGGGAAAACTTGCCGAAGAGGCCGTTATCCATGCCGCCGGGCAAGCAACGGCAAAACAGATCGAACTGACCCTCGACCGCTGCCCCGACCCGCGCATTCTCGGTATCGCTGAGGGGATCACGATCCTGCTGCGCAATCTGCTGGAAAATGCCATTCGCTACACCCCGCAGGGGGGACGGGTGCAGATCGCCATCGAACAGGAGGATGCGCAGCATACAACCTTGCGCATTGCCGACAGCGGACCGGGGATCCCGGCGCAGAAGCGCGAGAAGATCTTCGAACGCTTCTACCGCCTGGCCGGCCAGCAGACCAGCGGCAGCGGTCTGGGACTCTCCATCGTCAAACGCATCGCCGAACTGAACCACGCCGAGCTCACCCTCGACGACTCGCCGCTGGGTGGTCTGGAGGTCAGGGTCAGATTTTTGCGTGAGCAGGGGTAGGGAAAGCCCGTTTTTTCGGCTCTCGGTGTTCTCTGTGTCCTCTGTGGCAGATTTCATCGCGGCAAGATGCCGCTCCTACCCCCGGGGTATGGGGTAGCTGACAGCTACTTTCCCTCCCCCGGCGGCGCCAGCAACGGCTCCAGCCGCTGCAGGCAATCGCGCGGTGAGACCTCGTGACAGTCGAGCACCGGACGGTTGTAGAGATGGGCGCGGGCGCGCAGGAAGACCGGACGGAAGATCTTGCCCTGCGCCCTCACCCCCTCGATGCGTACCGGGTAGATGGGGCAGTCGGCCAGCTGGGCCAGACGTGCCGCGCCCCCCTTGAGACGGCGCGGAGGGTCGGTATCCAGATGGATCTTGCCGTGGGGAAAGAGCGCCACGACCTCCCCCTCCCGGAGCGCCCGGAGCGCATCCCGAAAGGCGCGCTCGGGACGACCGCTGCGATCCACGGGAATGCAACCAACGGCGTGAAACAGCCAGCGCAAGCCGAAGCGGTTGTACTGCTCGGTGGCGATAAGGAAACGCAGCTTGCGCCGACTGGCGGCGAACAACAGCAGCGGATCGAGGCCGGAGATATGGTTGGCCACAAGGATCGCCGGTCCCTGCGCCGGCAACTCGATGTGGTCGTGGTGCAGGCGGTGGTATCGGCGACAGAGGAGGCGGTTGAGACCGTCGAGGTGGTTCATCCAGCCGTGCTCCCATTCGATCTCGGCCGCCTTGCCGGCCTGGCGCCAGAGCAGAATAAGCGCAAGCAGCAGTAGCCCGGCAAGCAGCCATGGCCAGAGCGCAACCACCTCTGCGATCGTCATCGGCGATTATTTCTTCTGATAGACCTTGCGCCGGAACAGATCGTTACGGCGACTGACCAGACGGTCAAGGAAAAGCATGCCATCGAGGTGGTCGCACTCGTGCTGCACCGCGCGCGCCTCAAAGCCCTCACACTCGTACTCGTGCCGCTCACCGGAACCGTCAAAAGCGGTAAACTTGATCCGCTCGGCACGGATCACATTACCGGTATAGTCAGGCACCGACATACACCCTTCACGGCCGACCTTCATACCCTCCCACTCGGTGATCTCGGGATTGATCAGCACCATAAAACCGTGATTGGGTACCGACTTGCGGGTGACCGAACAGTCGACCAGCACGATACGCTCAAAGCGCCCCACCTGCGGCGCGGCAATGCCGACACCACCGGGACCGGCGCGCATGGTCTCCTCCAGGTCGGTGAGAAAGGCGCGCAGCTCATCATCAAAATTTTCCACCGGGCGCGAGGCCTGTTTCAGTCGCTCGTCCGGATAGGTAAGGATCTCCAGTACCGCCATCGTCGCTCCCTACCCGATCATCGTATCGATGGTTTCCAGCTGCGCCTCGACGCCCTGCTCCGCCACCGCATCGAGCGCCGACTGCAGCGCCTCGACACCCTCGGCGGCGTGCCCCTCGATCTGCATGATGTAGATCGGTTTGGCCTCGGTGCCGGCCACCGAGGTGTCCATATCAAGAATATGCAGCCCCGCCTCGGCCAGCGCCCCGGTGATATGGGCGACAATACCGGCGCGGTCGGCACCGTAGACGGTGATGCGCACATCCGGCTCCAGATGCTGATGCAGCTTCGCCTCGATGCGGTCCACGTGCAGGTGCAGTCCCAGCGACTCGGCTACCGGTTCCACCATGTGGGTCAGGGCACTCTTATTGCCGTCAAACTCCACCATCAACATGATGGTGAAATTACCGCCCAGACGGATCATCGACGCCTCGCCCAGATTGCAACCGCCGTCATACAGTGCCGCACTCAGGTGGGCAACGATACCGGGACGGTCTCGCCCTACCACGGTCAACATATACCAATGTTTCATTGTTTCTCCTTAAATGATTTTCACCGCAAAACTACCGCATCCTGCTAACGCTCCTCACCTACTTCCATGTAGGCGAAGGCGCAAAGTACGCAAAGGAAAACCTCATTGCCAGTTCATGGAAAAACTTTACCACGTTCCCGGCAGCCTTGGCCTCCCTATGGCAAGGGGGAGGGGTTTCTACAGGAGCCGAGAGTCCTCTCGGCGAATATTCGCCCAAAGGACTGGGCTCCTACCGGATGTATGAGTGGCTTGAATTTGTCACCGCATCGGCTATCCATGCACAACCTTTGCGCTCTTTGCGCCTTTGCGGTGAAAAAATCTTTTGTCATTCCATCCAGATCAGGCTGGCCATACGGCCGGTCACCCCGTCGCGACGGTAGGAGTAGAAGCGCTCGGGATCGGAAAAGGTGCAGTACTCTCCCCCATAGATGGCGTCGACCCCGGCACGTTGCAAGCGCCTTCGCGCCAGAGCATAGATATCGGCCAGCCAACGCCCGGCGGGTGATGGCGCAAAGGCGCCGGCCGTGGCCACATCCTCGTTGATAAAAGCCTGGCGCACCTCCTCCCCCACCTCAAAGGCCTGCGGGCCGATGGCCGGACCCAGCCAGGCGAGGATCTCTCCCCACCCAGCCATCCTCGCTACCGTATTCTCGATCACCCCGTCGAGCAGTCCGCGCCAGCCGGCGTGGACGGCGGCGACCACGCTGCCGCCACTGTCGCAAAGCAGCACGGGAAGGCAATCTGCGGTGAGCACGGCGCAGACCTCGCTGGCGTCACGGCTGAAAACGGCATCGGCCTCGCAACCGCTCGGGCTATCAGCGGCATCGATCGCGCAGTTGCCGTGTACCTGGCTCAACCAGTGCGGTTCGGAGGGCAGGGCCAGCGACTCTCGCAACAACAGACGGTTGTGCGCCACCGCCGTCGGGTCATCACCGACGTGGTCGCCGAGGTTGAGGCTGTCGTAGGGCGCGCGGCTGACGCCGCCTTGACGGGTGGTGACCGCGGCGTGGACGTTGGCCGGAGCGGGCCAGGAGGGGGGGATTAGTTTCAAGTTCAAAGTTTCAAGTTCAAAGTTTCAAGTTCAAAGTTTCAAGGTTCAAGGTTCGAGGTTCGAGGTTCGAGGTTCAAAGAGTGGTTCCGAGCCATGAGCGCGGTTCGAGTGCCAGAATGCAACAGTGCTTGAATGCGCTCTTTGAACTTTCATCTTTGAACTTTCAACTATTTTTCGCATCTTCCCGCAACACCGCCAGCAGCTGCTGCATATCCTCCGGCAACGGTGCGGTCCACTCCATGTATTCACCACTCAGGGGATGCACCAGGCCCAGGCGTGAGGCGTGCAGCGCCTGGCGCGGGAAGCGGCGTAGCATCTCCTGCAGCGCCTCGCCGCTGGCCGGGGGGATGCGCAGACGACCGCCGTAGACCGGGTCGCCGACCAGCGGGTAGCGCTGATGGGCCATGTGTACGCGGATCTGGTGGGTGCGGCCGGTCTCCAACTGCACCTTGATATGGGTGTGGGCGCGAAAGCGTTCGGCCAGGCGGTAATGGGTCACCGCCGGTTTGCCGTTGCGCACCACCGCCATGCGCTTGCGATCCACCGGGTGGCGGCCGATGGGAGCAGTAACGGTGCCGCCACCGGTAAGCACGCCGTTGACCACCGCATCATATTCGCGGGTAAAGCTGCGCGCCTGCAGCTGCTCGACCAGCGCGGTCTGTGCCTCGATGGTCTTGGCCACCACCAGCAGGCCGGTGGTGGACTTATCCAGCCGGTGTACGATGCCGGCACGGGGCACGGTGGCGATACCGGGGTGGTGGTGCAGCAGCGCATTGAGCAAGGTGCCCTGCCAGTTGCCGGCGGCCGGATGGACTACCAGACCGGCAGGCTTGTTGATGATCAGGATGGCCTCATCCTCGTAGACGATATCCAGCTCGATGGGCTCGGGCTCAAAAGTGGTATCGGGCTCCAGCCGCACTGTCAGCGCGATCTGCTCGCCGCCAAGCAGCTTGTCCCGCGGCCGCATGGTGTTGCCGTCCACGGTGACATCGCCCTCCTTGACCCACTGCTGCAGACGGGAACGGGAGTAATCGGGGAAAAGTTCAGCCAGAACCTGGTCCAGGCGGCGCCCTGCCTGCGTCTCGGGCACCTCGGCCTGCAGGTGACGTTCGGCTTGTTCTGAGGAATTGTCGTCGCTTTCTTTTATTCCGGAGGGTGCCATAGGTATACTTATCATCTTATTCTCTTACAAAGTAACGGATACTATGCGCTTTCTCAAAATCTTGTCCATCCTTTCCCTGCTTTGGCTTGTCGCCGGCTGCTCCATCCTGACCCAGGACGAAACGGCAGAGTGGGATGTTGAGAAGTTCTACGAAACCGCCAAGGAGGCGCTGGATAACGGCGACTACGCCACCGCCATCAAATATTACACCCAGCTTGAGGCGCGCTACCCCTACGGTCGTTACGCCCAGCAGGCGCAGCTGGAAACGATCTATGCCCACTACAAGGATCGGGAACCGGCCTCTGCGGTCGCCGCAGCAGATCGCTTCATCAAGCTGCACCCGCGCCATCCTAACGCCGATTACGCCTACTACATGCGCGGCCTGGCCACCTTCGACCAGGGCGCCACGGGTCTGATCGAGGGGGTCTTCCCCACCGATCGTTCCAAGCGCGATCCGGCAACCATCCGCGAATCCTTCGGCTATTTCAAGCAATTGGTCACCCGCTATCCGAATAGCCGCTACTCACCGGAGGCGGTCAAGCGGATGCAGCTGCTGCGCAACTATCTGGCCAAACACGAACTGCATGCGGCGGACTACTATCTGCGTCGCGGCAGCTACCTGGCCGCGGCCAACCGCGCCAAATACGTACTGGAGAACTACCCGCGCTCCACCGCCATCCCCGATGCCCTGGTGGTAATGGTCAAGGCCTACCGCCTGATGGATATGCAGGATCTGGCCGACGATGCGCTGCGTGTGCTGGAGCTGAACCATGCGGACCACCCGGCGCTGGCCGAACTGCGTGAACCGCGTACCGCTATGGAGCCGGATCCACAGCAATAATCCCAAAGGGAGATCACGATGAAGGATTTCTTTGAAACCGTACGTCACCGCCACTCCATCCGCCAGTACCGTAGCGACCTGCCGGTGGAGGAGGAGAAACTGCACGCGATCCTGGAAATGGCCTGCGCCGCCCCCTCGGCCGGCGATCTCCAGTCCTACCGCATCCTGGTGGTCCGCGACACGGAAAAACGGCATCGGTTGGGGGAGCTGGCCGATAATCAGCAGTTCATCGCCGAGGCCCCGGTGGCGCTGCTCTTCTGCAGCGACCCGCAACGGGCGATGGCAAAATACGGGGAACGCGGCGAAAAACTCTACGCCCTGCAGGACGCCACCATCGCCGCCGCCTACGCACAGCTGGCGGTGGTGGCTGCGGGACTGGGCTCAACCTGGGTCGGTTATTTTGATGGTGAGCAGATCAAGAAGGACTTTACCCTGGAGCCAGGGCTTGAGCCGGTCGCCATTCTCAGCATCGGCTATCCGGCGGAGCTGCCGGCAGAGACCCCGCGCCGGCCGATGAGTGAAATGGTGACGCAGATCTAGTTACAAGTTGCGAGTTACAAGTTTCAAGCATCCTTGCAACTCGAAACTCGAAACCTTGAACCATCAACCTCGATTGATGGATGCCTGATGGGTCCGTCGCTCTCGCTCCTTTCCTGCCCACTCTTCCCAGAGGGCGCGCGGGGCCCACGGGGCGTGCGCCCTATATCGCCTCCGGCCCTTCCTCACCAGTGCGGATGCGGATCACCCGCTCCACCTCGGAGACAAAGATCTTGCCATCGCCGATCTTGCCGGTGCGGGCCACGCCGGTGATCGCCTCGATACACGGCTCCACCATATCATCGTTGATCACCAGCTCGATCTTCACCTTGGGCAGGAAGTCGACCACATACTCGGCACCGCGATAGAGCTCGGTGTGCCCCTTCTGCCGCCCGAAGCCCTTCACCTCGGTGGCAGTCATACCCGCCACACCGATATCGGAGAGCGCCTCGCGCACGTCATCGAGTTTAAACGGTTTGATGATCGCTTCAATCTTCTTCATAACGATTTTCCTTTTGACTGTTCAGCGCAAAGCTTACCGCATCCTGCTATCGCCCCTCACCTACTTCCGTGTAGGCGAAGACACAAAGGGTGAGGGCGTAAATGATGGGTTGATTGTATAGGGTGCAGGCCGACACCACCACAGTAGCAGGCCCCGATGCCGCCACGTAGCTACGCAACGTGGCCTACGCCATGAACCTTGAACTATTACCTCCGATTGAAACCGGAGGTGATCGGGTAGCGCCGGTCGCGACCAAAGGCGCGGCGGGTGATACGCACCCCCGGTGGGGCCTGACGACGTTTGTATTCGTTCAGATCCACCAGGCGGATCACCCGGCGCACCACCGCTTCATCAAATCCCGCCGCGATAATGTCGTCGGCGCACTGATCCTGCTCCACATAGCGTTGCAGGATCGCATCCAGCTCGGGGTAGTCGGGGAGGCTGTCGCTATCCTTCTGATCCGCCGCCAGCTCCGCCGAGGGGGGACGGTTGATCACCGCCTCCGGGATCACCGGCGAGATCGTGTTGCGGTAGCGCGCCAGGCGGAACACCAGGGTCTTTGGCACATCCTTCAGGGCACCGAAACCGCCGACCATGTCACCGTAGAGGGTGGCGTAACCCACCGCCATCTCGCTCTTGTTGCCGGTGGTCAGCACCATCTTGCCCTTCTTGTTGGAGATAGCCATGAGGATAATGCCGCGGCAGCGCGCCTGGATGTTCTCCTCGGTCGTGTCGGGTTCGCGGCCGGCGAACTCCTCTTTGAGACTGTCGAGGAAGACCTTGAAGGCCGGTTCGATGGGGATCACCCGATAGTCGACCCCCAGCGTCACGGCCTCTTCACGGGCACCGGCCAGGCTGATATCGGCGGTGTAGCGCGAGGGCATCATCACCGCCTCGACCCGCTCGGCACCGATGGCATCGACGGCGATGGCGATGGTCAGCGCCGAGTCGATCCCGCCGGAGAGGCCGATCACCACCCCGGGAAAGCCGTTCTTCTCTACATAGTCACGCACCCCCAACACCAGCGCGTTGTAGACACTAGCCTCCTCGCTCAGCGGCGCGGCGCAGAGACCGGGCTGCGGCGTAACCTCGCCCCCAGCAACAGCGAACTCCACCGGGTAGAGCCCCTCCTCGAAGGCGGGGGACTGCTGGGTGATATTGCCCTCGCGATCCATAACAAAGGAGCCGCCGTCGAACACCAGCTCGTCCTGGCCGCCGACCAGATTGACATAGAGCACCGGCACCCGCCCCTCGGTCACCCGTTCGCGCACCGCCCGCTCGCGCTCCCGCCCCTTGTCGATGTGAAACGGCGAGGCGTTGATATTGACGATCAGCCGCGCACCGGCGTCAACGGCCTGGGCCACCGATCCGGGCTGCCAGATATCCTCGCAGACCGTCAGCCCCACTGGCACGCCCTTGATCTCGACCACACACGGCTCGCTGCCGACGGCAAAGTAGCGCTTCTCGTCAAACACACTGTAGTTAGGCAAGTGCTGCTTGTGGTATGTCGCCTCGGCGGTGTCGGCCCGCAACAGCGAGGCGGCGTTGTAGAGGCCGCCCGCGGCGGCATGGGGGTGACCGAGAATGATATCGATATCCCGCACCTTGAGATTGATCTGCTCCAGCGCCGCCAGCACCCGGGTATAGAGACCGGGCCGTAACAGCAGATCCTCCGGCGGATAACCGGTGAGGGTCAGCTCGGGGAAGACAATGGCATCGGCGCTGAAGTCATCGCGGGCACGTTCCGCCGCGGCGATCACCTTGGCGGCATTACCCTCGATATCCCCCACCAGCATATTCAGCTGGGCCATCACGATACGGAGTTTTTTCATAGGACGATTTTCACCGCAAAGGGCGCAAAGGTTTTAATGGTGATTATAGTACGTAGGATGGGCAAGGCTTCCGCGTCCTGCTCGCGCCCCTCACCTGCATCCATGCAGGCGAAGCTTGCGTGCCCATCATCCGGATGTACAGATGGGCACGTCGCTCTCGCTCCTTTGCCCATCCTACGCCGGCAACAAGATTCCTTTGCGCCTTTGCGGTGATATTTTTTTAGCCTGCTTTCAATACTTCGGCCATACGCGCGCCCATCTCCGCCGGGGAGCGGACGACGGAGACGCCGGCCTTCTCCAGCGCGGCGAACTTTTCATCGGCGGTACCCTTGCCGCCGGCGATGATCGCCCCGGCGTGGCCCATGCGCTTGCCGGGCGGGGCGGTAACACCGGCGATGTAGGAGACCACCGGCTTGCTGATGTGTTTGGTGATGAACTCCGCGGCCTCTTCCTCGGCGGTGCCGCCGATCTCGCCGACCATAATGATCCCCTCGGTCTGCGGATCACGCTCAAACAGGCAGAGACAGTCGATGAAGCTCATGCCGTGGATCGGGTCGCCACCGATCCCCACGCAGGTGGACTGACCGAGCCCCACCTGGGTGGTCTGGTGCACCGCCTCGTAGGTGAGGGTGCCGGAGCGCGAAACGATGCCGATCTTGCCCTTCTGGTGAATGGAGCCGGGCATGATACCGATCTTGCACTCGCCGGGGGTGATCACCCCGGGGCAGTTGGGACCGATCAGGCGCGAGTCACTGCCCTTGAGCGCCGCCTTGACCTTGAGCATATCCATCACCGGGATCCCCTCGGTGATACAGACGATGGTCTCGATCCCCGCATCGGCCGCCTCGAGGATCGCATCGGCGGCAAACGGCGCCGGCACATAGATCATGGTGGCGTCGGCACCGGTCTCTGCCACCGCATCGTGCACGGTGTTGAACACCGGACGGTCCAGGTGGGTGGTACCGCCCTTGCCGGGGGTGACGCCGCCGACCATATTGGTGCCGTAGGCGATCGCCTGTTCGGAGTGGAAGGTGCCCTGCTTGCCGGTGAAGCCCTGGCAGATCACCCGGGTGTCTCTGTCGATCAAAATCGCCATCAGTTATTCTCCCCCCGCCGCGGCGACGACCAGCTTCGCCGCTTCGGTCAAACTCTCGGACGCCTGAATGGCCAGACCGCTCTCGGCCAGCATCCTGCGCCCCTGTTCCACATTGGTCCCCTCAAGACGTACCACCACCGGTACCTGTGCATCCACCTCCTTCACCGCGGCGATGATCCCCTCGGCGATGAGGTCGCAGCGAACGATCCCGCCGAAGATGTTGACCAGAATGGCCCGCACCTTCTCATCGGAGAGGATCAGCTTGAACGCCTCGGCCACCCGCTCTGCGGTGGTACCGCCGCCGACATCGAGGAAGTTGGCCGGCTCGCCGCCGGAGAGCTTGATCAGATCCATGGTCGCCATCGCCAGGCCCGCGCCGTTGACCATGCAGCCGATGTTGCCGTCGAGGCG
>JAPHTQ010000040.1 GCA_026196275.1 Gammaproteobacteria bacterium
GCTTGGAAAGGGCGCGCCATTCCCTGCGCAACGCGCCTTGCAGCTAACGGCTTCTCGTCACGCTGAAAACGTCAATCAGTATGAAACACTACACTAGTTTACTGCTTCACTCTCGGGGGTGAATCAGGTAATGCCCGAAAAGGGACACCCCGCAGGGCTCAGACCCGATTACAACAACACAGAACTGACAGACCATGGCTGACAAACGACTTTTTGTGCTCGATACCAACGTGCTGATGCACGATCCAACCGCCCTGTTCCGCTTTCAGGAACACGATATCTACCTGCCGATGGTGGTGCTTGAGGAGCTGGATAACAACAAAAAGGGGCACTCCGAGGTGGCCCGCAACGCCCGCCAGGCCAGCCGATTCATGGATGAGCTGATGGTCAACATCAGCACCGAGACCATAGCCCATGGCATCCCACTGACCCAGGGCAGCCTGAGCAACAGTAGCAAGATCCCCAGCGGCAATCTCTTCTTCCAGACCGAGACCCTGGAGGCCTCCCTGCCCTCCTCGCTGCCCGGCAGCAAGTCCGACAACACCATTCTCGGCACCGCTCTGGCGCTGAAGACCCAGCAACCGGAACGCAGCGTAACCCTGGTCTCCAAGGACACCAACATGCGCATCAAGGCGGCGATCCTCGGCATCCACTCCGAGGACTACCGCAACGACCAGGTACTGGAGGATGTGGAGCTGCTCTACCGCGGCATGAGCGAGATCTCCGATGACTTCTGGGAACAGCACAGCAAGGAGATGCACTCCTGGCAGGAAGAGGGACGCACCTTCTATCGCCTCAGCGGGCCAGGAGTGGATGAGTGGTACCCCAACCAGTTTATCCAACAGAGCGATGAGGAAGCGGGCTTTCAGGCTATCGTGCGCAACGTAGTGGACGGCGACGCCATTATCGAGACCACCCGCGACTTCGCCAGCCAGAATCATAATGTCTGGGGCATCACCGCGCGTAACCGGGAGCAGAATTTCGCTCTCAACCTGCTGATGGATCCGGAGATCGATTTCGTCACACTGGTCGGCCAGGCCGGAACCGGCAAGACTTTGCTGACCCTCGCCGCCGGTCTGGCACAGACCCTCGACGAGCAGCGCTATGCCGAGATCATTATGACCCGTGTTACCGTCTCGGTAGGTGAAGACATCGGCTTCCTCCCCGGTACCGAAGAGGAGAAGATGACCCCCTGGATGGGGGCACTGATGGATAACCTCGAGGTACTGACCCAGTCCGAACATAACAGCGACTGGGAGCGGGCAGCCACTAACGACCTGCTGAACAAACGTATCAAGATCCGCTCACTCAACTTCATGCGCGGACGCACTTTTCTCAATAAGTTCATCATCATCGACGAGGCACAGAACCTGACCTCAAAGCAGATGAAGACCCTGATCACCCGCGCCGGCCCCGGCACCAAGATGATATGTTTAGGCAACATCGCCCAGATCGACACCCCCTATCTGACCGAAACCAACTCGGGGCTGACCTATGTGGTGGATCGCTTCAAGGAGTGGGAGCACAGCGGTCACATGACCCTGCTGCGTGGTGAGCGTTCACGCCTGGCCGACTTCGCCTCGGAGATGCTCTGAGCGCGGTCGCAGGGTGATTCGCTAACGTACCTGACCGGACAGCGACTGCCCCCCACCAATGAATAAGCAAAAGCGTATCGAAATATTCACCCGGCTTCGCGCCGAGAACCCGCAACCGACCACCGAATTGCATTACAGCAGCCCTTTTGAGCTGCTGGTGGCGGTCATCCTCTCGGCACAGGCCACCGACAAGGGAGTCAACAAGGCCACTGACAGGCTCTTTGCTGTTGCCAATACCCCGGAGGCAATCCTTGCTCTCGGTGAGAATGGCCTCAAGGAGTACGTCAAGACCATCGGCCTGTTCAACTCCAAAAGCGCTAATATCATCAAGACCTGTCGCATCCTGATCGAACAATACGGCAGCGAAGTACCGCAAGAGCGCCAGGCACTGGAGGGACTACCCGGAGTCGGTCGCAAGACCGCCAATGTAGTACTCAACACCGCCTTCGGCCATCCCACCATGGCGGTGGACACCCATATCTTCCGCGTCGCCAACCGCACCGGCATCGCCAAAGGCAAGACCGTGCTCGAGGTGGAGAAGAAACTACTGAAGTTCATACCGAAGGAGTTCCTGCAAGACGCCCACCACTGGCTGATCCTGCACGGGCGCTATATCTGCACCGCACGCAAACCCAAGTGCGAGGCGTGCATCATCGAGGACCTGTGCGAATACAAGCACAAGGTTTATGAATGAAGTTCAAGGGTAATTAAAAAACGGTCTCACCGCAGAGGCGCGGAGGCGCAGAGTTTTCGAGCGACATGCTTGAATGACATGGATTCCACAGGTGCAACTGAGGCCACACAATAATCCTTCCTGCGAGCCGCAACAGCTGTCTTTGTAGTGGTCAAGTCATTTTGGCCACGCCTTTATGGGCATTCCAGTACAACTTCTCCGCCACATTGGGCGCCAGTCCATTGTTGTGAGTATGCGGCCTGAATTGGCTGTAATACCCGATGACATAATCCGTGATGCCATGCTTTGCTTCCTCGAATGAGGGGTATCCAATCTCCGGAATCCACTCTGTTTTCAGGCTCCTGAAGAATCGCTCCATCGGACTATTGTCCCAGCAGTTACCCCGTCTACTCATGCTCTGCACCATTTGATAGCGCCAGAGTTGTTGGCGAAATGCCAGGCTTGTGTACTGGCACCCTTGGTCCGAGTGGAACATCACGCCCTGTGGTTCGCCTCGTGACTCATAAGCCATCGTCAGGGCCTTCTTGGTCAATTCGCTATCAGGATTAAGCGATAGCGCCCAGCCGACCGGCTTGCGCGCAAACAGGTCGAGCACGACCGCCAGATAACCCCAGCGTTTTCCGGTCCAGACGTAGGTAATATCGCCCGCCCAGACCTTGTCAGGGGCCTCTACATCGAACTGGCGCTCCAGGAGGTTCGGTACACCAATGTGGGGCTGGTCTGCCTTGCGATAGCGGTGCTTCGGCTGCTGGCTGCTTACCAGTCCCATCGCTGCCATTCGCTTGCTGGCACGGTAACGACTCAGGGGCGTGCCTTCGTCTGTAACGATGCGAGCAACGGTTCTTGCTCCTGCAGAGCCGTTACTGAACGCATGGGCGGCTTTGATGCGCCCTCGCAAGTGCTGCTCTTGTGCTGTCATTCCCTTGGGGCGTGTGTACCAGGCCCGGTAACTGCTGCGATGAACCTCAAATACCTCACATAAGCGGTTCACCGCATAGCTCTCTTGGAGTCGTGAAATTATCGCGAATTGTTCAGCGAGTCCGACATCAAGAGAGCGGTAGCCTTTTTTAAGATCTCTTTCTCCTCTTCAACGCGCCTGAGTTGTTTCTCCAACTCCTGGATACGGCGCTGCTCAGGAGTAAGTGCCGAGGTCTTGGGTGTCTCTCCCTGACGCTCTTGGCGCAGCTGACGAACCCAATACTCCATGGTGGATTTGCCAACACCTACCGCATTACATGCGGCTTTGACGGTGTAGCCCTGATCTACCACAAGCTGGGCCGCTTCCAATTTAAATTCCGGACTGTATGTCCTTCTCGTCTTAGCCATTTTGTCACCTGATTGTCTTGATGATGATAATATCACCCATAATCAGGTGGCCAAATTAACTATGCCACTACA